>DASPYE010000196.1:0-1563 GCA_035636935.1 Candidatus Dormiibacterota bacterium | reverse complement strand
CGTGGCGGTGACGAGAGCCCCCGAGCTGACGTTCAGACCGAGCTGGGACGCATTGGAGGCGTCGATGGTCTGGACGGCGACCCCAAGATATCCAACCTGGCCGTACGTGAGGTCCGCGGCCTGCTCGTGCGCGCGGATCCGGTTGACGACCCCGACCGCGGTGTTCGAGGCGATCGCGTAGCCGAGGTCGGACGCGGCGGAGCGGAAGCCCTGTGCCTGGCCCGCCGTGATCATGCCGACGACCTGGCTCGAGGTGTTGACGAGCGCCCCGCCCGAGTCGCCCTGGTAGATGACGGCGTCGCTCTCGATCATCCCGCTCAAGGTCTCCGCGGTACCGGCGCCCTCGCTGGCGGTGATCGTCTGGTTGAGAGCGGTGACCTGGCCCTGGGTGACGCGAGGCGCGCCGCCCTGGCCGAGCGCGTTGCCGAGGGTGACGACCGTGTCGCCGACCTGGAGTGACGACGAATCGGCAAACGTGACGGTCGGAAGTCCGGACACGCTCTGGTCGATCTGGATCACGGCCACGTCCTGCGAGACGTCAACCCCGACCACGTGCGCGGAATAGGTGGTGGATTGGCCCTCCACCGTGACGGTGATGCTCGTCGAGCCGAAGACGACGTGGTTGTTGGTCAGGATCTCACCCGTGGGGCTGATGAGCATGCCGGTGCCCGCCGCCTGGCTCGAACCGAGCGTGGTGTTGATGTCGACGATCGCCGGGCTGACCTTCGCCGCGATCGCGGCGCTGGTCGCGTTGGACGAACCGGTGCCGGGCGTGACGGGCGTGATGGGCGAGGTGGATGTGATGGGCGACGGTGTCTGGGTGGTCGACTGGGCGACCTGGTGCGTGTTGATCGCGCGGGCCAGACTCCATCCGATTCCCGCGCCCGCGGCCGCGGCCACGACCGCGATCAGGACGACGTAGGCGGCGATCCTGCTCCACACCGAGGTCGCGGGTGGCTGTGGGGGCGCAGGCATCCAGTTCGGCGGCGGCCCCATCGGCACGTAGCTGGGCGGCTGCAGGCTCTGTTCGGGCGGGGTCAGCTGCGGCTGTCCCGGTTCTTGTGGATTCTCGTCTGTCATCTGGGTCTACCTCCGGAAACTCTCTGAAGCTTCGATTTGTGCTCTAGGTTGGCCCCGCAACCTATGAGCCATCTCGACGGATCCTTAGCGTTTCCTGAGAAATTAGGTTAGAGGGTGGATTGGTCGAGCCGGCGGCGCGTGCTTTTCGGCATCCTCGGCGCCACGTTCGCTCCCTATGTGGTGGCGGTAATCCTGTTCGTGGCCGCTCTGTGGCCCGGTCATGGAAATCGAGTCTTGATCCGACTCGCCGTCGCGGTGTTTGTCCTTGGTCTTCTCGCGGGAGCGGTTCTCCGCCCGGCCGTCGTGTTGATGACCGGCGGGTGGGGCAGCCTCTCCAGGGTCGCTCGGGTGACCGTCGTCGGCGGCTTTGTGCTCCGCACGATCGGGGCGATCGCCCTGCTGGTCATCGGCTTCCGGGTATGACTCTGGTGCGGGGTGTAAATTCCAAACCGCGATTCTAAAGGCGGCTTCTTTGAGGCTCGA
>DASPYE010000195.1:0-11146 GCA_035636935.1 Candidatus Dormiibacterota bacterium | reverse complement strand
CAAGGGAGTGGGCGAGGCTCTGGTCAAGGCGGCCCTCGACGTCGGCCGCGAAAGGGGCGCCCAGCTAGCCGAGCTGCAGTCCGGACGGGGTCCCGCTCGCGCCGCCGCGCACAAGCTCTACGAAAGGATCGGCTTCAAGCTCCGCGACACCGATGTATTCAGGATTTCCCTCGCCCCCTCGCGGAGAGGGTCAGGGAGAGGGGCGTAGGCTCGCGCTCAGCTTCTCGAGACGGTCCACCATCGACGCCAGCGTGGCAAAGGCCGCCTCGACCGGCTCCGGCGACGTCATGTCCACCCCCGCCAAGCGCAGTCCTTCGAGCGGATACCTCGACCCCGCGCTCCTCAGAAATGCGCGGTACGACTCAACTGCTTTCTGGTCGCCCGCCGCGACGCGCTCGACAAGATGGTCCGCCGCGGCGATCCCGGTCGCGTACTGGTAGACGTAGAAGTTGCTGTACAGGTGGGTGTGGAACTGCGCCCAGGTGGAACCGATCCGATCCCTGTCTCGCGCACTGACATCGACCTCGGATCCGTAGACCTCGAGCATCAGGTCCGCCATCAGGTTGTTGAGGGTGTCGGCGGTAAGTGCGACGCCCCGCTCCACGCGCTCATGGACCTCGAGCTCCAGCCGCGCGAGCGACGGCATGATGAAGAAGTAGCGATAGAAGTTCGCCATCGCCTCTTCGATGACAGCGACCTGAAAGGCGGGGTCGGTCTTTGTTGCGAGCAGGTGACGGCGCGTCAGCGCCTGGTGCATGTTTGACGCCACCTCGGCCTGGAACAGCCCGTAGTTCGAGTACACATACGGCTGCGTACGGCGCGCATGGTAGGAGTGCATCGAGTGGCCGAGCTCGTGAGCGAGAGTGCTCATCGAGTAGATGTCGTTGTTATAGCTCATGAAGATGAAGGGCGAGGTGTCCATGGCGCCGGTCGAGAACGCGCCCATGCGCTTGCCCTTGTTCGGATAGACGTCGACCCATCGGTCCTCAAACGCGCCTCTGCGCATCGTGGCGACGTAGTCGTCGCCGAGCGGGGCCACGCCTTCGGCGATCCATTCCACCGCCTGCTCGTAGGGCACCTCCAGGACCGTCGAGCTGAGCTGCGCGCGCGTGTCGTATGGCTTGAGGACTTCGAGGCCAAGGATCTCGCGCCTGATCCGCCAGTAGCGGTGCCACGTTCCGACGTTGTCCCGAAACGTCTGCACGACGTTGTGAAAGACCTCGGTGGGGATGTGGCTCGGCTCCAGGGCCGCTTCGAGTGAAGACGCGTACCCGCGCGCGCGGGCAAAGAAGACGTCGCGCTTCACGCCACCGGCAAGGCTGGCCGCCATCGCGTGCTGCATCGCCAGGTGCTGGTCGGCGTAGCTCTCGAAAGCCGTGCGCCGGATCTCGCGGTCGGGATTCGTCAGCAGCGCGCCGATCGTGCCCTGTGCCACCTCATGCAGCTCGCCATCCGATCCGATTGCCGGCGCGAATTTGAGGTCGGTGTTGGCGAGCACGCTGTGCACTGAAAGCGCCGACGCCAGGGGATCCGAGACCGCGGTCAGCAGCTCTTCCACCTCCGCGCTCCGCACCCGTTTCTGCAGCTTCTCGAGGCGGTCGAAGTAGTGGCCCAGGTAGGCGAGGCGTGGGGCCGTGCCAACCCACTCGCGGAGCTTGGGCAGCCCGATCTGCAGCATCTCGGGGATCGCAAAGGCGGCGGCAGAGCCGAGCTGGGCTGCTGTCGAGCGGGCGCGGTCGGCGCGGGCGGCGGATTCCTGGTTGCCCACATCGACCGAGTACGCCATCGTGCTGTAGACCATCACCTTGGCCATCAGACGATGGATGCGCTCGCTGGCTTCGAACCAGTCGGCCAGCGAATCGGGGCTGTCGCCGAGGTGGCCCTTGAACTCGGCCAGGTCGGGTAGGCGGGAGATGATCTCCTGCACCGCCTTCTCCCATCCGCCCTCGTCGCCGAAGACGCTCTCCCGGTTCCAGGTGAAGCGCTCGTCGACCTCATCGCGAGCGGGGAGCGGCTTCACCACCAGGGATTAGTAGCATGGGGCCGATGCCACGCGCCACCGCCAATGGGATCGAGCTCGAGTACGAAACGTTCGGCGAGCCCAAGGCGGCGCCGCTGCTGCTGATCGCCGGTCTCGGCGCCCAGATGCTCAGCTGGGACGACGACTTCTGCCGTCTCCTCGCAGGGCGAGGGTTTCACGTGATCCGTTTCGACAACCGCGACGCCGGACTCTCGACGTGGATGGACGGCGAGTATCGCCTCGACGATATGGCTGCGGACGCGGTGGGCCTCATGGACGCGCTGGGCATTCGCGCCGCGCACGTCGTCGGCGCGTCCATGGGTGGGTTCATCGCCCAGCTGGTCACGCTCAGCCACCCTGAGCACGTGCTGACCCTGACCTCGATCATGTCGGGACCGAACGGAGATGACCAGGTGCGGCCGACGGATGAAGGAACCGCCGTCCTCATGGTGCCGGCGCCCGACACCCGCGAGGAACGGATCGCCGTCGGCTTGTGGGCGAAGCAGAAGCTGCTTGGACCAGCCGACCCGTTCAATGAGCAATACGAGGAACTGCGCATCGCACGCGCGATCGATCGCGCCTATCACCCGGCGGGCTTTGTCCGTCAACTGCAGGCGATCATGGCCGCGAACGGGAGGCTGGCGCGGCTCGGCGATGTGCGCGTGCCCACCCTTGTCATCCACGGCGGCGCCGATATCCTCGTCCCGGTCGAGAACGGGCGGAACGTGGCGGCCGCGATACCCGGCGCGCGCTACATCGAGGTCGAGGGAATGGGGCACGATGTGCCCAAGAGGGTGTGGGCGCAGGTCGCCGACGCGATCGCCGAGCTTGCCCGCTCGGCCAGCCGCGCGTGCTGAGCGGTCTCAACCCCGCGATCGCCTTCCTCGCCGGTCTTGCGTCGTTCATGTCGCCCTGCGTCCTTCCTCTGGTACCGGCCTACCTCGCGTACCTGGGATCGGCTTCAACGCCGGGCGACTCTTTCCCATTCCTTTTGGGGACCCCGCGCCGAAGGCGTGGGGATCCCCCGAAGGCGGGGGATGGGGCTGTGGGAGGCGCTGTGGCGCAGCGCGGCTCCTCCATCGCGGTCGCCGGTGCGGGCTTTGTCGCGGGGCTTTCCCTCGTCTTCATCCTCTTTTTCTATGTGTTCTCGCTAGCAGTGCAGCCCATCCGTTCCTACGTACCGGTCGTCGCGGGCGTCGTGGTCATCGCGATGGCGCTGCACGTCGCCGGACTGATCCGGCTGCCTTTCCTGTCCTCCGAGTACCACCCGATGAAGACCGCGCCTCAGGGCGGCGGTGTTGCCGGCGGCTTCCTGCTTGGCATGGGCTTCGCCAGCGGCTGGACGCCCTGCATCGGGATCACGCTCAGCGCGGTCTTGAGCTCGGCGGTGACCGCAGGCACGACGCCGCAGGGTATGAGCCTGATGATCGCCTACTGCCTGGGTCTCGGCGTGCCGTTCCTCGCGCTTGCCTTCGCGCTGGAGAGCGCCCGGCCGCTCGTCAGATTCGTCAACGCTCATCGCCGCGCGATCGACATGGCTTCCGCAGCGGTGCTGGTCGTGATGGGCATCCTCTTGCTGACCAACAACCTGACCCTGCTGTCGGCGGGCCTTACGCAGCTGGTCCCTTCGTGGCCCTCGCCCTCACTCTGAGGCCTGGGTGATCAGCGCCCGCGCGACGTAGGCGCTTCACTGGTACTCGTCAAACTTCTTGTCGTGGGGCAAGCTCTCGATCTTTTCTCGCCGTCGGTTCGCGACTGGTTTCGCGCGTCGTTTGCCGAACCCACGTCTGTCCAGGAGCGGGGCTGGCAGGAGGTGGCGGCGGGCCGGCACGTCCTCATGGCGGCGCCGACAGGCAGCGGCAAGACTCTTGCCGCCTTCCTCTGGTGCCTCGACAGACTGACGGCGGAACCGACCCCCCTCCAGGCAGAACGCTGTCGCGTCCTTTATGTGTCGCCTCTGAAGGCACTTGCGCATGACGTCGACCGCAACCTTCGTTCGCCGCTCGTCGGGATCGGGCACCAGATGGGGTCGCACGGCCTGCAGCAACCCGACATCACGGTCGCCATCCGCACCGGCGACACGCCGGCCGATGCGCGGCGTGCGATGGAGCGCCACCCACCGGACATCCTGATCACGACGCCCGAGTCGTTGTTCCTCCTGCTCACAAGTGCCGCGCGCAAGATCCTGGCTCCGGTCCGCTGGCTCATCGTCGATGAGATCCATTCGGTCGCGGCGACCAAGCGTGGCAGCCACCTGGCGCTGAGCCTCGAGCGCTTGTGTGAGCTGACTAAGGTTCAACCCCAGCGGATCGGACTGTCGGCCACGCAGCGCCCGCTCGAGGAGGTAGCGAAGTTTCTCGGCGGCGCGGAGCGCGAGGTGTCAATCGTCGATGCCGGTCGGCTCAAAACGATGGAGGTGACGGTCGAGGTTCCGGTCGAGGACATGACCCGCCTCACGACAGAAGACGAGGACAGCGCGAAGGGTCAGAACAGCATCTGGCCGGCGATCTATCCACGCCTGCTCGAGCACATACGGCAACACCGCTCGACGATCGTGTTCGTCAACTCGCGGCGGCTGGCCGAGCGCATCGCGGCGCGAGTCAACGAGCTGGCTGAAGAAGAGCTCGTGCGCGCGCACCACGGATCGATCGCCCGCGAGCAGCGCCTGCTCATCGAGGAGGAGCTGAAGGCAGGCCGGCTGCGCGGCCTTGTCGCAACCTCGACGCTCGAGCTCGGCATCGATATGGGCGCCGTCGACCTTGTCCTGCAGATCGAGGCGCCCCCAAGCGTGGCGGCGGGCATCCAGCGTGTGGGGCGCGCTGGTCACTCGGTCGGCGAGATCTCGCGCGGCGTGGTGATCCCCAAGTTTCGCGGCGACCTCCTGGAATCCGCGGCTGTGGTCGAAGGAATGCTCGAGGGACGCATCGAGTCGACCGTCGTGCCCCGGAGGCCCCTCGACGTCCTCGCGCAGCAGATCGTCGCGATGTGCGCGCTCGACGAATGGGACGTCGAAAGGCTGGGCCGCGTGGTCCGCCGCGCCTATCCATACAGCGAGCTCGGGCCGCGCGCGTTCGAGTCTGTGCTCGACATGCTGAGCGGCCGCTATCCGTCCGATCAGTTCGTCGAGCTGCGCCCGCGTCTGGTCTGGGATCGCGTGGCCGGAAAAGTTCGCGGACGCGCCGGCGCGCAACGTCTGGCTGTCACCAATCCCGGCACCATCCCCGACCGTGGGCTGTTCTCCGTGAACCTCGCGGAGGACGGCCGGCGGGTGGGCGAGCTCGACGAGGAGATGGTGTACGAGACGCGGGTCGGCGAGACGTTTGTCCTCGGCGCGTCCACCTGGCGGATCGTGGACATCACACCGTCCCAGGTCATCGTCACTCCGGCGCCGGGCGAGCCCGGCAAGATCGCGTTCTGGAAAGCTGATACCCCGAGCCGGCCGGTCGAGCTTGGCGCTGCGCTGGGCAAGATGGTGCGCGAGCTGCGCAGCGTGAGTCCTGCCGCCGCCGCCAAGCGGTTGCGCGAACGGGCAGGCTTTGACGACCTCGCGATCAAGAACCTGCTCAAGTACCTGGATGACCAGGCGGCCGCGACGGGTGCGGTGCCGGATGACCGGACGCTCGTGGTCGAGCGATTCCGCGACGAGGTGGGGGACTGGCGGGTGTGCCTCCACACCCCGTTCGGAGGCCGCGTCCATGCACCGCTCGCGTTCGCGCTCGAGGCGCATCTGCGGCAGAAGCTGGGGGTCGATGCGCACGCGCTGTGGACGGACGATGGGATAGCGATGCAACTTCCCGAGGTCGAGGTGCCGCCGTCTCTCGATGACCTCATCCTCGACCCCGAAGATGTGAATGCGCTGGTGTCATCGCAGCTCCCCGCGTCGGCGCTCTTTGCGGCACGTTTCCGGGAGAACGCGGCCCGCTCGCTCCTGTTGCCGAAGCGCCGACCCGGCCAGCGCACTCCGCTCTGGCAGCAGCGCATGCGCAGCGCGGGATTACTCCAGGTTGCTGGGCAGTACCCGGACTTCCCGATCCTCGCCGAGACATGGCGCGAGGTCATGAGCGATCACTTCGACATGCCGGCGCTGACTACGTTCTTGCGAGCGATTCGCTCTCGTGAGATCCGTGTTGTCGCCGTCGACACAGAGCGCGCTTCGCCCTTTGCGGCTTCGCTTCTGTTCTCGTACGTCGCCGAGTACATGTACGAGGGCGACCAGCCGCTAGCCGAGCGCCGCGCGCAGGCGCTAACCCTCGACCGCGAGCTGCTGGCCGAGCTACTTGGAAGCGAGGACCTGCGCGAGCTGCTCGACCCCGAGGCGATCGCCGCCGTGGAGCTCGAGCTGCAGGGACTTCTGCCGGAGCGGTTCCCGCGCGACCCGGATGAAGCACACGACCTGCTGGTGCGGCTCGGTGACTTGAGCCCGGCCGAAGCGCAGGCGCGCGGCGTCGCGGAGGAGTGGTTACGCGGCCTGGAGAAAGAGCGGCGCGCGGTATCCATTCGGGTCGCCGGCGAGACACGGTGGATCGCGGCCGAAGACGCTGGCCGCTATCGAGAGGCGATGGGTGCCAGCCTGCCCATCGGGCTGCCGGATGTGTTTCTCGACGCAGGGGTGGACCCGCTCGAATCTCTCCTCCGCCGCTTCGCTCGGACCCACGTCCCGTTTGTAACGGCCGACCCCGCGAAGCGCTGGGCGCTGTCGACGCCAGCCGTCGAGGCGGCGCTGACGCGCCTGGCGACTCGCGGAGATGTGCTGGCGGGCGAGTTTCGCAAGGCCGCGGATGGTCGCGAGTACTGCCACCCCGATGTCCTGCGGATCCTCCGCCGGCGGTCGCTGGCGGCGCTGCGTCGCGAGGTCGAGTCGGTTGCGGCGGACGCGCTGGCGCGATTCCTGCCGGCCTGGCATGGGATCGGAGTTCGGGGTGGCGGTGTCGACCGGCTGCTGGAAGTCGTCTTCCAGCTGCAGGGACTGGCGCTACCCGCGTCGGTCATCGAGCGCGACGTGATCGCCGCAAGGGTCGGCGACTACGCGCCGCGATTGCTCGACGAGCTCGTCTCGATGGGCGAGGTGGTTTGGGTCGGCCGTGGCTCACTCGGCACCAGCGACGGCCGCGTCGCGCTATACCTGCGCGGTGACGCGCCGCGTCTCGTGCCCGCGACAGTCGAACCGTCCCATTCAGACCTGCACGAGCGGATTCGCACCCACCTGGGCGCGCGAGGTGCGAGCTTCTTCCGCGACATCTACAACGCGTGTGGGGGCGGCGACGAGGACGTGATGCTCGACGCGCTGTGGGATCTGGTCTGGTCAGGCGAGGTGACCAATGACACCTTTGCTCCGCTTCGTCTGCTCGGTCCGATGGCGCGCAGGCCGGCGAGAAAGCCGCGTCTGCCGCGACTCACACAACCACGCGCCACTGGCCGTTGGTCGCTGGTCGCGGAGCTTGTTGGCGCCGGCGCGAATGCCACCGAGCGCCTGCATTCGGAGGCCGGCGTCCTGCTGCAGCGTCACGGAGTGCTCACGCGGGAGGCCGTGGTCGGCGAAGGATGGCCAGGCGGGTTCGCAAGCCTGTATCCCGTGCTGCGAGCGATGGAAGAGTCAGGCCGCATCCGCCGCGGTTACTTCGTCGAAGGTCTTGGTGGTTCACAGTTCGCTCTGCCGGGAGCGGTCGATCGCTTGCGCGCGCTCCGCGAGTCGGGTGGGGGAATTGTCGCCATGGCGGCAACCGACCCCGCGAACGCGTATGGCACCGTCCTCCCGTGGCCGCAATCCGATGGACGTATGGCGAGAGCGGCCGGCGCCTACTGCGTGATCGATGACGGGCGGCTGGTGCTCTATCTCGAACGCGGCGGGCGGTCGCTGCTGACCAACGGCGGCGTGCAGCTCGCGCATCTGCAGGCATTGATCGCGAACGCGACGCTAGCGGGCAGGGTCGAGCTGCAAAAGGTCGACGGCGTCGCGGTGATGGACTCGCCTCTCAAGTCCGCGCTGCGCGAGGCAGGTCTATCGCCAACACACCGTAGCCTGATCGCATACGGCACTCGGAGCTAGATAGGTGCATACTCCGAAGGTTCCGTCCGCTGGTTATGCGGCACAGGAGGCAATCGATGCTGAAGATCATCGAATCGACAGCGACCATCCCCGCGCAGGACATCAAGCGCGCTCGTGAGTTCTACGAGCAAAAGCTTGGCCTGACCCCTGGCGAGGTGCAACAGGACGGTAGCGTTGAGTACCGGACCGGGTCGACCGGTTTTCTCGTGTTCCCGAGCATGGGTAAGGCCTCGGGCGATCACACGCAACTCGGACTCGACGTCGAGGACGTCGTCAGCGCAGCGAAAGAGTTGAAGAGCAAGGGTGTGAAGATCGAGGACTACAACTTCCCGGACTTCAAGACCAAAGACGGCATCGCCGACCTGGCTGATGGCTCGAAGGGCGCCTGGTTCAAGGACACCGAAGGGAACCTGATCGCTCTGGCACAGAGAGTTCCGGCCACGACGCGCGCGCGTTAGCCAAGCAAGAGCCCGCGGCCACCGACACCCATCAAGCCACCGGTACGATTACTGCTCCATCGGGGAGTAGCGCAGCCCGGTAGCGCACTTGACTGGGGGTCAAGTGGTCGCGGGTTCAAATCCCGCCTCCCCGACCACTTTGCAAGCATTGGCCAGCCCCTCTTTGTCGACAAGAACATCCGCGAGACAACTCGAGATGAGTTCTTCAAGGAATGGGCGCGTTGACCTCGTCACGAGACAGACCACCAAGGAACCTCTAGTCGCAGGTGTAAAGGCGGGGACCTCCTCCATGAATTGCACTTCGGCATCGGAGACTCTAACTCCGCCTGCAGGGCATAGATCCCATTGACTTGGGTGACGGGACAACCGACGCTAAGGTCCTTCGGGCCGTCCAAGGCCCTGCGGGTTGAGAACAGGAGGAACGCTTATGAAGCGACTCATTGCAGGCGTAGCCGCACTCGGCGCGGTCGTCGTGATGGCGTTGCCAGCCCAAGCCAGCGGGGCAGGGGCCGTCAGCGTGACCCAGACGTTCCACAACGCCACGCAGACCTTTGTGCCGCCGGATCCGACTGCCGTCCAGCCGTGCACTGGTGTACCCGGGACGCTGACGATCACTTACAACGGCGTCGCGCATTCCACGGTCCTGACCTCGGGCGTGGGTGCTGGAACCGGTTGGTTCACCTTCACCGCAACCGGGACATTCACCTTTATCGGCAGCGACGGGGTTAACTTCAGCGGCCGGTTCACAAATTGGGATGGCCAAAATGTCAACCTTCACAACTTTGCCGGGACTGGCATCCTGGTCGTGCACGGAACCGGTTCGGACGGCTCCTCATTGACGTTCCACGACGTCTTCCATATGTCGGTGTCGGCTTCTGGCATCACGCTCTTCTTCGACAAGCCGAGCTGCGCCTAGAGCTTTACCGGGAGGGGCGGTTCCGCAAAGATCGTCCCTCCCGACGATGTCTGGCAGGTCAAGTTAGCGACCGTACTGCCTGATCAACCGCGAAAATCCCGCCTCCCCGACCACTCCGGTCGAGCTAACGCGAATGTTTGGTCGAACCGGCCTCGCTGAACCCGAAGACAATCAGTCCGAGGCCTGCCAGACATCCGACGATGCCAAGGCCGATGGCATCCTCGGGGGTCATGTGCCATCCCACCCCCCAGGCCAACAAGAAGGCGGATCCGATCAGCACGACAAGGCCGCCGACCATGAGCCAGATTGCGTTCTGTCGCCCCATCATCAACCTCCCACTCTTCGATCCAATACGCACTCGTAGTCACCCGGCCCACGGCGGTAGGCGCGAAACGCAGTGACAAGCGGCAGGTAACCGCGCGCCGCCAGTTGCGCATAAGGCATGGCGCCACGGTTGCGGCGTTCGTGACGGCGTGTCACCGCGAAACGCAGCTGCTCCTGCACGACGTGGTCGAGCCGGCGCAAGCCGACATCGGAATTGATCAGCGGAAAGAACCAGGTCGCCCAGGTGAAAGCGGATGTATCGGCGCCGATGCCAAACAACTTTCTGTTGAGGCGCCGGATCACGTAGCGGGCCGGATCTCGACGTCCCTGCGCGCGCCGCGACAGCCGGCGCACGCGATGGTGCATCTTGCTCAGGGTCGTCGTTGCGAGGTCGACGAGTCCGTGGTCATTGCGGAGGCCAAGGAACTCCCAGGCTGCACCCGGCGAGCTGAGGCGCAGCTTCCGCGCGTTTATCTCGAGACCGAGCTCGAGCAGCAGCTTCGCGATCGCGTCGTGATGCGAGAGGATCGATTCCGCTTTGTCGAAGAGGATGAGGTCGTCCGCGTATCGCAGATAAGGGACGTGCGATGACTCGAACAGGTCATCGAGCGGCCGTAGATAGAGGTTCGAGAGCAGAGGCGCCAACGGAGTGCCGGCGAGGACGCCTCGTGAATCGTCGCTCAGCATCTCTTGCAGCAATTTCAGGAGAGCCTCGTCCTGCGCAAGCCGCAAGGGAAGCGATTCCAGCAGCCGGCCCACCGGGATGCTCGCGAAGTAATCGCGTACGTCGACGTGCAGGCAGGAGAGATGGTCGAGGTCGGCGACCTGGCGGATCGCCGCGTATGCGGAGCGGACACCGCGTCCGCGCTGAAAGGAGTGACAGAGCGGCGAATGAAGAGCCGGCATGAGCTGCAGAGCGTGATTCACACCCTTGAGGAAGAGGTCCTCGCGCGGCGGAAATAGATAGACGGTCTTCCTGCGTCCGCCGGAGCGGTTGATCAGCAAGCGACGCGGAGGAGCCAGTACCAGTCGCCCATCCGCGTATGCCGCCGATGCCTCCTCCATCGCGCCCGACGCGAGAAGCTCGCGGTATGTCTTGACCTTCGAGGGCCGGGCCGCAAAGCGCGCCGCGTAGCGCTCGACCAGGCTCTCCCAGAAGCCGGGTGAGCGCAGCACGCCAACGGTCGGGGAGGTCATGAGCAAGGGAGAGGCCGCTTTAACGGCCGTTGTAAACGGCGTAACGCAGGCGTACCGCACGCGCCCGCCCTCACAGGCCTCCAGATGCATGTGGCTGGTCCGCGCCGAGGGCGCCCCGAAGGGGACAGCTCCCTTGCTCGCGGGCATTATGCACGGGTTAGCATCTTCCACGATCGGGGGGTGAG
>DASPYE010000194.1:0-1783 GCA_035636935.1 Candidatus Dormiibacterota bacterium | reverse complement strand
CAGCGCCTTACGAATTCACACCAAACTTGCTTTATTTAGTTGACAATCCCGAGTAAGTCACTTAGGATTCGGCTTCCGATGCGCATCCATCCTCTGCAACTCACGGCGCACAAAGGACTTCGCGCAGAAATCCTGCTTGCGTTGAAGCGTGCCCAACCGCTCACGGCGAAACAGCTCGCCCACCAGCTGGGCGTGTCCGTCAACGCAATCCGCCATCACCTGAAGGAGCTCGAAGGCGAGGCGCTGATCGCCTACGGTCGCGAGCAGCGCGGCGTCGGCGCGCCCACCTTCGCGTACCGGCTGAGTCCCGACGGAGAGGGCCTGTTCCCGCGTGCCTATGAGGAGACGCTGACGCAGTTGCTCCAGCGGGTGGCCGACCAGGGCGGCCGCAAGGCGGCGGTCGGGCTGTTCGAAGACCATTACCGCGATCTCACCCGCCAGCTGCAGGCCGAGCTGGCCGGCGCCGGGGCATCCGAGCGCCTGGACGTGGTCGCCCGGCTGATGAACCAGCAGGGCTACATGGCCGAATGGCAGGAGGCGGCCGGGACGTTCCGGCTGTCCGAGCACAACTGCGCCATTCGCGCGGTGGCCGAGCGTTTCCCCGAGGTGTGTGCGGCCGAAGAGCGGTTTCTGCGGGACGTGCTCGGCGCGGCCGTCGAGCGGCGCGCTCACATCGCGAGCGGTTGCAACGCATGCGAATACGCCATCACCTTCACCGCGGCGCCGCCAGGGGAGTCGTCATGAGCTCCGGGATCGAAGCCCAGGTTCTCCAGCCGTACAAGTACGGGTTCGTCACCGACATCGAGGCCGACGTCGTCCCGCCCGGCCTGAGCGAGGACGTCATCCGCCTGATTTCGGCGAAGAAAGGCGAACCGCAGTGGATGCTTGGGTGGCGGCTCAAGGCGTACCGCAACTGGCTCAAGATGCCGGAGCCCCATTGGTCGAACGTGACGTACGGACCGATCGATTATCAGGCGATCAGCTACTACGCGGCGCCCAAGCAACGCCCCAAGCTCGATAGCCTGGACCAGGTCGATCCCAAGCTGATCGAGACGTTCGAAAAGCTGGGGATCCCGATCGAAGAGCGGAAGCGACTGGCGGGCGTCGCCGTGGACGCGGTGTTCGACTCGGTCTCGGTCGCCACCACGTTTCGGGAGACTCTCGCCCGGCAGGGGATCATCTTTTGTGCGATCTCCGAAGCGATCCGCGAGCACCCGGACCTGGTCCGGAAGTACCTCGGCTCGGTGGTCCCGCACAACGACAACTTCTTCGCGGCCTTGAACTCCGCGGTGTTCACCGACGGCTCGTTCGCCTACATCCCCAAGGGCGTGCGCTGCCCGCTCGAGCTCTCCACGTACTTCCGGATCAACGCGTCGTCGACCGGGCAGTTCGAGCGCACCCTCATCGTCGCCGAGGAAGGGAGCTCCGTCAGCTACCTCGAAGGGTGCTCCGCGCCGGTCCGCGACGAGAACCAGCTGCACGCGGCCGTCGTGGAGCTCGTGGCGCTGGACGACGCCACGATCAAGTATTCGACAATCCAGAATTGGTACCCGGGCGACGAGGAAGGCCGCGGCGGGATCTTCAACTTCGTCACCAAGCGCGGCGCGTGCCGCGGCAAGAACTCGAAGATCTCGTGGACGCAGGTCGAGACCGGCTCGGCGATCACCTGGAAGTATCCCGGCTGCATCCTCCAGGGCGACAACTCCATCGGCGAGTTCTACTCGGTGGCGGTGACGAACCAGCGCCAGCAGGCAGACACCGGCACGAAGATGATCCACATGGG
>DASPYE010000193.1:0-3044 GCA_035636935.1 Candidatus Dormiibacterota bacterium | reverse complement strand
TTGGTGGACCCGAGGGGATTCGAACCCCTGGCCTCGTGAGTGCGATTCACGCGCTCTCCCAGCTGAGCTACGGGCCCACATAGTCACGATTTGCGGCCGGAGGCTGAGTATACCCGCGCTCCTATACTCGCCCGGTGGCGTCGTTCTTCAAGAGCAAGCGCGTTCCCCAAGGTGTAGATCCGGCACGCATCCCGCCCGGCCAGACCCTTACCGCGCCCGACCGCTGGCCTCTTCTGCAATTCGGACCGGTGCCGAAGATCGACATCGCGAAGTGGGATTTCAACGTCTTCGGCGCGGTTGCGAATCCTCTCGAGCTCGACTACGGAGAGCTGCGCGGACTGCCCTCGAAGGACGTGATCGCCGACATCCACTGCGTCACGGGCTGGAGCCGGCTGGGCGATCGATGGACCGGGGTGCCCATCCGCGAGATCCTGGATCGCGCGCAGCCAAAACCCGAAGCGAAGTACGTGATGGCCCATTGCGAATACGGCTACACCACGTCGGTTCCGCTGAGCGTGCTCGACGGCGAGGACAACCTCCTTTGCTACGCGTGGAATGGCGAAGATTTGACGCCGGACCACGGATGGCCGCTGCGGCTGTTCGTGCCCTCGAAATATTTCTGGAAGTCTGCGAAGTGGTTGCGCGGGCTAGAGTTCATGGAGCGCAACCGGCTCGGTTTCTGGGAGCAACGCGGCTATCACGACGAAGCAGACCCCTGGAAAGAAACAAGGTACTGGTAGCGGGCTGATCGCGCCGCCGGTCGTGACCTTCACGACCGACTTCGGTTCCGGTTCACCGTTGGTCGCTGCGATGAAGGGCGTTGTCCTCGCGGGGTGCCCGACGGCCATGCTGGTCGACGTCTCACATGAGGTGCCGCGGTTCGACGTGTTTGCCGGAGCGTTCATGTTGTTCGCGGGGACGCGACACTTCGGCGGGGGTTCGGTCCACCTTGCGGTCGTCGATCCTGGAGTTGGCAGCACGCGCCGGCGCCTGATCGTGCAGGCCGGCGGCCGGTTCTACATCGGTCCCGACAACGGATTGTTCGCGATCGTGATCGACGAGGTCGGGGTGCAGGCAGTGCACGAGCTGGCTCCGCGGCCGCACGGCGCGCCGACTTTCGAGGGCCGCGATGTTTTTGCCCCCGCCGCAGCTGCCCTCGCGGGGGGCGTTCCGATCGACTCGCTCGGTCCGCCCGGGGATCCGCCCGCACCGCTTCCCGAGTCGGGGCCGCGCGTGCTCTGGATAGACGGTTTCGGCAACCTGGTGACCAACCTCAAGCCGCCGATTCGCAAACTGCGCGTCCACAATCACGACATCGTTGCGACGGCTAAGACGTACTCCGAGGCAAGGCCTGGCGAACCCTTCGTGTACGTGGGGAGCATGGGGTACCTCGAGGTGGGCGTGCGCGAGGCGCGCGCGGACAAGCTGCTGGGCGCGAGAGCCGGCATGCGCGTGGAGACCATCTAGCCCTTAACAGGCAGGGTTGGCCCGCGGGTTTTCCGCAGGTAGCTTCGACAGGCTGTGGTTCGAGTGGCCTGCTTGCTTCTCTTCCTCCTTCCCCTGGCGGGTTGCTCGAGCCCGGCTTATGCAACGTCGGTTTCTCCACCCGGAGGAGAAGTCAGGCTCTGGCAGGACGCGGCGATCTTTCAGCTGGTGGGCCGGCTGGTCGACTCCGCGCGTACTCGCGTGCTGGTCGAGATGTATGAGCTGGGGCGCGCCGAGATCGTTGCCTCGCTTGGCGCCGCGAAGGCGCGTGGTGTCGTGGTCCGCGTCATCACCGATCCGACCGTGCGAGCGAGCCGCGACTCTTCAGGTCAGCTCGATCTGCTTGGGGTCGCCTCGCGCGCTTATCCCGTCGACGACGGCCGTCACCAGATCGACCACGTCAAGTTGCTCATCGCCGACGGCGAAGCGGCGGTCGGAGGCATGAACTGGGGGCGGCACAGCGAGCGCAACCACGACTACGTCCTCCAGACGCAGGTCGTCGCCGACGTGGACCGCCTTGTGCTCGTGTTCGAGCAGGACTGGGCGCTGGCGGGCGGCCACCCGGCGCCGCTGCGAACCTGGTCGGGCGCCGTGGCGCAAACGTGCCCAGGCACAGGAATTCGGACGGTGATCGAGGCCGCGATCGGGCGGGCGGGGCGTCGGGTGCTGGCCGAGGTGTACACGCTGACCGACCCCGCGGTTATCGCGGGGCTGGCGCTGGCCCGCCGTCGCGGCGCCGAGGTGCGCGTGATCCTGGATCCGAACCAGGAATACAACCTGCACCCCCATGCGCTGCTGCGTGCTGCAGGCGTGGATGTGCGGTGGTATCCGGTCCCGATCGGCGTGCTCCTTCACGCGAAGATCGGATTATTCGACGATGAGCTCGTCCTGGGCTCCGCCAACTGGACCCTGAGCGGGCTAGGTACCAACCACGAGCTCGATATCGAGACAAAGGATCCGCAGGCTGTGCGCGCCTACGGGTCTCGGTTCGAGTTGGACTGGAATCGCTCGGCGGCTTAGGTCTGTGGAGGGGGTCCCGCCGAGCCGGGAGCAGGAGGGCCGCCGGGCCCTGCCGCCGGCGGCAGAGAGCTTGTAGAACCAGGCGCGTTGTTGAAGCTGACCTGTGGCACCGCGCGATCGCCCTCGTCGGCCTGGAAGAAGCCGAACGGCTTGAAGCCGAGGACGCCCGCGATGAGAGACGTGGGCAGGGTCTGGAGCTTGATGTTGTAGTCGCGCACGTTCCCGTTGTAGAAGCGGCGCGAGAACTCGAGCTTGTCCTCGGTCGCTGTCAGGTTCTCCTGCAGGTTCGTGAAGGCCGAGATCGCCTTCAGCTCGGGGTAGTTCTCGGAGACCGCGAACAGGCTCCGCAGGCTCTGGCTCAGCATGTTCTCCGCCTGCCCGATCTTCTGCGTGTCGCCGGTCGCGCCGGCCGCGACGGCGTCGGCGCGGGCTTTGGTCACCGCCTCGAGCGTGCCGCGCTCGTGGCCGATGTAACCCTGCACGGTGTTGACGAGGTTGGGGATCAGGTCGTGCCGGCGCTTGAGCTCGACGTCGATCTC
>DASPYE010000192.1:0-4798 GCA_035636935.1 Candidatus Dormiibacterota bacterium | reverse complement strand
AGTGATCCCCGACCCCCGCTACCTCTTCCCCGACCCCGAGGAGACGCTGAAGGCGGCGCGCATTCTCGTCGACGAGGGGTTCAAGGTCCTGCCGTACATCAACGCCGACCCGGTGCTCGCACGCAAGCTCGAGGAGATCGGCACCGTGACGGTGATGCCACTCGGCTCGCCGATCGGGTCGGGCCAGGGCCTCCAGACTCTCGAGCAGATCCGGATCATCGTGTCCGAGGCACGGGTGCCTGTCGTCGTCGACGCCGGCATCGGCGTTCCGTCCGATGCCGCGCTCGCGATGGAAATTGGCGCCGACGCCGTCCTGGTGAACACCGCTGTCGCGCTGGCCAAGGATCCGCCGCTGATGGCCGAGGCGATCAAGGAAGGCGTGGAGGCCGGACGGAAGGCGTATCTCGCGGGCCGGATCGCGAAGCGTGGCGAGGCCAGCCCCAGCTCGCCGACCGAGGGAGTGTCGCGACCCAACTAGCCCGGCCGGTTGCGATGGCCATCGTCGCGAGCGCCGATGCCGGGCTGCGTGCCGCTTTCCGAGCCAACGTCCTCCAGCTCCGCGCCCCGGAGCTCACGACGCGGGACCTGGAGCGCGAAGCGGTACTGCTTGTCATGAATTCAGCGGTCCCGGTGCTGGTCAGCTCGCGATGCGATGTCGCCGTCGCCACGGGTGCCGCGGGCGTGAATCTTCCCGAACGCGACATCGCCATCGAGTTCGCGCGTGGCTTGATCCGACACGGGTTGATCGGCCGCTCGGTGCACTCCATGGAGGCGGCCACGCGGGCCCAGGCGGAAGGTGCCGACTTCGTCATCTTCGGTCCCGTGTGGGAGAGCACCACGCATCCGGGAAGCGCGCCGACAGGTCTCCCCGCGCTGGAGGCGGTTGCAAGTTCGATCCGGATACCGGTGCTCGCTGTCGGCGGCGTGACCGACGCTCGCATCGCTGAGTGCCTCGCCGCGGGCGCGGCCGGTTACGCCGCGATCAGGCTCTTCGAATGATCTCCCTGCAGGTCAACGGCAAGAAGGTCGAGCTCGATCAGCCGACGTCCCTGCTCGACTACCTCGAGCGGCTGGGGGTCAATCCACGCACCGTCGCGGTGGAGCACAACGGCGAGATCATCCCGCGGACCTCATACACGCGGATCACATTCCGCGACGGGGACCGGGTCGAGATCGTGCGCATGGTAGGCGGCGGCTGCTAGCCCCTCTCGCGGATCGCGGCCTCCGCCTCGCCGCGCTCGTCCCATGGTTCCGACCCGATCGACGTCCGCATCGAACGTTCATGACCCTTGCCGGCGAGCAAGACAGTGTCGCCGGGGCGCGCGATCTCGATCGCGCGGCGGATGGCCGCCCGGCGGTCGATGACAACCTCGTAATCGAGGCCAGGCGCCTTGCTGGACGCGCCCGCCTGCACGTCGCGCGCGATCTCCACCGGATCTTCAGACAGCGGGTCGTCGGTCGTGATGATGAAGAAGTCCGAGAACTCCGCCGCCGCGCGGCCCATGCCCGGCCGGTCATGGTCAGAGCGTGCTGTCGAGCCGAAGACGACGATCAAGCGACCCTGCGTGAACGGACGCAGCTCCGCGAGCGCGCTGGCAAGCGAGCCGGCCGCGTGGGCGAAATCGATGTACACACGGAAGTCCTGACCGAGGTCGACCGGCTCGAGCCGGCCGCGCACGCCTTCGAACCCGGCGAGGCCACGCCCGATTTCGTCCACCGGCACCCCCATGGCCACGCAGACGGCCGCCGCGCACAGGGCGTTGTAGATGTTGAACTTGGCCGGCACATTGAGCGTGACCTCGGTCTCCCCCAGCGGCGTCTTCATGCGAAACCGAGAACCGGACCCGGTGATGGAGAGCTCGAGCGGGTGGAAATCGGCCCCGGTTTTGAGGCTGTATGACCAGCGACGAGAGATCGGCCTTCGCGCCAGGCGCTCGTAGCTGGGGTCATCGCGATTCAGAACAGCGGTCTTTTCGATTCCCTTGTCCGCGGCATTGGCGGTGAGATCGATGAGCCGAGCCTTCGCCTCGAGGTAGTCCTCCCAGGTCGCGTGGTAGTCGAGGTGGTCGCGGCCGACGTTGGTGAAGGCGGCGACGTCGAACTCGCAAGCGCGGACGCGCTCCTGCACCAGCGCATGCGACGTGGTCTCGATCACGACGCATTGCGCGCCCGCGTCGACCATTCTGCCCAGCCACGCCTGAACCTCGGGCGCCTCCGTCGTCGTCTGTCCGCTTACGTTGTCGACCTCGCGACCGCTGACCTTGAAGGCCACCGTGCTCATCGCGCCGGCCAGGATCCCACTGGCCTGCAGGATGTGCTCTGCCATGTGTGTCACCGTGGTCTTGCCGTCGGTCCCCGTGATGCCGGCGAGCTTCAGCCGCCGGGACGGCCTTCCAAAGAACTCGGCGGAAAGCTCCGCCAGACCGATGCGGGTCGAGGGCATACGCAGAACAGGCACACCCGCCGGCACCTTGACGTTGCGCTCCAGCGCAATCGCCGCCGCACCCTGGGCGGCGGCCTCGGTGACGTAATCGTGGCCGTCGACGTGAAGGCCCTGGACCGCCACGAACAGGTCGCCGGGACCGACGCGTCGTGAGTCGTAGACGATGCCTGTGATCTCGACGTCGCCATCACCGCCGAGCACGGCCTCAGCTCCGCGTGCGAGATCGGCCAGCCGCATAGTCCGCAGGATAATCGCGTCGTGGTGGCCGAAATCGGAGGGCGGCGTTTCGAATGGGGGACCCGCACGTACGTGATGGGCATCGTCAACGTCACCCCGGATTCGTTCAGCGGCGACGGTCTCGGCACGGACGTCGATGCCGCGGTCGCTCAAGGACTCCGGATGGTCGGGGAAGGCGCCGATATGCTGGATGTGGGAGGCGAGTCCACCCGGCCCGGCCACGTGCCGGTCACGGCGGTCGAAGAGATCCGCAGGATCGAGGCCGTGGTCAGGCGCCTGGTGGGCCAAGCCGCGGTCCCGGTCTCGATCGACACTTACAAACAAGAAGTCGCGGAGTCAGCCATCGCGGCCGGCGCGACGATCCTCAACGACGTGTGGGGCCTGAGCCGATCGCCCGCGATCGCGGAGCTGGCGGCCAGTTACGGGTGCGCGCTGGTCCTGATGCACAACCAGGAAGGGACCGATTACGCGGACGACCTGTTGCAAGAGATCAAGCGCTTTCTTTCCGTGGCCGCTGCGCGTGCAGTTTCCGCCGGAGTGCCGAAGGAAAAGGTGATCGTGGACCCGGGCATCGGCTTCGGCAAGACGGCCGACCAGAACTGGGAGGTCATGCGGCGGCTCGATGAGCTGAAGGAGCTCGGCCATCCCATCCTGATCGGCACCTCGCGCAAGTCGTTCATCGGCAAGCTGCTCGACCTCCCGGTCACGGAACGGCTCGAAGGCACTGCGGCCACGGTGGCGGTGGGGGTGCTGCGCGGAGCGGACATAGTGCGCGTGCATGACGTTCTGCAGATGACACGCGTCGCGCGTGCCGCCGATCAAATGCGTTGACCAGGATCTACCTCGGTCTCGGATCCAACCTTGGAACACGCGCAAGAAACCTCAGCGCGGCGCGACGGCGGTTGCGCGAGAAAGGCGTGCGCATCCTTCGTCAAAGCGATGTCATCGAGACCGAGCCCTGGGGCGTGGCCGAACAGCCGAAATTTCTCAACCAGGTCGTCGAGGGTGAGTGGGACAGTTCACCGCGTCAGCTCCTGCGCGCGGCCAAGGCTGTCGAGCGGGAAGGCGGGCGGCGACCGGCGAAGCGCTGGGGGCCGCGGGCGATCGACGTCGACATCCTGCTGTTCGGGACTCAGCGCGTCAAAGAGAAAGACCTCGTCATCCCGCACGCACGCATACAGGAGCGCGGGTTCGTCGTCGAGTCGCTTCGCGAGCTCGGTGTCAGGCTGGGCGCGCGTTGGTGAAGCGGTAGCCGATCCCGGGCACGGCAAGGATGTAATAAGGCCGCGAGGGCTGCGTCTCGATCTTGCGGCGCAGGTTGCGGATGTGCACGTCGATCACGCGCGTCTCGATCGGGTATTCATAGCCCCAGATCGAGTTGAGGATCTTCTCCCGGCTCAGGACCTTGCCCGCGTTGCTGGCGAGGAACGTAAGCAGGTCGAACTCCGTATGCGTCAGCTCGACCTCCTTGCCCGACTTGTAGGTCCTGCGCTCGTTGACGTCGATCGTCAGGTCGCGAAACTCGAGCCGGCTCCGCATCGCCTCCGCGTTTTCCAAACGCGCGCGTCGAAGGTGGGCGGCCATGCGGGCCACGAGCTCGCGCAGCCGCAGAGGCTTGGTGACGTAGTCGTCGGCACCGATCTCCAGGGCGACGACGGCGTCGATTTCGTCCGACCGGGTGCTCATCATGATCACCGGCACCCCCGGGTCCATCTTGCGCAGCTCACGGCAGACGTCGAAGCCGGCCACATCTGGCAGGGTCACCTCGAGCAGCACCACGTTGGGCCTCGAGCTCTCGACCTGGCGCAACGCCTCTGAGCCGGCGTCGGCCTCCACGACAAGGTAGCCGTCTTGCTCGCAGGCCACCTTGATCTCGCGCCGTGTCGAGTTGTCCGGCTCCACCACAAGCACCTTGCGGGAAGACTCCGCCACAGCCATGCCTATCATACTAACCGATTTGAAGGATTGTTAGGGAATGTTTCGTTTCAAGCCCCGAATGTAGGCTCGTGTTTTCCGCTCTGCGCTCAGCAATCGGGCGCCGGCCGTCGAGAGCACCAGCTCCCATGCGCCCACGTAGGCGACCTCCTCACCGCCGAACTCCGACTTGAATAAGCCCAG
>DASPYE010000191.1:0-2617 GCA_035636935.1 Candidatus Dormiibacterota bacterium | reverse complement strand
GAGCTGGGATTCGCTCTCGCTCCGCTGGTCGAAGGTGAGGTACACGCGAAACCAATGGCAGCTACGACCGCAAATGATGCTGCGCGAGCAACTCTCATACGTCTCATACGCCATCGGTGTGCATCGCGTTCCGCGACAGGGCCGATCCGCGAGTGTATGGTGCGGCGGCATTCCGAGGGGTGCGAAAACCGCGTGCGCCGGCGGCCGCGGCAAATGCTGGAGCCCACGCCCGGATTCGAACCGGGGACCTTTTCCTTACCAAGGAAATGCTCTACCGCCTGAGCTACGTGGGCGGGACTCAATTCGATTCTATCTGCTACAAACTGAAGGCCAGATCATGCCGACCATCGACGACGTCCTCGAAAACGCGCGGCGGCGTCTGCGCCGTATCACCCCGGAGCAAGCCTCCTCCGAGCATGCCGGCGGAGCGCTGCTGGTCGATACGCGCACCTCGGAGCAGCGCGCCACGGACGGCAAGATTCCCGGCGCGGTGGTCATCGAGCGCACGGTCCTCGAGTGGCGCCTCGACCCCGCGTCGACGGCAAGGATTCCTGAAGCCACGAACCACGCCGTCCGGGTCATCGTGATCTGCAACGAGGGCTACTCGTCCAGCCTTGCCGCGGCCTCGCTCCAGAACCTGGGGCTGGTCAACGCGACGGACGTGGTCGGCGGCTTCGAGGCCTGGAAGGCAGCCGGCCTGCCCGTGACCCCCTAGAGCCCGGACTCCACCTTCCCCACGTCGGTGAGAATCTCGGCCTTGCCGCGGATCTTGATCGCCGCTGTCAGCTCCGTGAACTGCGCGACCAGCACCTCGCCGGCGTCCAGACGCTCCGAATGATGCGACCGGGTGTCCTTGCCGCGCGTGAGGCCCATGATCACCACGCCATCCTCCAGCGCCTTGACCACGATGTACCGGCTACTGGCTTCTTCGTCCTCGGTCACCGTTCCCCCTTCCATTGCCGCCCCAACCATTCCCATTGGACTGCGCCTTAGGCCTGACCGTCTCCAGCCTGGTCGCCGCCTGACCGACCAGCTCGTCGATCTCAGCCGCGAGCGCCGGACCGGCGAGGACATGATAACGATCGGCATTTACGACAACCTCGCGGCTGCCAACGACGACATGCAGCACGACCTCGTCGGTCCCGGGATGCCGCGCGAGCACCGCTTCCAGGCGGTCCGCAAGCCCGGCGTCATCGTTCGGAATGCGCACGTGGACGAGCTGGCGCCGGGACACCGGTACGCAATCCGGGTCATCCCACAGCCACGCCATATCGGCAACGACCGAGGCTGTCTCGACCTCTGCCTCGATCTCCGGTTCGACCGGAGAAACCACCGCCCCGCTCGCGCGCGTGCTACCGGCCCGCGCGTCCACCTTGCCCTGCACCACCACCACCTTGTCCGGCTCGAACAGCAGCCTGGTCTGCTCGAACACGCGCGGGAACAACACGATGTCGACGGTGCCGGTCAGGTCTTCCAGGGTCGCGTAAGCCATGATCTGGCCCTTCCGCGTGACCACACGCCGCACCTCACGCACCAACCCTGCGACGCGCACCTCCGTGTCTTGCAGTGCGCTGGTGACCTCGACGGCCTGCGCGTCGGCCAGCTTGGCCAGCTCGGCCGAGATGCGACGCAGCGGGTGATCGCTCAAATACAACCCGAGCAGCTCTTTCTCCAGTCGCAGCTTCTCGTCTCCGGCCATCGGGGCGACGTCGATGGTCAGCCCGTAGTCCTCGATCTCGACGTCGGGTGAACCGACCATTTCCAGCAGCGAGGTCTGACCAGATTCGCGGTCGCGACGAGCTCGCTCGGCGCGGCTGACCGCGTGGTCCAGGGCTGCGATCAGACGAGCGCGCTCACCCAGCGAATCGCATGCGCCCGACTGCACGAGCGCCTCGAGGACTCGACGGTTGACGTCCTGGATCGCCGACGTGCGCTCGCACAGCTCGTCCAGCGACTTGAACGGACCATCCGCGTCACGCAGGCCGACGATGCTTTCCACCGCGTGGCGACCGACGTTCTTGATCGCCGCCAGCCCGAACAGGATCCGCCCGTCGGTCATCGAGAAGTCGGTGCGCGACTGGTTGACGTTCGGCGCCAGCACGTCGATTGCGCGCAGACGGCAGTCGACGATCGCCGTGGCCACGCGGTCGGCGCTCCCTTCCATGTGAATGAGGAGTGCCGTCATGTACTCGAGCGGATAGTTGGCCTTGAGATACGCGGTCTGGTAGCTGATCACCGCGTAGGCGGCAGAGTGCGCGCGGTTGAATCCGTACTCCGCAAATTTCGCGATGCCGTCGAAAAGGGCCTCGGCAGTTGCCTTAGGAATCCCACGCTCGACGGTTCCATCGATGAACTTTGTGCGGAGCTTGGCCATCTTGGCCTTGTCCTTCTTCCCCATCGCGGCGCGAAGGATGTCCGCCTCGCTCATGGTGAACCCGGCCAGCTCCCGCGCGGCCATCATCACCTGCTCCTGGTAGATCATCACGCCGTAGGTCTCGCGCAGGATCGGCTCGAGTCGCTCGTGCATGTATTCGATTGGCTCGCGGCCCTGTTTGCGCGCTATGAAAGCCGGGATGTTGACCATCGGGCCGGGCCGGAACAAGGCGATGGCGGCCGA
>DASPYE010000190.1:0-2336 GCA_035636935.1 Candidatus Dormiibacterota bacterium | reverse complement strand
AGCGGGTCGTCATCACCAGGCGTGCTCCGGAGATGGGCCTGGTCGCCGGTGGCAGGCTCGCGATGATCTGGAGAAGTCGCGACCCCAGGTCTTTGGTCTCGATGCGGAACGGTGCGAAAGCGTCGTTGCGGTCGGGGTACGCTCGAAAGTGCAGCTCCACCTCGCGGCCACCGCGCGCGGGCGCGTGTGAGGTCAGCCGGTTGAAGTCTGGCGCCGGCACGGCCCACCAGACCACCGGGGCGAGGTCGAGCACCAGCACCACCACGTATATGAAGGAGGGGTCCCGCGGGATCGAGTCTTCGAAGTAGGTGGCGTTCGATTGGACGAAGCCCGACGCGCCGAGCTGGAAGCAGGCTTTGGACTGCAGAGAGGCGAACGCGCTCTTGCCCTTGACCGCGACGACGAGGTCGCGGTGGTCGTCGTCGGCGTCGACCTGAAACGGGACAAGCCTGCCGTCCGATGTGAGCATCGCGTAGACGGCGAGCAGGAATTCGCCGATCCGGCCCGCCTGGACGTCGCTGATCGCCAACAGTTTGGGAGCTTAGCTCCGAACTACGATTGCCGCCGGAAATGGCAGAGTCGGTGGAGGTCGCGATCGTCGGCGCGGGGCAGGCCGGCCTCGCGACGAGCTGGTACCTGAAGCAAGCGGGCGTCGAGCACGTGGTC
The DNA here is from genome assembly GCA_035636935.1 of Candidatus Dormiibacterota bacterium. Lineage (GTDB taxonomy): Bacteria > Chloroflexota > Dormibacteria > Dormibacterales > Dormibacteraceae > 40CM-4-65-16. Next base: position 1,670 of record DASPYE010000190.1, on the reverse strand, counting down.
CTCGAATCCGGCCGGGTCGCCGAGACCTGGCGCTCGCGACGCTGGGACTCGTTCTGCCTGGTCACTCCGAACTGGAGCGTCCGGCTGCCGGGCGCCGCCTACAGCGGACCGGACCCCGACGGGTTCATGGGCCGCTCCGAGCTCGTCGAGCACTTCCAGAGATGGGCGGATTCGTTTGCCGCCCCGGTGACGGAAAGATGCCCGGTCTCTATGCTCGAAGCGCGCGGCGAAGATTTTGCTCTCGAGACTCCATCGGGGACGCTTATCGCGCGCAACGTGGTCGTGGCTTCGGGCGGTTACCAGTGCGCCTACAGACCGCCCAATGCCGAGCTGATCCCGCCTCGTATCACCCAGCTGCGCGCCGAGGACTTCCGCAATGAGGAGGCGCTGCCCGCGGGTGCGGTCCTGATCATCGGCGGCGGCCAGACCGGCTGCCAGCTCGCGGAGGAGCTTCATCAGGCGGGGCGCAGGGTGTTTCTCTCCTGCGGCCGAGCTCCGTGGATGCCCCGCCGCATGGGCGGTCACGACCTTGTCTGGTGGATCATCGAGTCCGGCTTCTGGAACCGGACGCTTGCTCAGCTACCGTCGCCGGCCGCGCGCTTGCTCAGCAACCCGCTGACGAGCGGCCACGATGGCGGCCACGACCTCCACTACCGGACCCTTCACGCGATGGGCGTCGAGCTGCTGGGCCGCTATGCAGATGCAGACGAGCGCAGCGTTCGATTCGCGGACGACCTGGTGGCAAGCATGCGGGCGGGCGACGATCTTTCGCGCGTGTTCATGAAGTGGGTCGGGGCGATGTGTGAGAAGCGCGACCTGGATGTTCCTTGGGAGGTTCCTTCGCCGCTTGACATCGCAGGAAGAACTGAGCTGGACATCGACGCTGAACGCATCACGACAGTGATCTGGACCGCTGGATTCCGTCCCGACTATGGATGGGTACGCCTTCCTGTCTTCGACGCGATGGGCTTCCCGATCCAGGAGGACGGGCGCAGCGCCGTGCCCGGGCTTTACTTCATGGGCGTCCACTTCCAGCGCAAAGCACAATCGGCCGTGCTCTACGGTGTAGGGGAGGACGCTGAGCAGGTGGCAAACCACATCGTGCAGAACAGAAGGTGAAAGTCGCGGTCGCCATGTCGGGCGGCGTCGATTCGTCGGTCGCCGCGGCCTTATTGCAGGCGCAGGGCCATGACGTGGTCGGCGTGACGCTGCAGCAGTGGCCGCGCGACGATTCCGACGAAGCTGCGCGTCACGGTGGCTGCTGCTCGCTGTCCGCGGTCGAAGACGCGCGCCGGGTCGCCGCCGTGCTGGACATTCCTTATTACTGCTGGAACCTGGAGCAGGAGTTCGGCGAGCGAGTGATCGAGCCATTCCACCGTGCGTACCTCGCGGGCCGAACACCGAATCCTTGCGTGCGGTGCAACGCCTTCGTGCGCTTCGACCTGATGCTGTCGCGTGTCGTCGAGCTTGGATTCGACCGCCTCGCCACCGGCCACTACGCACGGATCGCACGCGGGCCGAATGGGCCAGAGCTTCACATGGCCGTCGATGCCGCGAAGGACCAGTCGTACATGCTCTATCACCTGGATCGGGAGCGGCTTTCGCGCGTCGTCTTCCCACTGGGCGGCATGACCAAGCGCGAGGTGCGCGAGCACGCGCTGGAGTTCGGC
>DASPYE010000189.1:0-2477 GCA_035636935.1 Candidatus Dormiibacterota bacterium | reverse complement strand
ATGTTCGTCGCACAGGTTCTGCATGCCGTCCATGCAGTACCGACATCGCCCGCACGTGAGGATCGAGCCCAGGAAGACCCGATCGCCCTTCTTGATCCCGGGCGGCAGAACCGCCTGCGGCCCGACCTCTTCCAGGATGCCGACGGGCTCGTGGCCCAGGATCCAGGGCGCCGGGGCGCGAGGATCGCCATTGAAGAACGTGCGGGCATCGGTGCCGCAGATCCCGCACGCCTCGATCCGGAGGAGTGCGCCTTCCGGGTCGAGCACGGGTTCGGGCGCCGGGCGGATCTCGACCGTATCGACGCCGGTCATGAATGCCGCCTTCATCGTGGACTTGCGCCCTGCGCGCGCCCGGCGGGGGCCGCCACCGTGGCGAGCTCTTCCTGCAGAGCACCGATCGCCTTGCTGGCGGTCCAGCGTTCGCGGATCACGCGCGACAGCGCCCGTGTGACGGCCTCCGGCGAGCGGTGCATGAAGATGTTGCGACCTACCGAGCAGCCGATCGCTCCGACGGACATCGCCGACTCCATGCGCCGGAGCAGCTCGTCATCCTCGAGGCGCGATCCTCCGGCGAGGACGACGGGGATGCCGTTGGCTGCGTGCACGAGCATGCGAAAGGATGCCTCGTCACCGGGCCAGTTGGTCTTGATGATGTCGGCGCCGAGCTCGCCGCACAACCGGACGTTGCGCCGCAGGTATTCGAATCCATATCGGTCCTTCAGGTCGGCGACCGACGCGTAGGTGGTCGGAAACTCAGCCTCCGCGATGAGCGGGATGCCGAGCGATTCGCACGCGCGGCCCGCAGCGGCCAGCGTACGGATCATGCCGGGCTCGCTGTGACCGGACAGTGCTGTGAAAAGGACAACGGCGTCCGCGCCCAGCTTCGATGCCTCGTCGACCTCCGCGATCTGCACCACCTCAGGTTCGCCGTGCTCCGGGTTTGCGGAAGCCGACAGAAGCAAGGCGAGAGACGTGGTGGATGCGAACGCGGGCTCCGCGATCCGGATCATGCCCTTCGACATCATGATCACGTTCGCGCCACCGGCCACCGCCTCTTGCGTGCGGATGGTGATATCCGCCAGCGGCTCGAGGAATTGCGGCGACGTCATGCCGTGATCGAGCGCACAGATCACCGACACGCCTGCGGAATCGATGACGCGCTTCATGCGCATCGACTTGCCGACACCTCTGATCACGACAACCTCCTTCCTGGTCCGCGCCGCAGCACGGTGAACTCGAATGCGTCGGCAAGGTGATACTCATATGACGAGAGCACCGGGGCTCCGTCTTCCGAATAGTCAACCTGCCAGATCGCGAGCAGCAGCTCTCCCCGCGGGACGCCGAGACGCCGAGCGACGGTGACGTCGGCGCGCACCGGCCGAAAGCTGGCGACGCCGTGGTGGATCACCAGCCCGAGTTCGCGCTCGAGTACCTCGTAGATCGACCGCATGAGCATCTGATCCGCAATCTCGGGGCGCTTGGCGATGAGACGGCCGGGCAGGATATCGCGCGAGAGCACAACCGGCTTGCCGTCCGCCGTTCTCACGCGTTCGACCACCAGCACGTCCGAGCCTGGCTGCAACTCGAGACGTCCGGCCTCGCTCACTGTCGCAGGCTCCATCGAGTGACGGGCCTGCTCGATCCCCGCCACCATGCCCGCGGCGCGGATCGCGTCGGTCACGCCGAAGTTCGCATCCAGGCTGTTTGTGACTCGGCGGCCGTCGGCGACAAAGGTGCCCGCGCCCCACATCCGGCGGACAAGACCTTCGCTCTCGAGCGCCCTCAGCGCCTCCCGGAGCGTGGCGCGAGAGACGCCCAGCTCCATCGCCAGAGCCGGCTCCGAGGGAAGTCGCGACCCGGCCGCGAACGTGCCGCTGTCGATCCGGTGCGTAAGCTCCTTGCGGACCTGAACGCTGCGTGGTCGCGCCCGTTCCTCGACGTGCTGGCCTGGCATTGGCGCAGTAAGTATCTTGTCGGACAACTTACGGCGTCAAGGTCAAAAGTTGTCCAGGGGCGAAAGTCGTTCTTGACTTGGAATTTGGCCTCCCCTAGCATTCGCGCACACCATCCAGGCGTCAGACAACTTGATCACAGGGCCGCCACCAAACGGCACTGTAGAGGGGGTAATTGACTTGTCTGAAGAGCGGCGCAAGGTAGGGACGGTTGCTTATCGGGAGGCGAGCCCGGCCTATTTCGCCAAGCGGGCTCTGAAGCGGCACGCGGCCTTCTGGTCGTTGTGGTCGCTCGGCGTCGCGGCGGTCATCTCCGGCGACTTCTACGGCTGGAACCTGGGCTTCGGCGTCGGCGGTTTGGGAGGCTTCCTGATCGCCACGGTTGTCATCACGGTCATGTACTACGGCCTCGTGTTCAGCATCGCCGAGATGTCGCCGGCACTGCCGCATACCGGGGGCGCGTATTCGTTCGCGCGCTCAGCTTTCGGGCCCTGGGGTGGGTTCATCACCGGCCTGGCCGAGAAC
>DASPYE010000188.1:0-1903 GCA_035636935.1 Candidatus Dormiibacterota bacterium | reverse complement strand
TTCTCGTTCAGCGGCAAGCACTACGCGATCAAGGGCCTCGAAGGCGCTCCGTTGCCGGTCCAGAAGCCACACCCGCCGCTGCTCCTGGGTGGCGGGGGAAGGCGAATGCTGCGCCTGGCCGCGCGCGAGGCAGATATCGTCCATGTGAACTACAACCTGAACGAGGGCCGAATCAACCCCAGGCTCGTGCGCACCGGGATGGCCGAGGCCACCGACGAGAAGCTCGGCTGGATCAAGGAAGCCGCGGGCGATCGGCTGGATGCGATCGACCTCGGTTTCACGGTCTTCTTCGCCAGCATCACGGACGACCGGGAGTCGCTGGCCTCGGCGCTTGCGCCTTCGATGGGATTCGAGTCCCAAGACGTGTTGGAGATGCCGCATTTTCTGATCGGCACCGCCGGTCAGATCGAAGAAGACCTTCGGGCCCGACGCGAGCGCTACGGCTTCTCGCATGTGATCCTGCCTGGTGAGAGCGCGGACGAGCTGTCGCCAATCGTGGAGCGACTAACCGGTCAATAACGGCCTACGGTAGATTGATTCGCATGGCCGCCACCGATCAGGTCCAGCTCAAAGGCAAGGTGGAGGGCCGCGCGAGCGAGGTCCTGACCCCGAAGGCGCTCGAATTCGTCGCCAAGCTGCAGCGCGAGTTTGCCAGCCGGCGTCAGGAGCTGCTGCGACTGCGCGATGAGCGCCAGGCGCGACTCGACGCAGGCGAGTCGCCGCAATTCCTGGTCACGACAAGCTCGGTGCGGGACTCCGAGTGGAAAGTGGGTAAAGCGCCGGACGACCTCCAGGACCGGCGCGTCGAGATCACCGGGCCGACGGATCGCAAGATGCTCATCAACGCGCTCAATTCAGGGGCACGCGTCTTCATGGCGGACTTCGAAGACGCGAACTCTCCGACCTGGTCGAACCTGGTCGAGGGACAGGTGAACCTGATCGATGCGATCGAGCGCAGGATCGATTTCACGAGTCCGGAGGGCAAGGAATACCGGCTGAACGACAAGGTCGCGACGCTGCTGGTGCGGCCTCGCGGTTGGCACCTCGACGAGCGACATCTCGAGGTCGACGGCAAGCCGATCTCAGGCGGCCTCTTCGACTTCGGCCTCTATTTCTTTCACAACGTCGAGCGTCTGCTGAAAAAGGGAAGCGGTCCGTACTTCTACATCCCGAAGCTCGAAAGCCATCTCGAGGCGCGGCTCTGGAACGATGTTTTCAATCTCGCGCAGGACGAGCTCGGAATCCCGAGAGGGACGATTCGCGCCACGGTCCTGATCGAGACGATCCTTGCGGCCTTCGAGATGGAAGAGATCCTGTACGAGCTGCGCGACCATTCGAGCGGTCTGAACGCGGGCCGGTGGGACTACATCTTCAGCGTCATCAAGAAGTTCAACAGCCGTCCTGGGTTCGTTCTGCCCGATCGTGCCCAGGTCACGATGACCGTGCCGTTCATGCGCGCGTACACCGAGCTGCTCGTCAAGACATGTCACCGGCGAGGAGCACATGCGATGGGTGGGATGGCTGCCTTCATCCCGTCGCGGCGCGATCCCGAGGTGAATCGCGTGGCGCTGGCAAAGGTCAAAGAAGACAAGGACCGCGAGGCCGGCGACGGATTCGACGGGACGTGGGTTGCCCATCCCGACCTGGTGCCGACGGCGACCGAGGCTTTCGACAGAGTCCTTGGGGATCGCCACAACCAGCTCGAGCGCCAGCGCCCGGAGGTGTCGGTCAAGGCGGCGCAGCTCATCGACGTCAAAGTGCCGGACGGAACGATCACCGAGAATGGGGTACGCACCAACGTCAGCGTCGGGATTCAGTACATCGAGTCCTGGATGCGGGGAACGGGGGCCGCGGCGATCAACAACCTGATGGAAGATGTGGCCACGGCCGAGATCTCGCGGTC
>DASPYE010000187.1:0-9026 GCA_035636935.1 Candidatus Dormiibacterota bacterium | reverse complement strand
CGCCTCGGTCGCCTCGACCGCCGAGCCGAGGAACGCGGCTCCGAAGATGAAGGCCTGCTGGTACATCTCCAGGGGAAATAATGGACGTGATGGCGAGCGCGCTCTACCCCGAGGGCTCGATCACCCGCCGTGTGAACCGGGAAAACGTCCTCCTCCTGGGCGGCGGACGGGCGCTGCTGATGCAGCTTGCGCACCCGAAGGTCGCCGCCGGCGTCGACCAGCATTCCGACTTTCGGACGCGGCCGATCCGGCGCCTGCGACGGACTGTGCGCATGACGATGGCGATCGTCTTCGGCGATCGAGAGACAGCCCTCGCCGCCGCGCGAGCTGTCAACCAGGCGCATGGCAAGGTTCGCGGACGGGACTATCGGGCGCTCGACCCCGACCTTCTGCAGTGGGTGCACGCAACGCTCGTCGACTCCGCGCTGGTGACATACGAGACGTTCGTCAAACCGCTCTCGGAGCGCGAGCGCGAAGAGTTCTACCAGGAGTCGAAGGTGCTCGGCGAGCTGCTGGGCATTCCGCGCGAGCGTTTTCCGGCGACGCTCGCGGAGTTCACGACGTACCTGGAGCAGATGATGTCGGAGGGCGAGGTGAGTGTCGGGTCGCGGGCCCGGGAGCTCGGCTCGCTCGTGTTGAGGCCTCGGCTCCGACTCCTGCCTGGCCCGGCCATGATCCCTTTCGAGATCGTGACCACCGGCCTTCTGCCACCAGTCTTGCGCGGACAGTACGGGCTGGCGTGGGGAGACGCGCAGCGGCGGCTGTTTCGATTGCTGGTGATCGCGCTACCGCGCCTCGTTGCCGTCACGCCGCCGGTGCTGCGCGTGTGGCCCCTGCCGGGGCACAACGTGCGGCTGGACAGCAACTTCTCATTTACCTCTTGAGGTACACCAGACCAAGGGCTTGGGGGCCCGTGTGCGTGCCGAGCACGCAACCGATCTGCCCGATGGGAATCTCCAGGTCTGGCAATTCGCGCCGCAGCTCGCCCGCGATCCGGTCAGCTTCGTCCGCCGCCTGGGCGTGCATCACAGCGACCGTCTCCACGGGCATCTCCGAGCGAAAGAACTCGACCATGCGGGGGATCGCGCGCGAACGCGTCCGCACGCGGTCGACCGGCTTGATCTCGGCGTTCTCCGACACGAGCAGCAGGGGCTTGAGATCCAGCATCGTCCCGATCATCGCCTGGGCTCGGCTGAGCCGGCCGCCCATCTCCAGGTAGCGGAGTGTGTCGAGCAGGGCGAGCACACGACACTTTTTCACTCGTTGCTCCACCGCCGCCGTTGCCTCATCGAGGCTGTTGCTCTGCGCCGCCACGCGGCAGAGGAACGCCATCGGCATCGATACGGTCTGGCTGTCGATGACGTTGACCTTGAATCCTTCGACCGCCTCAGCCCCGACCCGAGCAGCCTCCGCGGTCGCCGACAGGCGCGCGCCTATGTGGATCGAGATGCAGCCGTCGTGGTCTTCGGCGAGGCGCCGGTAGACCTCGGCGAACTCGCCGGGCGACGGCGCGGAGGTGGTCGGCAGCGACGTCGAGGCCGCCAGGCGGGTGAAGAACTCGTCGCTTGTCATGTCGACCCGATCACGAAACGTTTCCTTGCCGAACAGGACTTTGAGCGGCACGATCTCTATGCCGTAGCGCTCGCGCCACTCGTCGGGCAGGTCGGCAGTCGAGTCGGTGACGACCGCGAAGCTACGGCTCAAGCGGGCTTATTCGACCGAGAGGATGAAAGGGTAGTGGTGCTGGCCGCCCTGCTGCACCTCGACCTCGAGGCCGGGGTAGTTGGTGCGGATCTCCGATTCGAGCCTCGCCAGCTCTGCGTCGCTCGCCTGCTCTCCGCGATAGACGGTGACCAGCTCATACGCGTCCGGGCCGAGCTTGCCGAGCGCCTTGTTGACCACCTCCGCGTAGTCGCCGCCCGCGAACTCGAGGCGGTCGTTGATGAGGCCGATCACATCGCCCTTCTTCACCTTGACCCCATTGGATCGGGTGTCGCGCACCGCGTGCGTCACCTCGATCGTCTGCACCCGCTCCGCCTCCGCCTTCATCGCCCGCAGATTCTCCTCGCCCGACCGTTCGGGGCGGAACCCGACCACGGCCGAAACCCCCTGCGGAACGCTGTGCGTTTCGACCACGTGCACCTTTTTCTCCGTCAACCCGATGACCTGTTTCGCCGCGGCGACAACGTTGCCGTTGTTGGGAAGGAGCACGACCTCGTCATAGGGGACCGACTCGATCGCGGTCAGCATGTCCTGCGTGCTCGGGTTCATGGTCTGGCCGCCCTGGATGACCGCGTCGACCCCGAGACCGCGGAAGATCTCGACCAGGCCGTTGCCAGCGACCACCGCGACGATGCCGACGCCATTCGGACGCGTGCCGCTACCGCCCGGCTTTCGCTCGCTGTCGAGAATCCGACGATGCTGCGTCGACATATCACCGACATTCAGCTTCAGGAGCTTTCCGTAGCCGCCCGCCAGGTTGATCACGCTCGTCGGGTCGTCGGTGTGGACGTGGACCTTGACGAGCTCGGGCTCCCCCACGACGAGGACCGAGTTGCCAAGCGACTCGATCTGGCCGCGAATCAGCTCGGTGTCGAGGTTGTTGCCTTCGATCAGGAACTCGGTGCAGTAACCCCAGCCGCCTTCGGGAAGGTCGAGCGAGATCTGGGCGGCGGGTGTCGCGGGCTTTTTCACGTCGGCGAGCGCGGCGAACGCGGGGTCCGACTCCTCGACCGTCTTCAGCATCCCTTCGAGGATCAGCTGCAGGCCGAACCCTCCGGCGTCGACCACCCCTGCGTCGCGCAATATCTGCAGCTGGCTCGGGGTCTTCAACACGGCAGCGCGTGCGCCGGCGGCGGCCGCGGCGATCACGCGCGGCACGTTGGCGTCGGGCGAGCTTGCGGCGGTGGCCGCCGCCCGACCGGCCTCGCGCGCGACGGTGAGGATCGTTCCCTCGGTGGGCTTGTTCACCGCGCGGTACGCGGCATTCGCGGCTTCTTCAAAAGCGGCCGCCAGCTCGCCAGGTGTCAGCGAGCTCTTGCCCTCGACCGCACGGGCGAAACCGCGGAAGATCTGCGACAGGATCACACCCGAGTTCCCGCGCGCGCCCATCAAGCTGCCGTGCGAGGCTAGCTTGGCGATCTTGCTCACCTCTGCGGCGTTCGATTCCTTGACATCTTCGACCGCGGATTGAAGCGTCAGCAGCATGTTGGTGCCGGTGTCACCGTCGGGCACCGGAAACACGTTGAGCCGGTTCACCTCCTCGTGGTTTGCGGCAAGCCACGTCAGGCTGCCGAGCAACGCCCGCTTGAAAAGCGGACCATCCACGCCGGTCACCTTGATCGCGGCCACCACTCAGCTGCGTTCTTCGCGAACGCCCTGGACGTTGACGTTGACCTTGATCACGGGCACGTTCACCGAGCGCTCGACCTCGAACTTGACGGTCTCCTGCAGGTTGTGAGCGACCTCGGAGATCCGGATCCCGTACTGCACGATCACGTAGACGTCGATGGCCAGGCCGTCCTCGAGCTGCACCACGTCGACGCCCTTGTCTACGTTCTCCCGGCGCAGCAGCTCCGCGAATCCATCGCGCAGACCACGGCCTGCCGTTCCGCTGATGCCGTAGCACCGCATGGCGGCGTGGCCGGCGATGGCCGCGACGGCCGAGGGGAAAACCTCGATCCGGCCCCACTGCCGGGACTGCGTCAGAGCGGTGGTCGTCTTCGAGGCCATCTGAGGGCTCATGGTACAATTCGAGTCCGCGCGCAAGCGTTTGTTTGCTGCCGCGCGCGCTTCCATCTCCAGCCAGAAGGTGCTCCATGGCCAAGCAGTGCGCGATTTGCGGCAAAACGCCGCAGTACGGACATCACGTCAGTCACGCCAAGAACCGGGTCAACCGGAGGTTCCTGCCTAACCTCCAGATGGGCCGGGTGACCGTCTCGGGAAAGACGTTCCGGGCGCGCGTCTGCACCCGCTGCCTGAGGACTTACTCGGTCTAGCTGAAGCTCATTCCGTGCACCTCGCCGAGGTGGTCGAGGTCCTTGCGCAAGGCGCTCCAGACCCGTTCCTGCGCGTCCCTGGCCGGCACCACGGTCGTCGGATCGTTGACCTCGGCGGCGAGATCAGGCCGCTCGACCATCTCCGCGAAGAGCAGCGTCCACGCGCGCGGCACGACTTCGTAGATCGCGTAGCCGCCTCCACCCAACGCAAGCCACCGGCCGCCGCAAAGCTCGTGCGCGAGCTCGTGGAAGACCTTCCCGACGTGTGGCCAGATCCGCGTCGTCGCCGCCAGGTGCGCGAGAGGATCCAGGTGGTGCGAGTCGCATCCGTCCTGCGTCACGAGCACCGTCGGCTTAAACGCGCGCAGGAACGCCGGCACCACTCGATCAAACCCGTACAGCCACGGCTCATCCCACGCGTACGGAACGAACGGCAGATTTGCGGCCGAGCCCTTGCCCTTCCCCACGCCGCTGTCCTGTGGGAACCCGGTCCCAGGGAACAGCCAGTGTCCGCTCTCGTGCAGGCTGATCGTGAGGACGTCCGGATCGCTCTGAAATATCTCCTCCACGCCGTCGCCGTGATGGACGTCCACGTCGATGTAGGCGACGCGGTGTCCCTGCCGCTTGAGCCATGCGCACGCGATCGCGGCATCGTTGTAGGTGCAGAATCCAGACGCCCTTTCACGGTGCGCGTGATGCAGCCCGCCGGACGGGCTGAAGGCGTGGAGTGCAGCGCCTCCCTCGATCGCCTCGGCGGCGATGAGGGACGCACCCACGACCAACGAGGTGCCTTCATGAAGCGCGTCGGAGATCGGGTCGTCGGCGGATGCGTAGCCGGCGGCGTCGATGGCTTGGGGGGGCACCTCCCTCCGCTGCCTGGGGTCGCTGAGACGGCGCACGATCTCCACATACTCGGCAGAGTGGACGAGCTCGAGCTCGGCGATCGTCGCCGCTCGCGGCGGAAGAAGGTGGGAGTGCTCGATGAGGCCCGTTGACCGGATGAGGTCGACGGCGAGCTTGACGCGGATGGGTTGGAGCGGGTGCTCGTCGGACAGCTGGTGCTTCATCAGCGCCTCGCCGTAGACCAGGGCGACCGGGCCCGACACGGCAACTTACGCTAACGGTTCGCATGGATCGAGCAGCACTTTTCGAGTCGGTGCCGAACTTTTCGGAGGGCCGCCGTCATGAAGTCATCAAAGCGATCGCGGCGGCCTCCGACGAGGCTTTCCTCCTCGACACCGACGCGGATCCCGATCACAACCGTGCCGTCGTTTCGCTGGCGGGCGCACAGGGCCGCCTCCTCGAGGGTCTGATCGGCGCCGTCGGGGAAGCGGTCAAGCGCATCGACCTTCGCGATCACAAGGGCGTCCATCCGCGCGTCGGGGCGGCTGACGTGGTGCCGATCATTCCGCTCGGCTCGACGACGCTCGACGAGTGCCGCGAGCTCGCCCATGAGGTTGGGCGCCGCGTCTGGTCGGAGCTTCAGGTCCCTGTCTATTACTACGGGCACGGCGAGGCTCGGACGCTGGCCGATATCCGGACGGGCAGGGTGGTTCCGGACCTGGGCGGATCCAACCTCCACCCCACCGCGGGCGCGGTCTGCGTGGGCGCGCGGCGGATGCTCGTCGCGTTCAATGTGATGCTGTTCGACATCGATCTGGTCGGGGCGCGCGCCCTGGCGCGCTCGATCCGCGAGTCGTCGGCGGGCCTACGCGGGGTGCAGGCCCTGGCCTTTGAGCTGTCCGGATCGCGGGTGCAGCTGTCCATGAACCTCTTCCGCATCGACGAGACCACGCCTTCCGACGTCATCGCGGAGCTCGCCCGTCGCGGCGTGGAGCTGGGCGCGGAACAGGTCGTCGGACTGTGCCCGGCGATCGGGGCCAACGCGGCCGCGGACGGCCGCCTGCTGGAGGGAAGGCTCGCGTCGGCGGCCGCCGGTGCGGGCGCGACGAGATGCGAGGAGCGAGGGGGCGAAGAGCTCGTTGCGCTCGCGAGGCACCTGCGCAAAGAGGCTGAGGAGCTCGCCCGCCTGCCGGCCGATCAGGATGCGATCCTCGCCGGCGCGGAGCGCGCGGCCGCGCTGGTCAAGGTGCTGGAGGCGGCGCACGTGCTCGACGCCGAGCTCGCCGGACTGCTCGGAGTCGCGGCGCGTGGCCTGCGCGCCGCCGTCAGCCCTGCCACGGAAGGCATCTACCGCGCCCGGATCGAGGCTCTCGACGCCCGACTAGCCTGATTCGGTCGTCGCGTCGAGGGTCACGGTGCAGGCTCCACCGCTCACCTTGATCCGGTAACCGCTGCCGGCGCCCGAGAAGCCTGACGAGGTGTAGGTGAGATGCCCGATCGCGTGCATGCTCCTGCCATCCGCGTCGAGGCTGACCGCCCCGCCGGAGACGTCGACCGTAGCCTCGGTGCCACTCGGCCTGTGGAGGTGGACCGTGAGCGCGCCGCCGTTGATCTCCACCGGCACAAGCCCCGAAGCGGGGCCGAGCGTGATGTCGTCGCGCCCGGCGCCGGAATTGAGCGTGACCGAGGTGACGTGGACATGAGCCACGTTGATGGTGGTTGTCGTCGCGCCGCTATTGAGCCGGATCGCCCACGCCACGCCCGCGTTCAGCTGGACGTCTGCCTTGAAGTGCCGCGGTTGGAGGATCCCGAAATTGTTGCTCGGCTGGTTGATCCGGACCGTGCCTCGAGAGCTGTCGTGATTCACGGTGGGCGTAGGGCCTGTGTACTCGAGGTGCGCGCGGTACAGATCGGACCCGACCTCGGTGCTGCCCGACACCGTAACGGTCGAGGCGCCGGCGTCGATCTCAAGGGTTGCCTCGGTGAGATCTCCGGCCGGAGTTGCCGCGTCGAGTGTGTGGTTCGCGGATGGGTTCGGGCCGACAGTCACGTACGCGGCGGCGCCGACCACAGCGATGAGGACGATCAGCGCCGCGGCGACATCGCCGGCGAGACCGTGGACTGTGCGGCGGATGATGAGCTCGAGACCGACCACGACGAGGACGACCGGCCACAGATTGACGAGCTGGTAGAGGCGGTCGACCGGTATCTGACCGGTGTTGACGAGCAGCGCGACGATGCCGCCGAGGATGAGGATGGCGGGCCAGAAAAAGCTGCGATAGCGGTACGTGTAGCGCATTACTGGGAGCTGATGTTCACTCGGAGCGCGCCGCCTGAGACGGTCACGTCGTAGCGGTCTGTCGCCGCGTCGTAGCCGGTGGAGCGCCAATCGCGGCTTCCGATCCCGTCTTGGTGAGACCCATCCCCGCGGAGCTGTACCGCGCCTCCCGATGCCGCGACCTTGACCGCCGCACCTGCCGGCCGCGCGAGATTGACGGTCAGCGCGCCGCCCTCGATCCGCACGGGCACGATGCCCTTGGGCGCACCCAGGTCGAGCGTCAGCTGGCTCGCGCCGGTCCTGCATTCGAAAGCCGTGATCGAGGTCGTCGAGAGGTTGAAGTCGCCGCGGATGGCTCCTGTGTTGCACGTGATCTCCCACGGAATCGCATCCGAGACTTGGGTGTCGATCCGCAATCGCCGCGCGCCGGCAAACCAGTCCAGACGCTGGCTGATGCGGACCGTGCCTGTCGCGCGGTCGAGGTTCACCTCTGGTGCCGTTCCTGCGTGCTCGATGTGGGTTCGGTAGAGCTGGTCACCGAGGTCAGTGGAGCGGACGTCGATGCGTCCGCTGCCGACCGCCACCTCGAGCTTAGCCTTCGTCAGACCGTCCCTTGCCTCTGCGCTGTCGAGCCCTGCAGATGCGCCGCCCGGACCCACCCTCGCGACGAGCAGCCAGACACCGAGTGCGATCAGCACGACCGGCCAGACGATGCTCCAGTTGATGTTGATGTCGAGGTTGCTGAGCAGGAATAGGACGCCGAGGACGACGAGGACGATGCCCCAGAAGATGCTGGGGTTGCGGTTCCACATGGTTCAGCGGCGGCGGCGCCGGAGGATCAGCCAGGCGCCGACCGCGATCAGGACGAGCGGCCAGAAGATGTCCGCGCGAAGCCAGGACAGCCATCCCAGGTTGAGGGCCAGGAAGTAGAGGCCCGCCAGGATCAGGACCGCTGGCCAAAAGAGTTCGTGCCGCCAGAAGTCTCGCCTCACGCTTGGGCCAGTCTAGTGGCGACTGCCGCCGGGCGCGGGTCGGGCGCAGGTCCAATCAGATCGCGGCGACGACCTCGAACAGAGCGGGACGCTCCTTGCGGGCGGCGTCGATCAGATCCGAGCCCGCGACGGTGGTCTGCACCGCGGGTGCACCGAGGAGATACGCGCGAGTCACGCGCCGCAGGTCATCCGCCGTCACCTGGAGCAGCCGCTGCTTGAAGAGCTCGCGCGCCTGTCGCGTGAACCCGGTCGCCCGGTTGGTCGCCTCGCGCCGGCCCTTGATGTCCGGCGATTCGAGCGGATCGACGTCGCCGCAGGCGCCCAGGATCGCTTCTTTGAGGGCCTCCGCTTCGATGTCGCCTTCGGTGACCCAGAGCACGGCGGCGTCGAAGATGTCGTAGGTGCGGACGATGTTCGGGTCGCGATAGGAGCCGAAATAGAAAGTGGCGCTGGCGACACCCGCCTGGGCGTAGGCGCCGTATGCGCCACCCTTCTCGCGCAGCTCGCGGTGCAAGAAGGTGTCGCGAAGGTAGTTGGCAAGGACCAGGAGCGCGGGCGAATCCTCGTGCGTGTAGCGCACCGTCTTGAGGACTCGAACGTTGAAAGCGACCGGGACTGGCGCCGTGCGGGCCTCGGGTGCCCGCTCCAGCGCGGTCGGCTTGACCTGCTCGCCTATCGCACCGCCGGCTTCGAGCGATCCGACCAATCCGGTGAGCAGCTCCTCGTAGGGCTGCACCATCGCTTCTTCGCAAGTGACGACGATCCGCAGCGAGTCTGCGCGGAAGAGACGCTTGCGAATCTCTCCCAGCTGGTTGATGACGTCGCCCAGCGCATCCTGCTCCAGGCGCGCCAGCCTGCGCATCGTGTGGAGCATCCCGATGCCTTGCAGCCGGTCGTTGATCGCTCCTTCCGAGC
>DASPYE010000186.1:0-8418 GCA_035636935.1 Candidatus Dormiibacterota bacterium | reverse complement strand
TTTGGGCTGCGCGCGCGGGGCGCGAGCCGCGCGGAGGCTGGAAGGCGCGCGATGGCGTGGATCGACCGTGTCGGGCTCGAGAACCGGGCCGGCTCCAAACCGGCGGAGCTGTCGGGCGGCGAACGCCAGCGCGTCGCACTCGCGCGTGCTCTCGCGCCCGACCCCCGCGTGCTGCTGCTCGACGAGCCCCTCGCTGCCCTCGACGCCACGACGCGTGTCGCCGTGCGCCGTGACCTCAAGAGGCACCTGGCGTCGTTTCGCGGCGTGCGGCTGCTGGTCACGCACGATCCGCTGGAAGCGGCCGCGGTCGCCGACCGGCTGATCGTCATGGAGGAAGGGAGACACGTGCAGAGCGGGACACCGGTCGAGGTGACCGAGCACCCGCGCTCGAGCTACGTCGCTGACCTGGTGGGAGTCAATCTCTATCGCGGGCAGGCGGACCACGGCTCCGTTCTGATGGCGGGCGGCCAGGTCCTGGCCGCAGCCGGGGCGGAAGCGGGCGAAGTCTTTGCCGTCATCCATCCGCGAGCTGTCTCCGTGTATCGAGCGAAGCCCGAAGGCAGCCCGCGCAACGTCTGGCACGGCCGCGCTCATGGCGTCGAGCTGTACGGCGACCGGGCGCGCGTCAGGATCGAGGGCGAGGTCCCCATCGTCGCCGAGGTGACGCCGGCGGCTCTCGCCGATCTCAAGCTCGCCGACGGCGGCGAGGTGTGGCTTTCCTTCAAAGCCACCGACGTCGCCGTTTACCCGGCCTGAGCTCCGCCGGCGATTAGTTCTGCGATGAAGTGCAGTCTTAGGAGTTAAGAACGAACTGGAGGTCACAACAATGGGGGCCGCAACTACTTACAGGTCGCACAAGCTGCAAGTTCCCGGCGCGAGCCTTTACTACGAGGTCCGCGGATCGGGTCCCGTGCTGCTGATGATGCCGGGCGGACCGGCCGACGCGACCACGTTCCGCCAGATCGAGAATGACCTTGCGTCGCGCTACACAGTTGTGACCTACGATCCGCGCGGCCTTTCCCACAGCAAGCTCGAGGGAGCGCTCGACGACGCGAGGATGGTCCAGATCTTCGCGGATGACGTTCACCGCCTGTTGGCCAAGTTGACCGACGGCAAGGCCCGTGTGTTCGCGAGCAGCGGCGGCGCTGTGATCGCGCTCGAGCTGGCGGTGCGCCACCCCGAGCAGCTGGAGATGGTGATCGCGCATGAGCCGCCATCGCCGAGCCTGGTGCCGAACAGCGCCAAGGTGCGAGCCGCCATGGAAGACGTGTCCGACACCCATACCAAGGAAGGGCTGTGGCCGGCGATGAACAAGTTCATGGTCCTGGTCGGGATCGAGGGTGGTCCGCCCCCTGCCTCAGAAGGCGAGCCAGCCCCCGAGCAGCTTCAGGCGATGGCTCAGATGCAGCGGAACATGGACTTCTTCTTTGGCCGTTACATCCGGAACATCGCGCGCTACCAGCCCGACTTCGCCGCACTGAAGTCGTGCCCGTGCCGGATCGCCGCGGCCGTCGGCGAGGAATCGGGTGGTCAGCTGGCACATGAGGGCGGGCTCGGCCTGGCGACGCGTCTGGGGATGGACGCGATCGTGTTTCCTGGAGACCACGGCGGATTCACCGGACGGCCCGTCGAGTTTTCCGCGAAGCTGCTCCAGGTGCTCAAAGGCTGAACCAGCCGCGTCATCGGCGCTGGGCCGCGATGGGCGTAGGCTGACGCCGTGGAGAACCGCAGCGGCTCCGTCGCAACGTAATGGCGCAGAACCCGCCGCCTCCTGCCTCCAAACCGCCCCAGAAGAAACCGGATGCGCTTGCTCCGATGCGCTCGCCGCGCTTCTGGATCACCCTGGCAATCCTGTTCGCCGCCAACATTGTGATCAGCAACGTCCTTTTCTCGGCGGGCCAGGCGCCGACGGTGACGATCTCCTACAACGCATTCCTCGACCAGGTCAACGCGAGCAACGTGGCCAGCATCACGAGCACTGGAGAGGCCATCAGCGGTGTGGCGAAAAAACCGGTGAAGGATTCGAGCGGCACCAGCTCCACAAAGTTCCAGACCCAGCGCCCGAGCTTCGCGACCGACGACCTCGAGGCGATGTTGCAGCAGCACGACGTGGTGATCAACGCCAAGGACCCGAACGCGTCGACACCGCTCTGGGAAACGCTCCTCTTCAGCTTCGGTCCGACGATCCTCCTGGTCCTGGGCTTCCTTTATCTGTCGCGCAGGGCGGCATCGGCGGGAGCGGGCGGGATTCTCGGCGCCTTCGGTCAGAGCCGAGCGCGCCTCTACGACGCCGAGCGGCCGTCAGTCAGCTTTGCTGACGTCGCCGGCATCGATGAGGTCAAGGCGGACCTGCAAGAGGTCGTCGACTTCCTGCGTGAACCGCAGAAGTACCAGCGTCTGGGTGGAACCATGCCGAAGGGCGTCCTTCTCATCGGAGCTCCGGGAACAGGCAAGACGCTGCTTGCGCGCGCCGTCGCCGGCGAGGCGAAGGTGCCGTTTTTCAGCATCGCCGCGTCCGAGTTCGTGGAGGCGATCGTCGGGGTTGGCGCTTCACGAGTGCGGGACCTGTTCAGCAAAGCACGCGCGGCAGCGCCGGCGATCATCTTCATCGACGAGCTGGACGCCATCGGCCGGAGCCGGTCTGCGGGAGTGCGGCTTGGTGGGAACGATGAGCAGGAGCAGACGCTCAATCAGATCCTGACGGAGATGGATGGCTTCGACTCGCGCGAGGGCGTGATCGTTCTCGCCGCGACCAACAGGGCCGACGTCCTCGATCCTGCGCTCTTGCGACCGGGTCGCTTTGACCGCCGGATCACCGTCCAGGCGCCGGATCGGCTGGGACGTGCCGCCATCCTGCGAATCCATACTCGCAACGTGCCGCTGGCGCCGGATGTCGACCTGGAACAGGTCGCATCGCAGACTCCGGGCATGGTCGGCGCCGACCTCAAGAATCTGGTCAACGAGGCGGCGCTCGGAGCCGCCAGGAAAGGCGAGGCGGCCGTCACTCTCGCCGATTT
The DNA here is from genome assembly GCA_035636935.1 of Candidatus Dormiibacterota bacterium. GTDB lineage: Bacteria > Chloroflexota > Dormibacteria > Dormibacterales > Dormibacteraceae > 40CM-4-65-16. The sequence continues at coordinate 5,401 of DASPYE010000186.1, read as the reverse complement.
CGCGGACGCGATCGAACGGATCCTGCTTGGGACGCAGCGCAAGATCATCCTCACCCCGGCCGACCGCGAGCGGATCGCGTACCACGAGTCGGGGCATGCCCTGCTTGGGCTCATCGTGCCGGGCGCCGACCCGGTCAAGAAGGTCACGATCGTGCCACGCGGCCAGGCGCTGGGAGTGACGCTGCAAAGCCCGGTCGACGACCGTTTCAACTACGCCGAGGATTACCTGCGCGCGCGCATGGTGGGGGCGCTGGGAGGACGTGCCGCCGAGAAGCTCGTTTACGGTGTGGTCACCACGGGCGCCGAGAACGATCTGATGCAGGTGACGCGAATTGCGCAGCAGATGGTCGTTCGCTGGGGAATGAGCCCGAAGGTGGGGCCGCTAAATTACGCCGAGCCTGATGGCAACCCGTTCCAGCAGCGCCCGTATGGCGATGGCACGGCGAACCTGATCGACGAAGAGGTGCGCAGGATCTCGGAAGAGTGTCTCGCCGACGCGGAGAAGCTGCTCAGCGAACACCGCAAGCAGCTCGACGCGCTCGCCCAGTCCCTGCTCAAGAACGATTCTCTTGACGAGGGCCAGATCCTCGACGTGACCGGGATCAGGCCTTCAGTGGCCGCCGCGGCGAAACTGGCTGAGGCGCAACTGGTCAAAGCTCCTTCGACTTAGTTACCCCAGCGCCAACTCGAGTAGCCAGGCTACGGAAAAAACACAGCTCGCGCAAACCTCACGGTCGGAGTAACGTCACACGTGGCCCCGAGGGACACGTTCAACGGTCTAAGAGTCTGGTCGCAAGACTGGGTCCTGAAGCCGGAGAGGCGATCCGTTGGGGTCACTCTATTTTCACGACAGAAATCACTGCGATGCCGGTGGCATGCCACGTCGGCTGTGGTCCTCCAGAGCCTGGCTGGCACCTCTTGGCAGGGACGATGCCTTACATCTTCTGGATGTCCAGCTCCTAGCTCATGGCCGCTTCGACCGCCGGCGGCCTCGGCGTCAATGAGTCGACGTGGTGGTGCCGCGCAACTTCCTCGCTCAGGAGATACCGCAGGCTGGCGACCAGGCCGAGATCGATGAATACCTGCGTGAGACCTGCGAACCCGGTATCCAGGAGCGTGAAGGGCTGCACCAGGAAAAGATCAATCAGGACAGCCGTTTCAAATGCGCGGTAGGCGTGGGGGCGCGACCCCGGCAACCGTGCGACACCGATGACCGTGAACACGCCCGAGATCAAGGTTCCGGCGAGGGTCGTCCACAGGATCGGCCCCGCCCGCAGGGTCTCATTCAGCTCGTTGATGGCGTCGGCGCTGCCGACGGCTGCACCGGCTGCGACGACAACGGAGTACGCAACCGAGATCACAACACCGACGGCTTGCAAGACAAAGACACTGGTGACGACTCGTGGGAACCACCGGTTGTGAACGATCAACGCGTAGCGAGCGCGGACTGCGAGCACCGGGGCAGTGAACCAGAATCGGCGTTCTGGGGTGGCTGTCGCCAGCTCGAACTGACGGTGCAGAAAGGGGGTCAGCGGATGCGAGCGGTCGGACGCGTCGAGCCAGGCCAGCGCGCGGTTTCGAAGGACGTTTGAAATTGGACCTAACGCAAGCTGCTTCGAAGCTTCGATTGCGTTGACCAGGTTCTCGCGAGGTGTGAGCTTGCGGAAATGGCGCAATTCACGCGCGGTCAAGAACAGCACGATGAACATCGCATAGACGAGCGATGCCGTCGGCTTGAAGAAGTAATTGTTGTCAGAGGTCAGGAATTTGCCCAGCTCGTCGATGAACAGGCCAAAGCCCACACCTCCAATGACAGCTCCGGTGATCTGCCACGTCCATGTGAGGAGGGAAAGCAGCATGCCGATGGCCACCACCATCAGGAGGCCGCCCCACAGCACATGCGCGATATGGAGGCCGTTCCCGCCCAGCTGGGGATAGTGCGCCGCTGCGAGGTACACGCGGAGGGCCAAGACCGTGAGCACAGCCGAGATCAAGAACGCGTCCACGAGAACCGGTCGGTCGTTGCGGATCACCTCCAGCTTCATCGGCTCGAATGATGCGCCGCCATCCACCTACGCGTTCAAGTGTTGAAGGAGGTACCGAACATGCCCCAACAGCAACATCTGCCGAGCGTGAGCGACAAAGAGCAGCGGATGTATGAGCACATCAAGCAGAGCGAGCTCAAGCAAGGCCGGCCGGCCAAACGAGCGAAAGCGATCGCCGCGGCGACGGTTGTGAAGCATCACAACTCCGAACGCCACCCAAAGAACAAGTAGAAGTCAGGCGACTCAGCGTCGCAGCCGCAAGGGGCAGCGACGTCGAGGATTGTTGACGCCCCGGCTAGGCTCGATGCCGTCCTGTAAGAAAGTTGAACAGGCCGCCCACCTTGTGGGCGAGCCTGGCGTCGCTTGACAGGACGGTGTTGCCACCGCTCGCTCTCAGTACCGCCACATAGGTGCGGAGCCTCCCCTTCTCGCGGCGAACCACCAGGGTCGCCTCCGGCTGCGACAACGAGGCTACGAGAGGGCGAATCACACGGACTCCTGCCTCGGCCAAGTCAGCGTTTCCGGGCATGGCCAGCGGGCCGTCGTGATGATCGCCGGTCAACACGACCAAAACATCCTTGCCCGACTCGGCGGCGTCCACAAGCCTCTGCACAAGTGGTCCGGAGATGCTCGAAAGGATCTGCTTGATGGCTACCACGTCAGGGTCCTTCGCAGCCCAGGCCAGCAGGTTCGAGCTCGCGCTGTTGATCATCCCACGGGCTGGAGCTGAGCTCGCAGAGCCTTGACGTTCAGGACAGGCGTCGGGTACTGCGGATCGATCTCCTCGAGCGCCTCGCTCACGATTTGTGTCACCGCCCAGTCCCGAAACCATTTCTCGTTCGCGGGCACGACATACCAGGGGACTTTCGGCGAGCACCGCGTGATAGCCAGCTCGTATGCCACCTGGTATTCGTCCCAGTGACCCCTTTCGATCAGGTCGTGCGTGGAGAACTTCCATCTCTTAGCCGGGTCATCGAGGCGCTCCAGGAGCCGCACGCGCTGCTCTTCAAAGGAGATATGGAGGCAAATCTTGACGACTGTGGTGCCCTTTTCGATCAGCTCCGACTCGAAAGCATTGATCTCCGCGTAGCGGCGCTCGATCACGTCGGACGGAACGAGATTCTTGACGCGGGTGATCAGGACGTCCTCGTAGTGAGACCGGTTGAAGATGGCCACATGACCCGACTTGGGGAGGGCTCGCCGAATCCGCCACAGAAAACCGTGGCGCGCCTCTTCGGCGGTCGGGACCTTGAAATTTGTGATCGTGAATCCGCCCGGGTTGAAGTGGCTTATCACGTGGTTCACCGTGCCGTCCTTGCCGCCCGTGTCCATCCCCTGCAGCACGATCAACAGGGATCGGGTCCCTTCTGCGAAGAGCCGCGTTTGCAGCTCGAGCAGCCTCTCCTGGGACGACGCCAGCTCCTCGAGCGCGTGATGCCTGTGGACGCCATGCGTGTACGAGCAGTCGATGTCAGACAGGCGCAGCGGGGCTTCATCCCGAGCGGCGCCTAACAAGTGTTTCACCTTCCCTCTGGTCCCGTTCCGGTGCGTTGTCATGGCCCAAGTCTCGATCGCCGCCCGACCAACCAACAGTGCCGAACGATGTTGGTCCTCTAGCCCTTAGGAACCTGGCAGGGTCGCGACCCGCCCTGGCGCACGATTGCCGGCAAGGCGATCGCTCAGGGGTCGAACGGCGAACACGAAGCACAGCCAGGAGGACGCGAGGATGAAGCCACCCAGGACGTCGCTGGGATAATGCGCGCCCACGTAGACCCGCTCTACACCCACCGTGAACACGACCACGGCGCCGATCACCACCATCAGCGCAAACAGGCGGCGATCGACGAACAGCCGCAGGGCGAGACACAGCAGAAGGACGACCACGATGGTGACGACGAACGTGGCGTGGCCGCTTGGGAAGGCGAAAGCGGCCGGCTGCTCAGCGACGTGGATCAGCCCCTCGACGGGTCGCGACTTGTGGATCGCCGTGTTGAACAGCAAGTAGAGCCCGGCGTCCGCCAGGGCGAAGAGCGCAAACGGCGCGGCGCGCCGATTGAGGATCGCCACCAGGGCGAGTGTCCCTACGGCGAGGACGTCCTGCGGACCGCCACTGAGCCAGCTGATCAGACCGAAGGTGGAAGATACGGGCGCCCACGAGACGGACTGGATCCATTGCGCGAGGGCACGGTCCCCAGGAAGAAAAGTGGTGGCTGAGGCAAGCACGGCTAGGGCGGCGAACGCCATCCCGGCAATCAGCGACGCCAGCAGGAATCGCGGGCGCACCCAGGTGCCGATCCGGCCCCGACTCCCCGCCAACCAGACGAGCCCGGTGCCGGCGGCTACGGTGAGTGCCTCAGCAGGGCTCGCTCAGAGATCCATCTGATCGCCGTCACGAAAGCAAGCCAGCCGCCCGCGATGAAAAGGCTGGCAAGCACGTCCAGTGGCCAGTGCGCGCCGACGTACACCCTGCTCATGGCAGCAAGCAGGACGATCGCGGCGACGACGGCCCAGCCAATCGGAAGTGCCCGTTTCGGCAGGTATCGGTAGCCGAGGCACAGGAACACGAGGCCAAGGCTGATGGTTATGAAGATCACGTGCCCGCTTGGAAAGCTGGTCGATCCGGGATGCTCCGTGATCTGGAGCACCTGCTGGAGTGTGGGGCGGGGTCGGTTGACTAGCCCGACGATGAGGCTGTACCAGATGCCGCCGGCCGTGGCGGCAAGCGCGAGCAACCACGCACGCCGGTTGAGGAGCAGCACGAGCAGCACGGCGCCCGCCTGCATGTAGAGACCGCCGCCGGGGCCCCCGATCCAGCTGAACAGAGGGAACGTCGACGCCAGCGGCCCGAAGTTGATGGACTGAATGGTCCGGTCGACGGATGCGTCGAAGGGCACGAACGGGCTGGCTATCACGAGCGCGGCGAGGCCGATCACAGCCATCGCGCAGGCCGCGGCCGCCGCCAGCAGCCCCCAGCGAACTGCCGGCGTCCACGGCGCGAAGAGCGCCGCCAATATGCGATTCCGTTGTGGAGGTGCGCTTGCTTGGACGGCGACACTTTGAGCGCTCACAGAGCTGAGCATCGCCCGGGACACGCCCCGGTTGAAGTGCCAAACCGGACCATGAAGACCGTGCCGGTCGACTGATTCAGACTGCGCTGTTTGCCGTCGGGCTCACGTAGCCCTCACCCGAAAAGGCTGGTGCGCCGGACCAGGTAGGCCGCAGCCTCAGTCCGCCTCGCGACCTCGAGCTTGCCGAGGATCGTGGACACGTGGTTCTTCACCGTCAGCTCTGAGAGGTGCACGGCCTGTGCGATCTGGGAGTTGGTCTTGCCTTCGGCGACCAGGCGCAGGATGCCA
>DASPYE010000185.1:0-1832 GCA_035636935.1 Candidatus Dormiibacterota bacterium | reverse complement strand
CATGGATCGGTTATACAGAGACATTCTCGGCTTTCGTCCCTACTGGCACGGCGGCATGAAGCCGCAGCGCACCGATTGGGTCGCGTTGCAGGTTCCGGACGGGACCGATTGGCTGGAGTACATGCTGAACGTCGCGCCCGACGCGAATCATCGCCTGATCGGCGTCATGAACCACTTTTCGCTGGGCGTGGAGGATATGGACGCGACCGACGCGGCACTGCAACGCACCGGCTGGAAGCCGAACAGCGAAGAGCACAAGCAACTGGGACTCGACGGCAAGTACCAGCTCAATGTGTTCGACCCGGACGACGTGCGCGTCGAGTTCATGACGTTCACCCCGTCCGGGAAACCGTGTTGTTCGGCCTTCACGGGACCACATCCGCGGCCCTAGTGCCACCCGTCGCTTCTCACCGACTGGTCGGCGCCGGTTCGTCGAGAAACGGAATGACCGTGGCGGCGAGCGCGGGAGCGCTGAACATGGTGTAGTGCGTCAGGCCGGGCAGAATGGCGAGCCGCGACTTCGGACGCCCCGAGCCGTCCCACCCCCCGTCCCGCTGACCACCGCCCAGCAGCCCGAACAGCTCGACCGCATGCGCGGGCGGGAAGATATCCGCATCCGCTGCCACGATCAGCGTCGTCGCCTTGAGCCCCGAGATCTCCTTGGAGAAGTCGAAGTCCTGCTTCATCGCGTCGCCGATCTTGCCCAGCAGCCGGGGCCAGTCCTCGGGTCGCGGCGCGATGCCGGCATAGAGCTGATACATCGGCGTCTGCTTCATGGCCTCCGCTGCAGCGGCACCGACCTGCCCCTGCTGAGCGAGGATCTCGGGGTAGAAGCCGCTGCGTCTGAAGGGCGTCGAGACCACCACGAGCTTGCGGACCACCTCGGGATGGCGGATGGCGGTCTGCAGGGCGACCCCGCCGCCCAGCGAATAGCCCATGAGGTCGGCGCCGTCGAGCTTCAGGTACTTGATCAGGGCGGCGATATCGTCCGCCATCAGCTCGACGCTGAGGGGCCGATCGATGTCGGCCGTGCGCCCGTGGCCCTGCAGGTCGACGGCGATGAGCTGCCGGCCTTTGGCGAGTGCCGGGAGATTGGGACCGAACATCTCGATCGCGCCGAGGCCGCCGTGCAGCAGGACGAGCGGTTTACCGCTGCCGCGGGTCTCGTAATACAGCTTGATGCCGTTCACGTCGGCGTAGTGCCCCGCACCGTTCGTTTTGCCCCCCCAGGCGCCCGGCGCGGTCCGCTTGACCGGTACCTGAGCTCGCATGGGCGGCGCGATCGCGGCGCCGACGGCGAGAACCGCGGCCATGCTCCGGAGAAGGTCGATTGATCGCGAAGGCAAACGCATTGCTGTGTCTCCTGTTTGGGTTTCAATGACGACGAACGGAGTGGGGCGAAATCGACACGGCGAGTACGGCGGTCGAGAATACCGAAAAAACCATCGCGCGCCTGGACGAGCTGCAGTCTTTGATGTACGCCGAGCACCGGCGCGCGTGCGCAAGCTCGTGTCCAAGGACGTCTCGTCGGCGCTTGACGGCCACCCCGTCGTTGCTTATATAACCTGTCAGTTATGCAATCCACCCATGGCCTCGATGCGACGTTCGCGGCACTCGCCGATCCGACGCGGCGCGCCATTCTCGCCCGGCTCGCGTCGGGGGAGGCGTCGGTGACGGAGCTGGCCCGGCCATTCGCGATGAGCCAGCCCGCGATCTCCAAGCACCTCAAGGTGCTGGAGCGAGCCGGCCTGGTGTCCCACGGCCGCGACGCCCAGCGACGGCCCCGCCGGCTCGAGCCCAAGCCGCTCGCGGAAGCCACCGCGTGGCTGGAG
>DASPYE010000184.1:0-8073 GCA_035636935.1 Candidatus Dormiibacterota bacterium | reverse complement strand
GGAAAAGTAATGCCCCAAGAGACCTTCCTGTTTACCCTGAAGTGCCCTATGCGTTTTTCGGTTTCCATCCCGGATTGCTCCGGACCTTCCACCTACTCGACGTTCGGTATCCTCAGGTTTACCGTACTCAGCCGCTTGGGGCGTCGCGAAAGTTAACAGGAGCATATGGGCACGTCAACGTTGAAAAACATCGAATCGCCAGGCAAATGTTGGTGGGTTGACACGCGGTGCTTGAAGTCGCTATTGACCCTCTCAACGTGCTGGGGTCCCCGCGGCGAAGTCGCGGGGTGGGTGAAGGAAGAGGGGCGTGCACTTGCATGACCGAGGAGTAAAGAAGTGATGCGCGAAGTCGTGATCGCGGAAGCCGTCCGGACGCCGATCGGTCGTCGCAACGGAAAGCTCAAGGACGTCCATCCCGTCGTGCTTGGGTCGCTTGTCCTCAAAGAGATCGTCCATCGCGCGGGCATCAAGCCTGACCAAGTCGAGGATGTGGTCTTCGGTTGCGTGACGCAGGTCGGCGAGCAGAGCCTCAACATCGGACGCAACGCGTGGTTGACCGCAGGCTTCCCTGTGACCACGCCGGCGACGACGGTTGATCGGCAGTGCGGCTCCAGCCAACAAGCTCTTCACTTCGCCGCCAACCTCATCCAGTCCGGCGTGTGCGACATCACGATCGCCGGCGGAGTCGAATCGATGACCCGCGTCCCCATGGGCGCCAACGCAGTCTCACCCGGAATGCCGTTTCCACCCGAGCTGATGGAGTTGTACGACCTGGTGCCGCAAGGAATCTCGGCCGAGCTGATGGCGCGCAAATATGGAATCTCGCGCAAGGCGATGGACGAGTTCAGTGTGGAGAGCCATCACCGCGCTCACAACGCCACTGAGAAGGGTTACTTCAAATCGCAGCTGTTGGCGGTCGACATCTCGAATGGCCAGCACGAGATCTTCGACCGCGACGAGGGCATACGTGCCAACGCAAGCTATGAGACCACGGCGGCGCTGCAGCCGGCGTTCAATCCCGAGCACACGATCACGGCGGGCAACGCGAGCCAGATCTCAGACGGCGCCGCGGCGGTGCTGCTGATGTCGCTCGAGAAGGCCAAGCAGCTCGGCATCAAGCCGCGCGCGCGCATCCGCGCCCAGGCCGTCGTCGGCACCGACCCTGTCCTCATGCTCGAGGGGCCCATCCCGGGAACCGCCGCGGTTTTGAAGCGGGCAGGACTGGAACTGAGCAGCATCGATCTGTTCGAGGTGAACGAAGCGTTCGCTTCGGTCGTCCTTGCGTGGCAGAAGGAGACGGGTGCCGACCTCGAGAAGACCAACGTCAACGGAGGGGCCATCGCCCTCGGCCACCCGCTCGGCGCATCGGGCGCGATCCTGATGAACCGGCTCCTGTACGAGCTCGAGCGGCGCGACCTGCGCTATGGGCTCGAGACGATGTGCTGCGGCGGCGGCATCGGCACCGCGACGATCATCGACCGCGTCGTTGAGTAAGACCTTCAGTCCGCTCGCGGGCTTGCGGCCTTATCAGCTGCGAGATGGCGTGACCGCACGGGTGGTCAACGGCCAGAGGATGACCCTGGCGGTCGTCGACCTCGAGCCTGGAAGCAGTGTGCCGGAGCATCACCATGAGAACGAGCAGCTCGGATTCATCCTCCGCGGCTCGATGACCTTCACCATCGGCGGCGAGAAGCGCGAGATCCGCGCCGGCGATACCTACACGATCCCGAGCAACGTGCCGCACGACGCGGTTGCCGGACCCGACGGCTGCACGGCCGTCGACGCATTCACTCCCGGCCGCGCCGACTGGGAAAAGCTAGAGCGTCGGGATCCGTTTTCGCCGGATTGGCCGTAGCGATCTAGGAATGGGCCGCGAGAGGCCCGACGAGTCGACCACGTATCGCAGGAGGCGCTTCTCCCACCGGCCGGTGCCCTGGACGCCGACGCGGGGCGTGACAAAGATGCGGCGCGTGGGCGCGCCGTCGTCGACGACATAGAGATCAGGCGGGCGCAGCGGCGCGCCGTTGAGCGAGCGGTCGATGCTCAGCGCGCGCGTCACGAGGCCGGGCCCGCTGCAGCGGCCGACGCCCGGACCTGGCTCCAGCGCGCGCACGAGCACCGCCTGCGGCACGCCCATCTCGCGAGTCACGAAGTTGAGGCACCAGTGCACGCCGTAGGTGAAGTACACGTACGCGTGCCCCGGACCACCGAACATGACCTCGGTTCGCGCGGTGCGGCGGCCGCCCCTGGAGTGAGCGGCCAGATCCTGTGGCCCCAGATATGCCTCGACCTCGACCAGGCGTCCCCACATGCGCCGGCCGTCCAGCTCACGGACGAGCACTTTGTCGAGGAGGTCCCGCGCGACCGCTCGCGTGTCGCGCTCGAAGAATGTCGCGTCGAGGATGCGGCCGGCAGGTAACTCTTCCAAAGTCGTTGCGAGGTGCCTCCCCCCATCCGGCCCGGTCGCTTCGCGACGGGTCCACCTTCCCCGGCGAGCGGGAAGGGAAGGCTACCCGCTGGCTTCGCCCAGCCGCTTCCGGGCGGCGTGGCGGCGGCGCTTGTCCACGTACAGCGCCTTGTCCGCCGACTGGTACATCGCCTGCCAGTCGAGTCCCTGCCTCCAGGCGGTGATACCGATGCTGAACTCCACCGGCACGGGCAGCTTGGCGGTCCGGTTGAGGTGATCGAGCGCCTCGCGCACGCGGATGCCAACCTCGCGCGCGTCGCGCTCGTCTGCGTCGGGCATCGCGACGCCGAACTCGTCGCCCCCCAACCGGCCGCATGTGTCGGTGGCGCGCACCGCCCGCTGCAACTCAGCAGCCAGCACTCGGATTGCCTCATCGCCGACGTGGTGACCGTAGGTGTCGTTGATCTCTTTGAGGTTGTCGAGGTCGATCATCATCAGCGCGAGGCGGCGCTTGTGCCGGTCCGCGGACGCGACGGCGCGGTCGATCGCCCGCTCGAACTCAGGCCGGTTGGCCAGACCGGTGAGATAGTCGGTACGCGCCTCCTTGGTGTGCTGGCGCGCGCGGTCGAGCGCGACCGCGATCTGATCGGCGACCGCGGCGACGAACTCCAGGTCGCTGGGCTCGAAGGTCCGTGGCAATCGCGTGGCGACCGTCATCGCCCCGAGCAAAACACCCTTCGTGCGCAGTTCCGCCCGGATTGCGTTCCACTCACCGGTGATCCGGTCGACGCGAGATTCCGCCGGCCCGGACGAGATTTCGACCACCCGGCTCAGCCCCGCGCGACCGGTCTCGGAAAACTCCTCCTCCTCGCCCTGCTGCATGCCGATCGTCTTCGCCAGCTTGAGGCGCGCTCCCTCGCGCACCCATACAGCGCCCGCCTGGAGGCCAAGCACCTTGAGGGTCTCCCGGAGGCCGACCTCGGCGATCTCATTGACGTCGAGGGAGCGGCCGAGCGCGCTCGCGATGTGATACAGGCCGTGCAGCTCGCTCTGGCGCGCCTGGTGCTTGCTCTCGGTGAAGTCTAGGTAGCCTCGGATGAAGCTCGAGTTCATGTGCTCGACGACGTCGCCCAGCCTGCTCTGAGCGAGCAGGAGCACCTCATCGGCGTAGGGGCTCTCGCCGACCTCCTCCGTGACCCTCGCCGCGACCGTCCGCCGGAACACCGCAAGACCCTCGATCAGGGACTCGAGCGGAACACCCTTCTCCGCGTAGCGCCGCGCGTACTCGCGGGCCTGGGTGTAGTACTCGGGCCAGGGGAGATTCGAGTCCGGTCGAAGGGACCGGAACAGGGCCTTGAGGAAGTTGGTCGACATCGTGACCAGCTCGTCGAGAGACCCGTCCCTGTACCCCTTGAGCAGCTCTGGCTCGATCGCCGTGATGGCCTCGGCGGCGACCATCCCGCTCTGGGTGGCGTCCGCGGACAGACGGTCCGCAACCTCAGTCAGCAGGTCGCTAGCTCGCTGCGTCATATCGGCGCACTATAGAGTGACGGATGGGCTATTCGCGAACCTGCGGGACAGGCTAATCAAATGTGTAAGAGGCAATGATGGCAACAGTTACCAAGGGATCCGTCGAGAAGATAGAGGAGGTGCTCGGAGATGACGCCCGGGACCTCCTCGAGCACAAGTGCCAGACGGTCCCCAAGGAGCAGCTCCACCTGCCTGGAGCCGACTTCGTCGACCGGATCTGGAAGGACAGCGACCGGCCCACCCGCGTCCTCCGCAGCTTCGAGTCGCTGCTCGATCACGGCCGGCTGGCCGGCACCGGCTACCTCTCCATCCTCCCGGTCGACCAGGGCATCGAACATGCTGCGGGAGCCTCGTTCGCGCCCAACCCGATCTACTTCGACGGGGCCAAGATCGTCGAGCTCGCCGTCGAGGGCGGCTGCAACGCGGTGGCCTCGACGTTCGGCGTCTTGGGCTCGGTGGCCCGGCGCTACGCCCACCGGATCCCTTTCATCTGCAAGCTCAACCACAACGAGCTCCTGACCTACCCGAATCACTACGACCAGATCCTCTTCGGGACCGTCAAGGAGGCCTGGGAGATGGGGGCGGTGGCGGTTGGCGCGACGGTCTACTTCGGTTCGGCCGAGTCGGACCGGCAGCTGCAGGAGATCGCGGTGGCCTTCCACGAAGCGCACCAGCTCGGGATGGCCACCGTGCTCTGGTGCTACGTCCGCAACAACGCCTTCAAGAAGGACGGGACGAACTACGAAACTGCCGCCGACCTGACCGGGCAAGCCAACCACCTTGGGGTGACGATCGAGGCCGACATCATCAAGCAGAAGCTGCCGGACACCAACCGCGGGTTCGAGGTCATCGGATTCGGCAAGACGGCGCCCGGCGTGTACGACAAGCTGTCAAGTGACCATCCCATCGACCTGTGCCGTTACCAGGTGATCAACAACTACATGGGAAGGGCCGGTCTTATCAACTCCGGGGGGGAGAGCAAGGGCGCGGCAGACCTGAAAGAGGCTGTCCGTACCGCCGTCATCAACAAACGCGCGGGCGGCATGGGTCTGATCAGCGGCCGGAAGTCATTTCAGCGCCCGATGAAGGAGGGCATCGAATTACTACACGCAATCCAGGACGTTTATCTCAACCCCGCGGTAACCATCGCGTAAAGCTCGCGTTCCTCGGCAGCGGCGCGGCGTTTTCGCTTGACCGCTACAACGGGGCCGTGGTGGTGGACGGCCGTGTGCTGCTCGATGGCGGCGCGCCGCTGCTCCCTCATATGCATCGGCTCGGCGTCGACCCGGGCGGCATCGAAGCGGTCTTTCTCACGCACTTCCACGGCGACCACACACTGGGTCTGCCGCCCTTTGTGCTCCATCGGGTTTTCGTCGACAGGCGACCGCTGACGTTCATCGGACCGAGTGGAGTCGAGCAGCACCTCGAGAAGCTGTGGGAAGTCAGCTGGGGTCCCGACTGGAACCGCGTCATGCGCCCCCAGTTCAAGGTGAAGTACGTCACCGCCAGGTCATCGGGGACCGTGGCGGGGGTCAAGTACCAGACGGTCAAGCTGGATCACGGCACGATGGGCAGCACTGGCTACCGGATCCACGTCAACGGCAAGATCGTCGCCTACTCCGGCGACACCGAGTCGACGGCGCCGCTGGACAAGCTGGTGAAAGGTGCTGACGTCGCGATCGTCGAGGCGACTGGTCCAGGCGACGTTTTCAGCCATATGAGCTGGGACGCCGCGGCGAAGTTGAAGAGGCGGCACCCCGGGACGCGTTTCTTCTTCAACCACGTGTACTCGGGCACCGTCAGCGGCGCGGTCAAAGACCTGCAGGTGATCCAGGTCTGAAACCGGCGGCGCTCGTGGGCGCGGTGGCCGGCGGGGTCGCCGGCGCGGTGGTTTTCGGCGCGATGGTTGGACTTGGTGGGCTGCTGTCGAGCCGCGTCGGCAACCCGATCCCCCTCATCGCCCTGGCGGTTGCCGGCGGATACGGCGGTTGGTTGCTCGGCGTGATCGTCTTTGGAGCGGTGCGTGGCGGAAACGGCAAGGCCACTCCTTGACAAGCTCGGTGTCAAGCCCGGAGCCAAGGTAGCCGTCGTCGGCCTGGACGATCCTTCATTCATGGAGCTCTTGCGCGAGCGGACTTCCTACATCGCCAGACGCAAGCCGCGGACGCCGTGCGACATCGTTTTCATGGGCGCCGACGACGCCCGGGACCTCGAGCGCCTCAAGCGGCTGAAGACCTGGATCGAACCGAACGGCGCGATCTGGGTCGTGAGGCTGAAAGGAGGCCGCGGCCCGCTGCGCGACACCGACCTCATCGACGCCGGTTTGAGGGCCGGCCTCGTCGACAACAAGATCGCCAGCTTCTCGGACACGCATGGCGCCATGCGATTCGTGTTTCGCCTGCGTGACCGCCCCAAGTGAACCTCGAGATCCGGTACGGCGAGCCGCGGGACGCAGCGTTGATCACGCAGCTGATCCGTGAGCTCGCGCGCTACGAAAAGCTCGAGCACGAGCTGGCCGCCACCGAGGAGAAGGTCGCCAAGGCGCTGTTCGGCCAACGCCCTTACGCCGAAACCTTGATCGCGGAGGTGGACGGAGAGCCGGCCGGCTTCGCGCTTTTCTTTCACAACTTCTCGACGTTCCTCGCCCAGCCCGGCATCTACCTCGAGGACCTGTTCGTCAAGCCGGAGCAGAGAAGCCACGGCGTCGGCCGGGCGTTGCTCGAACGGCTGGCGCAAATCGCTGTGGAACGCGATTGCGGCCGGCTCGAGTGGGCGGTCCTCAACTGGAACGAAGACGCGATCAGGTTTTACGAGCGCCTCGGCGCCAAGCCAAACTTGGAATGGACCGTGTACCGGCTCGCGGGCGAGTCCCTACGCACGCTTGCGGGAAAATAGGGCGGCCGTGGAGATCCTCCATCCGAAAGAGCTGGACACGCATCCGGGCGACCAGATCGTCGCGTGGGCTCGGCATCAGCTAGCGATCGCCCGCTCCATCCTCGACAACCCGGGCGGCGGTCTGCTGTTTGCGACGCAGACCATCGGGCAGGTGCGCTCTGGGCTCCATGAACGCGATGCGGAGCGCTGGCAGGACATCGTGCGCACGCTCGACCGCGCCGAGGACGCGGCGGTGCACCGGGAGTTCGCGACCTCGCGCAAGCTGCTCGACGAGGCGCGCTCCAAGCTGGCCTAGCCTGCGGCGACCGCCTCCAGCGTCGCCTCGAAACCCTTGGCTCCTTCGTGCCCGCCAAAGGGCCCGACCGCGGGAAGCGTGACGCCAGACTCTCGGTAGCGGGCGACCGCATCACGAACGCGATCCACGTCTCCGACCCCGGCCAGCTCGTCGAGCACGCGCTCGTCGACGCGGTCCTGCTCGAGCGCCTCTTTCAGGCCGCTCGCATCCATCATCTTTCGGTAGTACGGAAGCGCTGCGTAGCGCGCGACGGTCTTCCGAAAAACATCGTGCGCCGCGGACCGGTCGGACGTGAGGGACACCGGCACGGCGGCGACGATTTCGAATCCAGCGAGGGTTTTCCCGACTTTCTCGCGCCCGGCGCGAACCGCCGGCACGATGTGCTCGCGGACGTACGCCGGGGTGCACATGTAGAGCACGATGCCGTCGGCAAGCTCGCCGGCCAGCTCGAGCATGCGCGGGTTCAGCGCCGAGATCAGGATCGGGAGGTCTGCACGCCGCGGCCCTGAGTAGGCCGCACGCCCGGTGAAATAGCGGCCTTCAAAGCCGCAGCTTCCATCGCGAAGGGTCGTCCGGACGATGGTCAGGTACTCGCGCATCGCGGCCACCGGATTCTCCAGTCGCAGCCCCCACATCCCTTCGACGGTGACCTTGTGGCTTATGCCCAGGCCGAGGATGAAGCGTCCGCCCGACAGCTCGTCAAGAGTCGCGGCCATCTGCGCCATCGCGGTCGGGTGGCGTGTGTAGATCGGGAGGACGCCCGTGCCGAGCTTGACGTGCTGCGTGTGACTCGCGTACGCGGCCAGGACGATGGCCGCATCGCGAGCGTCAGGCATCTGTGTCGTCCACACGGACTCGAAGCCGAGCCGGTCGGCGGTCTTGGCCCGCGCCACCGATTCGTCGAGCGTCCTCACCGCGGGGTTGAACACGGCGACTCGATCCATTG
>DASPYE010000183.1:0-2812 GCA_035636935.1 Candidatus Dormiibacterota bacterium | reverse complement strand
ACCCGTTCCACCTCGCCGCCGAAGTCGGCGTGGCCCGGGGTGTCGATGATGTTGATGGTCACCTCGCCGTGCCGGATCGAGGTGTTCTTGGCGAGGATCGTGATCCCCTTCTCGCGCTCGAGGTCGTTCGTGTCCATGATCAGCGACCCGACCTCCTGGTTCTCACGAAACGTGTGGCTCTGCTTCAGCAGCGCGTCGACGAGCGTGGTCTTGCCATGGTCGACGTGCGCGATGATCGCCACGTTCCTGATGTCGTGCCGGAGGTTGGTCATGGTCATGGACGGCACACGGCAATATACGGGCTGCGACATGAGGGCCGACCGAGACATTCGGCGATCCAGGCGGCGTAGATGCTAGGCGCCGACGAGCACCGCAGCGAGCGCATCCGTTGATGCGTGAGCGAGGAGCGCAGGAGGCAACGACGCAGATGCGTCGCATGGGCGCCGAAGGTCCGGTCGGCATCTCAGGTCGCAGCCCGGAGGACTGCCGATGAAGATCCGGGCCGCCAAGCTGGCGATCGCAACCCTCGCCTGCACGCTCGCTGTCGCCGTGTCAAGCGCCACCGCAACGGCCGACGAGGGCTGGGTCATCAAGTCCTTCCAGTCCACCATCCGCGTCAACACAGACTCGACGATCGCCGTGGTCGAAGACATCCGGGTCGACTTCGGCGGCCTGCAGAAGCACGGCATCTTTCGCACCATCCCGGTGCGCTACCAGTACACCGATCGGCAGGACCGCTACTACAACCTCGACATCAAATCGGTGACCGACGGGACCTCGCCGCTGCAGTACGACGCCTACACCAGCGGCCCCGATCAGGTGATCAAGATCGGCGACCCGAATCGGACCGTCAGCGGCGCCCAGCGCTACGTCATCAGCTACACGGTGCAGGGCGCGCTGAACCGGTTCAGCGACCACGACGAGCTGTTCTGGAACGTGGATGGCGACAGGTGGCCGGTGGCAAAAGAGTCAGTCACCGCCACTGTGACAACGCCGGCAGGTGCATGGACGGAGCTCGCCTGCTACCAGGGGCCAAGCGGTTCGCGCGAGGCGTGCCCCACAACCGCTCTCAACAACTTCATCACCTTCTCTTCGACGCGGCGGCTGGTCGAGGGCGAGCAGATGTCGATCGCGGTCAGCCTCGTCAAGGGAGCCGTCAACGTGCCTCCGCCGCTGCTCACCGCCCGCGATCGCGAGTTCCCCCAGGACGCGTTCGACATCAACCCGCTGACGGTCGGGCTGAGTCTGCTGATCCTCCTGGGTGGGATCGCCGCCGTCGCCTGGAACTGGTGGACGCGCGGCCGCGATCGCGCCTACCTCGGTCACTACTACGAGGCTCCGGCAACAGCGCCCGATCAGCCGGAACCTCTCTTCCAACACGAACCCGTGGTGGTGGAGTTCGGGCCGCCCGAGAACCTGAAACCGGCGCAGCTCGGCCTCATCCTCGACGAAAGCGCCGACCCGAAGGACGTCACCGCGACCATCGTTGACCTCGCCGTCCGCGGCTACCTCACGATCACGGACGTTCCCAAGATATTCGGGTTCCACGACTGGCTTTTGACCCAGAAGCCAGGTGACGTCACCAAGCTGCTGCCGTACGAGCGGACGCTGCACTACGGACTGTTCGCGGGGCGCGAGCAGGTCAAGGTCTCGGAGCTCAAAGGCAAGTTCCGGTCCACGATGCAGGAGGCAGCAGGTCAGATCGTGTCCGACGCCATGTCGCGCCGGTTCTTCACCGTCAAGCCAGAGAACGCACGTCTCTTCTGGACAGGACTCGGCTGGGCGACTCTCATCGCCGGCGGCTTTGCCACGTATCAGTTGGGGATCCATTTCGGCTGGGGATTGTTTGGCGCCGCGATCCTGCTGCTCGGCCTGGTGCTGATCCTCACCGCACAGGTCATGTCGCAACGCACGGCAAGAGGTCGCGCCGTCCTGCAGAAAACGCTGGGCTTTCGCCTGTACATGAACACGGCCGAGAAATACCGCCAGCAGTTCGCGGAGAAGGCGGAGATCTTCACCCAGCTCCTCCCTTACGCGATCGTGTTCGGCGTCGTCGACCGCTGGGCCAAGGCATTCGAGGGCATCGACACCAGTGCGTCGAACGGCTGGTACGTGGGCAACGCGCCCTTCCAGGCGGCGCTGCTCTCCAGCAGCCTGCAGTCCATGAACAGCAACATCTCGAGCGCGATCTCGGCCGCGCCCCCGAGCTCCGGCAGCGGGAGCGGCTTCGGAGGCGGCGGCGGGTCAGGCGGCGGCGGAGGCGGGGGCGGCGGCGGGAGCTGGTAGCCGGGCTTACGCCCCTCCGAGTTGCAAAGTACTCCGAATTCAGATTGAATTAGACCCGGCTTCATAACGCCTTTTTTGGGGGGTGGGCGCGATGGGCGTCTTGCTGACGTTCCACCAGACGTATCAGCCGGTGCTGGACAGCATCTTGCTGTCGGCGCTCGTGGCCGGGCTTCCTCTTTATGTCCTGTTCGTCCTGCTCGCGATATTGCGACTGCCGGCGTGGATCTGCGCCCTGGCGGCGATGCTCACGGCCTTCGTCCTCAGCTGGCTGGTCTGGGGCATGCCCTTCGGCATCTCGGTGGGGACGGCCACCGAAGGCATGGCGTTCGGGCTGTGGCCGATCAGCTGGATCGTCCTCAACGCCGTCTTCTTCCATAACCTGACCGTCGCGAGCGGCGACTTCGACGTCATCAAGCGCTCGCTCACGCGCCTGACGACCGACCGCCGGTTGCAGGTCTTGCTGGTCGCTTTCTCGTTCGGCGCGCTGCTCGAGGGCATCGCCGGCTTCGGCGCGCCCGTGGCGATC
>DASPYE010000182.1:0-6695 GCA_035636935.1 Candidatus Dormiibacterota bacterium | reverse complement strand
CGTCGTGACCACTCGCCTCGCGGGCGAATTGGAGGCGATTCGTACCCCTGGGGATGGGATCACGCTCCGCACGGTCCGCGCCCTCCCTCATCCCCGGGAGGCCTATCTGCTGGCGAAGAGTTGGCTTGGTCGCAACGGCACATCACACTTGTCCCCACGGGACGTCCCTCCCAGTGCGACGTCTGTCTGGACGCGCTACTTGTTCTCGTTGCTCTGGCTCCCGGACGAGCACCAGGGGTTCATCCCGCCTGCCGTCTGGGCGTGCTGGGACATCCACCGTCGCTGTGGTGGAGTTGACCTGCTGTACACGACCGCGCCCCCCTTCTCCGCCCATCTGGCCGGCCTGATCTTCAAGCGGATGACCGGGGTGACGTGGGCGGCGGAGTTTCGAGATCCGTGGACGGACAATCCCGCGAAACCCGCGCGACTGCGCACACGGTTCAGCGACGCACTCGATCGGCGGCTGGAACGCTGGTGTCTCAGGAACGCCGATCACATCGTCGCCGTGACAGATGCGGCTCACGACCTCCTGGCTCGGAAGGTGACTCCCCAACCGAGCCAGCAGTTCGTCATGGTGCGCAATGGGATCGACCGACTCACGCCCCCAGGCCCATCGGCCCCGCTCCCGGGACTCCTCCGGATCGTACACTCAGGGAGTATTTACCACCGGCGGGACCCTCGCCCCTTCCTCCGCGCCCTCGCTTCTCTGCACCGGAGGGGCCGACTTGGGGAAGGCGACGTTCAGGTAGAATTCCTGGGAGACCACTGGTTTCATCACGTTTCCATTGAGCAGGTCGCGCTGGATCTCGGCTTGTCGGCGATGGTTCATTGCCGGGGCTGGGTGCCGCAGGATGTCCATCTCCAGGTCGTCGAGCAAGCAGACCTATTGCTGCTGTTCGCGCAGCACGAGCCCGCCCAGGTCCAGAACAAGTTGTTCGACTACCTCGGGGCTCGGAAACCTGTCCTCGCGTTCGCGGATGCGGACGGCGAGTCTGCGCAAATGTTGCACCGGGTCGGCGGGCATTATCTGGTCGCACAGGACGATCCATCCGTTGCGGAAACGGTCCTCGAGAAAGCACTGAGCGACCTAAAGATGGCCCGTGGCAGGCACACCAACGAGGAGGTCCTGCGCGAATGGACCACTGAGCATCAGATGAGTCGGCTGCTCGCGGCACTTTCGGGGATAGGCGAGGATGCCACCCGCGCACGCCTCGGTCGCTGAACTGCAGCCATCACGAGCTGATCCGCGCGAACGCACGCGCGTGATGTTCTGCATCGACAACATGCAGATCGGCGGCACGGAGCTGAATGCCGTGCGCACCGCCGAGCGTCTCGATCGCACGCGTTTCGACCTGTCCGTCATCTGCCTGCAGCGAGACGGCCCCCTCATGGCGCGATACGAGGCCGCCGGGATTCCGGTGATTTCACTTGCGCTCAAGAACCTTTACGGCCTCAACGCGGTGCGCCAGGGGTTCCGGTTGGCGACGCTGCTGAGGCAGAGGCGCGTCGACATCTTCCATGCCCACGACTTCTACAGCAACATCTTTGGGGTTACCTGGGCACGCTTGGCCGGGACGCCCGTCGTGATCGCCAGCCGGCGGTGGTGGGCGTGGCCGCCTCGGCGCGCGCACCGGTTCCTGAACCGCGTGGTATCGCGGTTCGCCGACCGCGTTCTGGCGAACAGCCGGGCGATTGGTGAGATGCTCGGCGCGACTGAGGGTTTCCCAGCTGAACAAGTGGTCGTGATCCCAAACTTCGTGGACGACCGATCGGTCACTGCCCTAACGGCTCAAGAGCGCGCGGGGCTCCTCCGTGGATTGGGAGTACCGCCGGCCGCCCGGGTTATCGGAACGGTGGCCAATCTGAGTCCGATCAAGGACCACGCAACCCTCTTGCGTGCAGTCGCCATGCTGACGAGAAGGTGGCCAGATCTTCACGTTGTACTTGTCGGAGACGGGCCATGTCGGTCTCCCCTGGAGCAAATGATTCGTCGACTGGAGCTCGGCGGGCGTGTCCACTTCGCCGGCTTGCGGGACAACGGACCACAGCTGCACCAGTTGTTCGAAGTGTCCGTGCTGTGCTCGCTCAGCGAAGGTTTTCCGAACACACTCATCGAGGCCATGGCTCAAGGGGTGCCGGTCGTGGCCACGAACGTCGGCGGTACGCGCGACGCGGTGTTAAACGGCACGACGGGCCTCCTCGTACCAGCATCAGACCCGACTCGCCTGGCAGCCGCACTGGACAGCTTGCTCCGCGATCCGACTCGTCGCCGAGCCATGAGCGCCGCGGCGCAACGTTACGTGCGCGATCGGTTCGGCGCCGCGAGCGTCATCGGCTCGCTCGAGGCACTCTACACGAGCCTCGTCGGTCAGTGTCGCGCTTGACGCTCACTCAGGCGGCTGAGCGGCGTGAGCCTGGCCGCGAGGGGGTCAGCGCCCCGGCACCACTTTCGCCCGACCGTCAGGTCACCTGGACCTTCATCTATATCGCGTTCCTGGGTTACGTGTTCGCTGTCACGACCTACAAGCTCCCGATCGGCGAGGCATCCATGATCGCCGCGCTGTTCGGGTTGCTCCTCCAACAGGAGTCCTTGCGACTGCCCCCACTGCTCGGTTGGTCCGTCCTGTTTCTCGGGTGGTGCGCGCTCGGCTACCTGGAGACAGCCTTCCGGGACGCGGTCTGGAATAACATCATTGTCCTCGCCAAGCTGTGCCTGATCATGCTGGTCGCCACCAACGCCTTGCGCTCGGCAGCGCAAGTCCGGTTCTTCATGATTTTCTTCCTGGCGTGCTATGCGCTCTTCCCCGTGCGCGGCACGCTGGTAAACTACTTTGTGTATCACGAGACCATTTTCGGCCGCGCCCTCTGGAACTACATCTACAAGAATCCCAACGACCTGGCGGCGATGACCCTCTTGGCCCTGTCGATCACAGCGGCAGTGCTGGCGACCGAACGCCCCGGCTGGGTCCGCTTTTGCGCGCTCGTAGGGATCGCGGTGCTTCCCATGCTGATCCTCATGACCCAGTCACGGGGAGGTTTCATCGGGCTGTGCGTGTTCGCGGCTCTCGCCCTTGCTGGCCGGCGCCGGCGCCTGCGGACCACGCTCACCCTGGCCAGCCTCGCCCTCGCATTGGTTGCGGTGGCGCCCTCAGGTGTCTGGACGCGCGTAAAGGGTCTGTCCCAGGTGACTGAGAATCTGGACCGAGTGGACCCTGAAGGCTCGGCAAAGGCTCGGTTCGAGATCTGGCGTGTGGCGGTCGGGATCGTCGGCGATCACCCATGGACTGGAGTGGGTTGGGGCGCGTATCCATTGGCTCACGCGCACTATGCGCCGATCAGCGGCGCCGACTCGAGCGCGCTTGGGCCGCGGGATACCCACAGCACTTATCTCAACGTCCTCGCGGAAACCGGCTACCCGGGTCTGCTACTGTTTCTGGTGCTGATCTGGGTTGCCGTGCGTGAGGCGGAACGAGCCAGGCGCCTCTGCGTACGGGTGCAGCCCGGCCTCGCGCTCCAACTCAGGTATCTCGAACTCGGCCTGCTGGCATTCCTCGTCGCCGGGGTGTTCGGCTCCTTCGCCAAGATGTGGTTCCTGTACCTCCATCTCGTGCTGCTCTGGGCCGTCGCCCAGATCGCAGCGCCCGCCCTGCAGCCAGCGGGGTTCCTCAACCAGCGCCGGTTGGCACCGAGAACCTAGTCATGTGCGGGATCGCGGGATATGTCGGATGGGCGCGTGGGCCGGACGAGAGCGCCGGCGATCTCGCACAGATGTGCGAAGCCATCCGGCACCGCGGCCCGGACGACGCCGGATACTTCATCGCCCCCGGCGTGGCGCTCGGCATGCGTCGGCTGAGCATTATCGACGTGGCCGGCGGTGCGCAGCCGATCGCCAACGAGGACGGGAGCTTGCAAGTCGTCTTCAATGGAGAGATCTACAACTACCAGGAGATCCGGTCGAGACTCGAGCGAGCAGGCCATCGGCTTGTCACAGGCAGCGACACGGAAACGCTTGTCCACTTGTACGAAGACCATGGACCGAGCTTGGTGCATCACTTGCGCGGCATGTTCGCATTCGCCTTGTGGGACATGCGCCGACAGACGTTGCTGTTGGCTCGCGATCGCTTCGGTATCAAGCCCTTGTACTACTGGCAGGCGCGGGGCGGGCTGGCCTTCGCATCCGAGCTCCCATCACTCCAGGCGATGGAGTGGTTTCCCGGCCGCATCGATCGACGGGCGGTTCGTGACTATCTCGCGTTCGGATACGTGCCGGATCCTCAGAGCGTCTTCGAAGGTGTGCGGAAGCTCGGTCCTGGACAGCTGCTTGTGTGGGAGCGCGGTGGCAACGTTCGGGTCTCGTCCTATTGGTCACCGGCGCGCGCGGAAGAGACCCGTATCGACGAGCGCGAAGCAGCCCAAGAGCTCCGCCGCCTTCTCGGCGAAGCCGTGCGTTACCACCTCATCGCGGACGTACCGTTGGGTGCCTTTCTGTCTGGAGGCGTCGACTCGTCGGTCGTGGTAGCCGAGATGAGCAGGCAGATGGATCGTCCGGTCCAGACATTTTCGATCGGCTTCGAGGAACCGGAATTCAATGAGGCAAAGGATGCCGCCGCTGCTGCCAAGGCCCTTGGAACCGAACACACCGCGCTAATCGTGCGTCCGGATGTCGACGCGCTCATAGAAGATGTGGTCGGATCGTTCGACGAGCCCTTTGGCGATTACTCGGCTATCCCCACTTACCTGGTGTGCCGGCTGGCACGACAGCACGTCACCGTCGCGCTCTCGGGCGATGGCGGTGACGAGCTGTTTGGCGGGTATAGCCGCTATCTCATCGGGCAACGGCAGCGTGAGATCCAGCCGAAGAGCATTCGCCATCTGATCGGCGCGGTGGCGCGGAGGCTCCCGCACTCCGTCATTGGCCGGAATCGCCTGCTCGATCTGTCCCGCACTCGCTGGGGCCGGTACGCGGCGACGCTGGCGAACCCGTTACAAGCGGCGGAGGGGGGCATTGCGGAATCGTCCTTGGCTGAATCCGGCGAAGCCCTGGACGCGCTGGTGCGACGCTGGTCGGACCTCGCCGAGGGCCGCGACTTCGCTACGCAGATGACGCTCGTGGACATCTTGAGCTATCTGCCCGGGGACATCCTCACGAAGGTCGATCGCACGAGCATGGCAGTCTCGCTTGAAGCTCGCGTCCCCCTCCTCGACCATCGTCTGGCCGAGTTTGCCCTGTCGCTGCCGAGCCACATGAAATTCCGGCAAGGGCGCGGCAAGTGGATCCTGCGAAGCGCCGTCGCTGACTTGGTGCCCGGCTCCGTGCTCGCAAAGCCCAAACAGGGCTTCGGCGTCCCTCTGGCGCAGTGGTTTCGCCACGACCTGCGTCACCGCCTCATGAGCATCCTCGATCCGGCGTCGCCGGCGTACGAGTATCTCGATTTCCCGGCCGTCGCGCGCTTAGTGAAGGAGCATCTCAGCGGTCGGCGCGACCATAGCTATCTGCTCTGGAGAGCGCTGGTGTTGCAACTGTGGCTCGCCTCTCTGGTGTCACGGCGCACTGCGCGAAGCAGGCGATCCGACATCACGTCTCTTTCTACTCATTGAGTGAGTTATGTGCGGCATTGCCGGAGTGGTCGGAGTCGAGAATCCTGTCGCTGCACTAGAGGCAGTCCAGTGCATGGTCCTGGCGCTGGCCCGGCGGGGTCCCGACAGCGAGGGCGTCGAGTGTTGGCAGGGGGTCGCGCTCGGCCATCGGCGGCTCGCGATCTTCGACCTCAGCGATGCCGGGCGGCAGCCGATGACGACCGCGGACCGATCCCTGGGCGTTGTGTTCAACGGCGCGATCTACAACTTCCGCGCGCTGGCGACGGAGCTGACAGCTGCAGGCGCCAATTTCCGCAGCCAGACCGACACCGAAGTCCTGCTGCACGGATACCGCCGCTGGGGTATCGACGGGCTGGTTTCACGCCTGCGGGGCATGTTCGCCTTTGCCCTCTGGGACAACGCCAATCGCAACTTGTTTCTGGTTCGCGACCGGCTTGGGGTGAAGCCGCTCGTGTATGCCGTACGGAATGGCTCCATCGCGTTCGCCTCGACTACGCGCGCTCTACGGTCGTCCGGTTGGGCGAGCGACCTCGACACAGACTCGCTGGCGGAATACCTCGAATTCGGCTTTGTGACCGACCACCGGACGATTTACCAGGGCCTGACGAAGGTTCCCGCCGCTTCCATCGTACGTTGGCACGACGGCGTCCTGCAGACGCACGAGTACTGGACGCCGCCCGCCGCTCAGACGTCGCGTGCGCCGTCATTCGAGGACGTCGTCGACGAGACCGAGCGCCTTTTTCTGGCGGCCGTACGCCGCCGACTCGACGCCGACGTCCCCGTGGGTGCGCTTCTCAGCGGAGGAGTGGACTCCGGGTTGGTGTGCTGGGCGGTCCGGAAGCTCGGCGCCGACCTGACCGCATTCACCGTCGGCACCCCCGACGATCCGGCGGACGAGACGGCCGACGCGTGCCTGACCGCTGCGGAATTGGGAATCCGGCATCGTGTGCTGCCATTGCGCCCGACCAGCGAACCGGCGGTCGACGAGTTGGTGTCCGCCTACGGGGAGCCGTTCGCCTGCGCCTCAGCTTTGGGCATGCTCCAGGTGTCCCGCGAAGTGGCAAGTGCGGCGAAGGTCCTCCTCACCGGCGATGGCG
>DASPYE010000181.1:0-1935 GCA_035636935.1 Candidatus Dormiibacterota bacterium | reverse complement strand
CAGCGTCTGGTTTGAGTCCGGCGCCGCCAGAACGTTCGTTTCGATCGCCGAACAGCTGCGCGACGGCGGCGACGCCGACATGGCCCTGCGCTCGCTGGTGCCGATCGCACATCGATCCTGGTGGACGCGCACGAAGACGCGAACCCGGGAATATCTCGTCGAGGCCGCGATGGCCATGGGGATGCCGGACGACGACCCCCGCGTGCTGGTAGTCGTCGGTCTCGCCCATCCCGAATTGACAGGGCCGGCGATCCGGAAACGGGTCGCGGGTATGCGGCTGCATGAGATGGCCGACCCGGTCGCGGCCATGTACGCGGGGATGGCTGCCGAGAAGGCCGGCGATGTCACAACAGGAGTCCGGTTTCTTGCGTCCGCGATCGACGGCCTCCGCGAGCAGGTGCGGTTGGTCCCTCTGACGCAGGCTCTCGGGCACTATGCGTGGGCGGCGACCCACGCAGGCGAGTGGCCGGCTGCCGCCGCGGCCGCTCAGGAGGCAGCCGGTCTCGCGCGCGACACGACGCAGCCTCAATACGGTCTTACCGCTGAGCTGATCGGCGCCCTGGTGACGGCGCTCCGCGGAAACGAAGCAGACCTCGAATCAGTGCTGGCTGAACCGGAGCGGGCGCTTCTGGCCATGAAGGGTGGACCGCTACTCGCGACCGCGCACCTCGCTCGCGGCGCCGCCGCCCTCGGCGATGGACGGCACGACGACGCCTTCCAACACCTGTGGCCTGTCTTCGACGACAACGACTCTGCGTTCCACCGCTTCATGCGCTGGCAGGCTCTGCTGGACCTCGTCGAATCTGCCGCCGGCAGCGGACAGACCAGCCGGCTCACCGAAGTGATCGGGGACCTGGAAGCAATCTCCAGACATTCAGAGCCGCCGATTCTCAGCCTGAACCTGGCATGCGCCAGGCCGCTACTGGCCGCGGACGATCAGTCGGAGCCTCTCTTCGCCGCGGCGTTGGCTCAGGACCTGGCCGGCTATCCGTTCCTTCGAGCCAGGACATTGTTCTCGCTTGGTCGCTGGTTGCGACGGCAGCGGCGCAGTTCCGAATCGCGGTCGCCGCTGAGAGAAAGCGTGACG
The DNA here is from genome assembly GCA_035636935.1 of Candidatus Dormiibacterota bacterium. GTDB lineage: Bacteria > Chloroflexota > Dormibacteria > Dormibacterales > Dormibacteraceae > 40CM-4-65-16. The sequence goes on along the minus strand of DASPYE010000181.1, from coordinate 848 downwards.
CTCTTCGATGCGCTGGGTGCAGCCGCCTGGAGCGCGCGCGCGCGCCAGGAGCTGCGGGCAACTGGGGAGAGGGTCGGGCGGCGTGCGCCTGATCTCCGTGATCGCCTGACGGCGCAGGAGCTACAGATCGCTCAGCTAGCCGCCGAAGGTCTGTCGAACCGCCAGATCGCGGAACGCCTCTTCCTGTCGTCACGAACGATCGGTGGCCACCTTTATCGAATATTTCCCAAGCTGGAGATCACCGCACGCGCCCAGCTGCGCGACGCGCTTGCTAACAGGGTGGGCGATTAAGAAAAGAGTCGGTTGACTCATGCGAAGCCGACAGCTCCGCGCGGACGATCTTCACCATGAATAACAAACCGAACGTTGTACTGGTCCACGGCGCATGGGCCGATGGTTCGAGTTGGAGCGATGTGATCCGGTTGTTGCAGGCGGCGGGGTTCATCGTCACCGCGCCCCAGTTCCCTGAGACCTCGCTCGCTGCCGACGTCGCCCGCCTCCGCCAGGTGTTGAAGCGCCTGACGGGGCCGACGATCGTCGCCGGCCACTCATACGGCGGGCAGGTAATGACCGCGCTGGGCACCGATGCGCCGAACGTTGTGGCGCTGGTCTACATCGCCGCCTTCGGTCTCGACCAGGGCGAATCTCTTGGCGGGCTGCTCAGTGGAGGCCCGCCGACTCCTTCGCTGGCTCACCTGATCGTCGATGAGCAGGCCTTCGCCTGGATTCCAGAGGAGGACTTCGTAACGCACTTTGCCTCGGGCGTCGAGAAGTCCCGCGCGAAGGTGATGTGCGCGGTTCAGCAGGGGCTGTCGATGAGCACGTTCGAGGACGTGATCGGGGTGCCC
>DASPYE010000180.1:0-2806 GCA_035636935.1 Candidatus Dormiibacterota bacterium | reverse complement strand
GTCATCCCGCAGTTGAAGCGGATCCAGTCGAGCGCGCTGTTCGAGCCCTCGTCATCCCAGAAGGTGGTCTTGGCAAAGGTCGCCGCCGCCCGGGAGAACCTCAGCTCGAGCCGGTCGATCTCCTGGCGGAGGCCGATCAGGTCAAGCGCCAGGCGCGGGCCATCAGGTGTTGTGGGGACAACAGAGTCGAGCACGCGAACAATCTACGAACATAAGTACGGCGGGACAAGGCTCTTTACAGGCGAATCTATTCGGGTGTGACGTAGGCGGCCGTCAGTCCCCCGTCGACCAGGAAAGTCGCTCCGTTCACATAGCTCGACTCGTCGCTCGCGAGGAACAGGGCAGCGTTCGCGATCTCGCGTGCCTTCGCCAGGCGTCCCATCGGTAGATGGACGCGACGCCGCTGATAGGCCCCGGGGTCCTCGTTGAAGATCCGCATCAGCAACGGCGTCTCCACCGGCCCCGGGCACAGCGCGTTCACCCGCACCCCCTGGCGCGCGAACTGCACCGCGAGCTCGCGGCTCATCGAAAGCACCGCGCCCTTGGATGCGGTGTAAGCGATCTGCGAGGTCGCCGCGCCGAGGATCGCCACAAACGACGCCACGTTGATCACCGACCCACCCCCCGCTTTCAGCAGGTGTGGGATGCCGTACTTGCAGCAGAGAAAAACGCCCTTGGCATTCACCGCCTGGACTCGATCCCACGCGTCGGGTTCGGTGACGAGGATCGAGTCGTCATCGGGCGGCATGATGCCCGCGTTGTTGTAGATCACGTTGATCTGCCCGTAGCGTTTTGCTGTCTCATCGAACATCGCCTGCACGCTCTTCGGGTCGCTGACATCGGCGGCGAAGAAGAACGCCTCGCGGCACTCGGATGCAGTCTTCTCCCCCGCCTCGCGGCCAACGTCCGCGACGCAAACGCGCGCGCCCTCGGACGAGAACAGGAGCGCGGCTTCGCGCCCGATCCCACCGGCCGCTCCGGTGATGACCGCTACCTTGCCGTCGAGTCGACCCAACTCTCAGCCGCGCTCGAAGAGCCGCTCGCGCTCGTAGTTCGTCACGACTTTGTCGAAGAGCGACTGCTCTGTGCGCGCGTAGTTGAGGTAGTGGTCGATCACGTCGTCGCCGAAGGCGGCGCGGGCCATGCTTCCGCGCTCCAGATTGCCGATCGCCTCGCGCAGCGTGCCCGGGAAGCGCTGCACGTCCGACTCGTACGCGTTGCCCTTGAACTCTGGCGGCAGCTTCAGCTTCTCTTCGATGCCGCGCAAACCGGCCGCGAGGAGCGCCGCGAAGCAAAGGTAGGGGTTGACGTCCGCGCCCGGGATCCGCGACTCGGTGCGCAGGTGCTGGCCGTGACCCACGATGCGGAAGCCGCACGTGCGGTTGTCGTGGCCCCACGCAAGCGTGGTGGGCGCCCAGCTGCCGGCGGCGTATCGCTTGTACGAGTTGATGTTGGGCGCGAGGAAGATCGCCAGCTCGGACGCGTATGCGATGTGGCCGGAAAGGTACTGCTTGAACACGTCCGACTCGCCGTCAAATGCGTTCCGCGTGTCCTTCCACAGACTCGAATGGACGTGGCACGAGCTGCCGATCCACCTGTGGTCGGGCTTGGCCATGAACGTCACCGAGCAGCCCGCCTGGTGCGCCATCTCCTTGATCCCGTTTTTGTAGATGACGTGGTTGTCGGCCATCGACACCGCATCTGAGAAGCGGAAGTTAATCTCCTGCTGACCGGGCCACGCCTCCCCCTTCGAGCTTTCGACCGGGATGCCCGCCCCCTTCATGCCCTTGCGAACCGCGCGCAGGAAGGGCTCGTCGTAGGTCGTGGCGAGGATGTGGTAGTCGAGGATGTAAGGCACCGACGGCGTCAGGTCGATGTAGTGCTTGGCGTGCGCCTCGGCGAACGTTTCCTTGAGGAGGAAGAACTCGAGCTCCGAGCCGAACATGGGCTCGAAGCCCAGCGCGCGGGCCCGCTCGACCTGCGCGCGCAGTACCTGGCGCGGTGACGGGCGAACCGGCTTGCCGTCGTGCCAGGCCACGTCGCACAGCACGAGCGCGGTGGCGTCGAGCCAGGGGATGCGGCGCAGCGACGCGAAGTCGGGCATGAGGTCGAAGTCCCCGTAACCCGACTCCCAGTTCGCCATCTGGTAGCCGGGGATGGGGTCCATCTCCATGTCTAGCGCCAGGAGGTAGTTGCAGCCCTCAACCGACTCCCCATGCCCGGCGGACTCCATGAAGAACTCGGCGTCGACGCGCTTCCCCATCAGGCGGCCCTGCATGTCCGTGAAGGCGACGACGACGGTGTCGATGAGACCTTTTTCGACCTCGGAGGCGAGCTGGTTCTTGCTGAGCGCCGGCTCGCGGTCGGGCCGGGCCACCTTGTCCTTGGTCAGCACGTCGACACCTCCAGGGTCAACCTCAAAACAGATGCTGGTGAGCGCTCACGCGCGCCCACCAGCTTAAGTGCGATGAAACGGATCTACTGACTGCCGCCGGACGGGGCCCCCGCGGGCTTCGTCGGCGCCGCCGCGCCTTCGGCTGGGATGTCGGTCACCTTGGTCTTGCCGTAGCCCTCCCTCTCGGGGTCACCGTGCTGACCCTGGGTCAGCGCGAACTCTTCCTCCGGCGACAGCACCAGCCGGTGCCGGCCGACGATCGCGAAGTATGCGATGCCGATCAGGAAGTAGACCAGCGTGCCCACGACACCCGGGCGATAGGTCTCGTTGAAGTAGAGCGAGATCAAAGAGATGACCGCGATCACGCCGGCGATTCCAGCGCCCCAGATACCGACCGGGCTCCTGTACGGC
>DASPYE010000179.1:0-4730 GCA_035636935.1 Candidatus Dormiibacterota bacterium | reverse complement strand
CGCTGGCTGCAGTCGCCCTGTGGTTGAAACGTGACGGCCGGCTGGCGCTGCTGGCGGCCGCCGCCCTGAACGTGATGGTCGCCGGGGGCCTGAGCTTCTGGCAGGGTGACCGCTTGACCGTGATCGCCCTGCCCGTCTGGCTTTTGGCCTTGACGCTCGCGGCCGCCCAGATCCTGTCCAGGACTCAAAAGGCAGCCGCTTAGCTACGCTTCCCGCTCATGACCAAACGCGGGCTCTTCATCACGTTCGAGGGCACCGAGGGTTCGGGCAAGACGACGCAAGCGGAGCTCCTGGGCGAGTGGCTGGGCAAGGACGACCCGGTGGTGGTACGCGAACCGGGAGGCACCGAGCTGGGCGAACAGATCCGAGACGTGCTCCTGTACAAGGGCCTCGAGATCGACCCCGAGGCCGAGATGTACCTGTTCATGGCCTCCCGCCGCCAGCTGATCGGCGAGGTGATCGCCCCCGCGCTGGCGGCGGGCCAGGTCGTGATTGCCGACCGCTACCACGACTCGACGCTTGCCTACCAGGGCGGCGCTCGTGGGTTGCCCACCGTCTGGCCGCCTACCTTTCCACGCCCCGACATCACCTTCCTCCTGGAGGGCCCCGTGGAGGCTGGGCTCGGCCGACATGAGGAAGCGGGCAAGAGCAAGGACCGCATGGAGCAGGAATCGATCGACTTCCATCGCAAGGTTGCCCAGGAATACGATCGGCTCGCGGCTGCCGAACCCAAGCGTTTTGTGCGCCTCGACGCGACAGGCTCGCGCGACAAGATCCACTTTGAGGTCCGTGATCACCTCAAGTTGCTGCTCGAGCGACGTTGAAGCTGATCATCGCGGTCGTGCAGGGAGTAGACGCCCAGCGCACCATGGTCGCGCTGACGGACAAAGGAATCAGCTCGACGCGAATCGCATCCAGCGGCGGATTCCTGCAGCAGGGAAACGTCACGTTGATGATCGGCGTCGAGGACGCCCATGTAGAGGTGGCGCTGCAGCTCATCCATGAGAACTGCCGCGAGCGCAGCCGCTATCTCACGCCCGTGCCGCCGCTCGCGGAGCTTGGTGAGTTCTTCATGGCTTACCCGGTCGAGGTGCAAGTGGGGGGCGCAACGGTATTCGTGGTTCCGGTGGACTCGTTCGAGAAGATCTAGCTCAGGCTTTCACAGGTGATCCGCGTCGAAGGCCTTTGCAAGAGTTTCGGTGACGTGCCGGCGGTTCGCGGCGTGGACCTTCACGTTGAGAGTGGCGAGATCCTCGTCCTCCTCGGCCAGAACGGAGCCGGCAAGTCGACGACCCTGCGATGTCTTGGTGGCATCCTGCATGCCGACGCCGGGCTGATCGAGCTGGATGGGCTGCGCATTCCTGACAGGCTGGACGCGATCCGTTCAAAGCTCGGCGTGGTGCCCGACCAGGCGCGGCTGTACGGCCGCAACACGGCAACCGAATACCTGGATCACTTCGGATATCTCTACGGCGTGCCGCAGGCAGAGCGCCGCGTGCGAATCCAACATTTGTTGGAGCGTTTTGAGCTTGCCGACCGCGCTGACACTGTGCTCGCGGCGTATTCGCGCGGCATGGCGCAAAAGATCGCGCTGATCCGCGCCACCCTCCACGATCCGGACTGGATCTTCTGCGACGAGCCCACCGCGGGTCTAGATCCCGTCGCCGCGGCGGACATGCGCCACTACCTCACGGAGCAACGTGCGCGCGGCGCTGCTCTGATCGTCACGACGCACGCGCTCGGCGAAGCGGAGCTGATCGCCGACCGCATCGCGATCATGCGGCGCGGCGTAATCGTCAAGTCCGGGACGCTGGACGAGCTCAGGCGAGAGTCACGGGCGGGGCGGCAGTTCACCGCCAAGCTGGCCTCGGAGCCCGGTGATCCGAATGGCCTTGACCGCTGGCTCGACGAAAGCACCGTGGAGCATCGGCTCGACGGCGATCGGCTGACCTACGCGCTGGCCTGGGACGCCCCGGTCACCGAGCGCGCGGATTTTGCGGCGCAGCTGCAGGTGCGCCTGGGTGAGGAAGGGGCGCCGTTTCACGAGCTCGAGGAGGAGCAACCCAGCCTTGAATCCGTCTACCTCGCAGCGATGTCGGAGCCGAATCCGGGCGAGCCGTCGGCTGCGGCAACACCAAAGAGCGTCACCTCGGGCATCGGCGCCGTCCGCATGTTCCGCTCGCTTCCGCGACAGGGTGGCCTGCTCCGTCACTCGCTTCCTTTTTATGTCAGCTCGTGGTGGCGGCGGGGCGACCTGAGCTGGGTCATGTACCTCAACGCTTTCGTCCTGCTGCTGGTAGCCGCCACCTCGCTCTTCGGCCAGCTGCCCGGCCCGGCGGGACAGGTGGCCGCTCGCCTTGCGGGCGGCACGGCCTTGCAGGCCGGCCTGCTCCTACCACTTTTCTTCATGTCGTTCGCGCTGCTCGAGTCGATCAAGACGTCGATCGGGATCTGGTGGGAGAAGGCTCAAGGGTCGCTCGAGGTTCTCCTGTACGCCCCACTGTCGGATCCATCGCTGATCTGGCTCGAGGTGCTTCCGGGCGCGGTTGTGAGTGTCGTGTGGGTCACCGCATGGATGGGCGCGGGGATGGGCCTGCTCAGCCTCTTCGGAGAGGTGGCGCCGTGGCACCTGCTGCCGGTCTTCGCGTTGGTGGCGGGGGTCACCGCTTACTGGGCGGCGATGGGCCGGATGCTCGGTTTCATGCTGTTTCCGCGCGAAGGCGCGGCCGGCGGCGCGTGGTCTTTCCTGCTGTCGCCGGTTTCGGCCGCGGTGGCCGACCTGCCGCTTGCCCTCTTCGTATTCAGGTCGCCTTTCGCGCCCGCGTCACTGCTGCTTCCGATCACCGCCAGCCTGGCGCTGACGGTGCTTTGCGGGACGACGTTCGACCGTGAACGCTTGATGGAGACGGGTCTCGGCCGCGTCCGGCGCAGGCGCGTGTGGTTCCAGGTCGCCGTGCTTCGCCGGAATGCGGCCGGCATCGTGGCCGGCGTGCTGATCGCCGCGGCGCCGGCCGGCGTTGCGGCTGCGGTGAGCGGAAGCGCGCACTGGAGCTCCTGGCCGCAAGTCCAGGCCGCGGTCAGCGGCGGGCACGGGGAGACACAGCTCGTGGCGTCTGCTCCAGGCGGCCAGACTTCGTTGCCCGCGAACGGCGTCACCATCGCGGCTGCCGGCCTCGCCGGGATCGTTGCGACGCTCGCCCTGATGCTGGCCATGGTCATCCTGAGCTTCGCTGCCTTCTTCCTCCTCGGCCTGCCGGCGCTCCTTGGCCTGGTCTTGGCCGGCGTGCTTTGGGGAGTGCAGGCCGGTTTCGGTGCGCCGGGTCCGCTACAGCCCTGGCTCGCCGGGGCGGGTGGCATCGCCTTGCTGGCGCTCGCCTTGAACACCGGCGCCGCGCTTCCGATCTACTGGTCTTTGGTCTTTGGCTCAGGGCGCCGGCTCGATCGTCTCCGCGACGCGTGGTCCAACTACTGGTCAGTCTTTCGACAGCTGGTCATGCCCGCGTGCGCGCTGTTCGGGCTGGTGGTGTTCCGGCTGCTCGCGACCGGCTAGTGGGTCTTCGCGCCTGAGAAGCCGACCAGCGCGACGCCGCCGACGATCAGCACCATCCCAGCGGCCGCGAGCGGAGGGACCGGGTCGCCGAAGATGACCTTGCCCAGCACAGCAACCAGGGCGATGCCGACCGCCGACCAGATCGCGTAGACGATGCCCACCGGCAGCGTCTTGAGCACGATCGCGAGCAGCACGATGCTCACGAGGTAGGCGACGGTCGTAACGACTGAGGGCACAAGCTGCGTGTACCCGTTCGACGCGCGCAACGCGAGAGTGCCCACGACCTCGGTGGCGATCGCCACTACAAGCAAGGTCCATGAGACGAGCATCAGAGATCCAGCGCTTGTGCGACGAGCTCGCGATGGAACGTGGCGTCGCCCAGTGTCACCTCCGACGACTTGGCTCGCTTGAAGTACAGGTGCATATCGTGCTCCCACGTGAAGCCGATCCCGCCATGGACCTGGATCCCATCCCCGGCGACTTTGCGGTAGGCGTCGGAAACGTAGGCCTTCGCCATCGAAGACGCGAGCGAGCGATCAGGGGCGTCGGCGTCGACGGTCCAGGCGGCGTAGTAGGTCGCTGATCGCCCACTCTCCGATAGGACCAGCATGTCGGCGAGCTTGTGCGAAACGGCCTGATAGATCCCGATCGGCTTGCCGAACTGGTGCCGCGTCTTGGCGTACTCGGTCGATGTCTCGAGCACCTTCTGCACGCCACCGACCATCTCGGCGCAAAGCGCGCTGGTCGCCCACTCGAGAGCGCGCTTCAGTCGCGGCCACGCCTTGTCGGGCGCGCCCATCACCGCATCCGGACCGAGCTGCACGCCGTCGAAGTGGATCTCGCTCCAGCGGCGCGTCATGTCGAGAGTCTCGAGAGGCCTCACGGCCATGCCTTCGGGCTTGCCCTTGACAAGAAAAAGGGTGATGCCCTCCTCGCCCTGGCCGCGCGTTCGCGCGACGACGACGATGTAATCGGCCGCGAGAAGCAGGACGTCGGGCACGAACACCTTCATCCCGTCCAGCCGCCATCCGCCGCTGGATTGCTTCGCGGTCAGGGCGATGCTGCCCGCGTCCCACCTGCCGGACGGCTCGGTGAACGCAAGCGTCGCGCGCGCCGAGCCCGAGGCGATCGCGCTGAGAGCCTCCTTCTTCTGGGCTTCGGTTCCGGCTTCGATCAAGAC
>DASPYE010000178.1:0-5849 GCA_035636935.1 Candidatus Dormiibacterota bacterium | reverse complement strand
TTGCCATCAGACGTGGCCGGACACGTCCCGCCCGGGTTCTGCAGCACCGACGCGGGCAACCCCGACTTGGTGAGGATCCCGTCCACCGCGCTTTTGATCGCCGTGTCGTACAGAAAGGGATTGGTCCCGGTGGATGGCTCGAACCAGCTCGCCTGGCGCGCGCCTTCGCGCGTGGCGCCCTGGAGCCCGACGTCGAAGTAAAAGACTCGGCCCAGGTCGATGAGCCCGAACAGGAGCAGGACGAGGACGAGCGCGGACGCCCCGAACTCCACCGTGGACTGGCCGCTCTGGTCAGCTTTACGCTCGCTCATGCCTATCCGCCGGTCCGGAGGAAGTGCATAGCGAGAAGCGCCGCCGGCCCGAGCAGGATCACCCAGAGCGTCGGAAAGATGCATCCGAGCATCGGGAGCAGCATCTTGAGGGACGCCTTCGCGCCGCGCTCCTGGGCGGCGATGAGTCGGCGCATACGCACCTCATCGGACTGGATTCGCAGAATGCGGGCGACACCTGACCCAAGCTGCTCCGACTGGACGATCGCCTGCACGAAGTTGTTCAGATCCTCGACCCCAGTCCGGCGCCCGAGATCCTCGAGCGCCTCCAGCCGGGGTCTGCCCAGCCGAACCTCTTGCATCACGCGGCCAAACTCACTCGCAAGCGCATGGTCATATTTCTCGACAACCTTTTCGATGGCACCTTCGAAAGTCAGACCTGCTTCGACGCAAACGACGAGAACGTCGATGACATCCGGAAGATCGATCTGGATCTCCGAGCGTCGCTGATTGCGTCTGAAGCGCAGCCAGAACACCGGCGCATAGAGCCCGACGATCGCGCCCACGGCGGCGCCCGTCGCGAGCACGATCCGGTTCTGCGTCAGGCCGCCGACGAGGATTCCGACGCTGCAGAGCGCACCGGTCAACACGTAACGGATCGCGATGAAGTCAGCCGCGCTCATACCGCCCGGGCGTCCCGCGATCTGCAGGTTGGCATGGATCTGCTTGCGCGCGTTGTCGGGCATCGTTTGCTCGATCAGTCCGCCGAGCCGTTTGAGGGCAGGCCTGATCACGCGATCCATGAACGGCTGCCGCAGCTCCATGTCCGCCAGCGTGAGTGGAAGCCCGGTCTCGTATATGTGCAGCCGGCCCTCCACGAGATCGGCGTTGCTGGGCCGCCGCGGCCTCAAGCTCCAGACGCTGATGAATAAGCCGGCCGCGGCGACAACTCCCAGCACCATCGCGACGTAGACGACTTCCACCGGCTAAACCTTGAAGCTCGTGATGCGTCGAATGAAGAAGTTGCCGAGCGCGATGGACATCCCGGCGGCGACAAGAAGCACGCGGCCTGCCGGATCGGTGAACATCGGGCGAAAGTAGCTTGGGGTGATGACATTGAGGATTGCCGCCACGATGAGCGGCAGCAACGTGATGATCCAGCCCGACGCTCGCATCTGCGCTGTCATCGCGCCGATCTGCGATTTGATCTGAATCCGCTGCCGAATGGTGTGCGAGATCCCGTCCAGCACGCGGGCAAGGTTGCCGCCCACCGACGACTGAATCGCGATCGCGGTCACGACGAGGTCGAGATCCTCGCTGCCCACCCGGCGCACCATGTTCACGAGGGCCGCTGACGTCGAGGTGCCCAGATTGGTCTCTCGCATGACCCTGGTCAGCTCGTCGGCGATAGCCGGCGACGCGGTTTGCGAAACTGACTCGATTGCCTGTGGCAGTGACAGCCCAGCCTTCATCGCATTCGACAAGAGGCTCAGCGTGTCGGGAAGGCGTGAATTGAACGCCTTCAGCCGGCGGCCCTGCCGCCACTTGACGTAGCGCATCGGGATCAGATAGGCGACGACGCCCGCCACGACAAACTGCGGTGCAAACCCAAATCTCCATAGTGAGAACAAGGCGGCCGCAACGAGGAGCCCGACCTGGATCATCACGAACTCCGACGTCCGCAGCTTCAGGTCGGCGCGGGCCAGGTGCTCGGCGAGAGTCAACCCGCCGTTGAGTCGATGCTGGCGATTCGATCGATCGGCAATCGCCTGAAATGGCCGGTTGATTCTGTCGCGCAGAGACATCTCTTGAGCCGAGATCCCACTCTCCCAGCGCGGCGCGCCGTCTCTTGCTTTCTGCGCCCCGGGCATGGCGAGGGCTATTGCGGCGAGCAGCACGCCGAACCCGGCGATCAGCGAGACGAGAAGGATTCCGCTCATCTCACTGAGCCACGCTCGCAAGTGCGGCGGGTTCGAACACGGCTACCGGCAGAGTTTCTCCACGCTGGTCGAAATGCTCGAGGTGGACTGACATGTTTCCGGTGGCGGTGTGATAGCCGTTCGCGTTCCCTTCATGGTCGAGGCCGGTCTGCCGGTACTGGAAGAGCTCCTGGAACTGGGTCTCCCCGTTGGCCAGGCCGGTGACTTCCGCGATGCTCACGATCTTGCGTGCGCCACCGCGCACCCGCTCCGCCTGGACGACGATGTCGATCGCCGAGGCGACTTGCTTCTGGATCGCCCGCACAGGCAGGTCGGCACCGGCCATCAGCACCATCGTCTCCAGGCGACCGAAGGCGTCGTAGGGAGTGTTTGCGTGGACCGTGCTCATCGAGCCTTCGTGTCCGGTGTTCATGGCCTGCAGCATGTCGAGTGCCTCGCCGCCGCGACACTCGCCCACGATGATCCGGTCGGGTCGCATCCGCAGCGCGTTGCGGACGAGGTCGCGAATCTCGATCGCACCCTTGCCCTCGACGTTGGGGGGACGCGACTCCAGCCTTATCACGTGCTGCTGCCGCAGCTGAAGCTCGGCCGAGTCCTCAACCGTGACGATCCGCTCGTCCGTGGGGATGAAGCTGGAAAGGATGTTGAGAAGGGTCGTCTTGCCCGATGACGTACCGCCCGAGACGAGGATGCTCAGCCGGCTTCGCACCGCCGCACGGAGGAAAGTCATCATCTGCAGGCTCGCGCTTCCGATCGAGAGGAGGTCCTCTGGTCGGAGCTTGTCGCGCGAGAACTTGCGGATCGTCATGCATGGACCGTCAATTGCGAGGGGCGGAAGCACGACGTTGACCCGGGAGCCGTCGCGCAGCCTGGCATCGCACATCGGCGAGCTTTCGTCGACCCGCCGACCGACCGTGCTGACGATCCGGTCGATCACCTGCCTGAGCTGGCTCGCGCTCTCGAAGACCACCGGACTCAGACTCACCCGTCCGGCGCGCTCGACAAAGATCTGTTGCGGGTGGTTGATCATGATCTCGGTGACGGCGGAATCCTCGAGGAGCGCCTGGAGCGGCCCCAGGCCCAGGACCTCATCGAGCAGCGCATCCACCAGGTGTCCGTAGTCGAGGCGGTTGAGCGTGATCGCGGCTGTCTTGGCGTACTCCTCGGCGAGGCTTGCGATCCGTGACCGCACACCAACGCGGTCTGTGATGTCGATCTCGTCGGCGTGCCTTTCGACGAGCATCTGGTGGATGGCCGTCTTCACCGCGGCGAAGGCAAGGGGAGTCCGGGTCGACTTCTGACCTGAGTCATCCTGCCCACCCGCTTGCTGGACCGGGACCGGCGGCACGGCGCGCATACCTTCGATGACCGTCAGGTGGCCGTCGCCTGTCGCTCCGTCGGCGCCTTGCCGTCTCGCCTCGAGCCTGTCCTTAAGCGCCATTAGAGATACCCCACCGGAGGCTGCGCCTCGATCTGTCGCAGTGCCTGCTTTGCGGCCGCGCGCACGCGCGGGTTCCGGTCCGCGATCAGATAGCCGATCTCGTGCCTCGACTCACGCGCCCGCAGCGTGCCCAGCGCTTTGGCCGCCGACATCCTTAACTTCCAGTCACGTTCGTTCAGCGCCTCGGTGATCGCCGGGATCGCGGTGGCGGCTCCGATCCAACCGAGGGCGCGGCAGCTGATCACCCTTTCGCGGCGGCTGCCGCGCCGGACCAGGGCTATGAGCTGAGTCGTCGCGGTGCGCCGCCTTCGCAGTCCGGCCGCCATTGCGAGCGCAGGCCGGGCGCCTGGCCTCTGGGGCTGCGCCAACGCGACCTCGATGAAAAGGTCCGGGGCGCCTCGAGCCAGCTCGGCGACCAGCCTGCGGCTGATTCCTCGACGCTGGAGCGCGAAAAGCAGAGCGCTCGCGCTGTGGGTGCCGCCGATCCGGCCGAGGGCCCGCGCGGCGGCGTCAGAGACCGGGCGGTCCCTCGATGCAAGCAGCGGCGCCACGCTGGACACCGCGTCGTACATCCTCAGCGCGCCGATCGCGCGAGCGCCGGCGGCGCGATGTTGGGCCCCTCTCGCGTCGAGCCCCTCGACCATCCGGTCCACGGAGCCTGAGTTCGTCAGTGCCACGACCAGTCGCTCCAGGGGAAGACTGTCAGCCTGGAGTCCGATGGTGATCTCTTCGATGACGCCGGCCATATCGACGCCGGGCTCGTCGAACTGGCCCGATACGCCGGTGGCCTTGCCCGATGCGATTGCCTCGAGCCGCCGGCGCAGAGCGGCGCGGCGGACGCCATCTCGGGCGCGCTGGATCGCTGCGACAGGATGGAGCGCGGCGCGTATCAAGACGGCCGGCCCGCGTGTTCGGCGATGCCGTTCGGAATGGAGCTGGTGTCAGCCGCGACTCGGGGCCGGGCGTGCGTACCGTCGAGCAACGCGGCCAATGCCTCAGCCCCCTGACCGATTTCGCTCTTCGAGTTGGTGAGACTCAGGATGGCGCCGTCCACCGCGGCCTGCTCAGGTCGGGTGCCGTCGAACGCGATCTCGATATCGACGTGCCGCTTGAGGGCGCGCTCGACGGCCGCCTTGCTCACCGGCGGTTTCTCAGAACGATTGTTGAGGACGACTGTGAGCCGGTCGTGCGGAGTTCCAAGCTGCTTGAGGATGTCTACGGCGTCCGCCGCGCTCTTGACTGCGGAGAGCTCAGGGGCCGCGACGAGCACAACGTGCTGAGTCAGATCGAAAAGCGCAAGCGTCGAGTCGGTGATGGTGACGCCGAGGTCGACAACGATGTAGCGGAACGTCTTCCGCAGGGTCGCGATCGCCTTGTTCACGAGCTCAGGCGTCACCTCGTCGGCCTCTTCCGGACGCAGAGCCCCGGGCAGGATCATGGGCCCGCCCGAGTCGTAGAGGACGGCGCTGAGTAGAGCGTCTTCGAACGATTCCTGAGGCACCGATGACATACGGGCGAGGCAGCTCGTGGGCACCAGGCCCGCAAGCAGCGCCGAGTGCGAGTACGGGAAGTCGAGGTCGAGGAGCAGAACCTCGCCCGGGTAGCGGCGCGCCAGCGCGCCGACGAGGTTGAGCGAGATGCAGGTCCCTCCTGAGCCGCCCTTCGGTGAGTACACACCGACGACGGTTGCCTCTTCGAGCAGCTGTCCCCAGGTGGCCTGGACGCTGATGTCGGCGAAAAGATTGAAGCGCTGCTCAGCCAGCCGCCGCAGCTCATCCAACCCGTCGCCGTCGCGGCCGGCCAACACCGCGTGCAGGCTCTGCCGGTCAAGCGCGAGGAGGTAGCACTCCGTCTGTGCGTAGACAGAGGCCTGCTGAGACCTGCCCAATACGCACGCGCCCTCGCCGAAAAAGTCACCCTCCGCCAGGACGGCGACGGTGACGATGCTCGGCGGTTTTTCGATCACCAGGCGGCAGCGGCCACGCTCGATGAAGAAGATCGTGTCGCCCGGTTCACCCTGGCAAAGGACCATCTCGCCGGCGGGGATCTGCATCCGGCGGACTCGCCTCGCGATTGCGCGCAGCGCATCCTCCGAGAGCGTGAAGAAGACCGGTGCCCGCTCGATCGCGCTCAAGCGCGAGGTCATGTCGTGAAAGGACGGTCGCGGAATTTCGGGCCGCCTTTGCACGGGCGACTCCG
>DASPYE010000177.1:0-3568 GCA_035636935.1 Candidatus Dormiibacterota bacterium | reverse complement strand
AGGCCATCTGCTCCACGCGAATATTGTACGAAAATGTGTTCGCCTACCCCCAGAGGAATCGCTGTAAATTTCGGCTCGCTTCGCCGAACTTCGATTGCGTTAAGCAAGCATCAACCAAGGTGTTGTTCGGGCACAATCCATCGGCGATGTCAACTCCCCAACTGGCTGGGCCTCCGATCTCGCCCGATGGGCATTACTGGTGGGACGGGCAGGCATGGCAGCCGATGCCCGCCGCCGCGCCGGCTCCTCCGGTAGCCGTTGAGACCCCGCCATCATGGCTCGCGGCTCCGCCTCAGGCTGCCGCGCCCTCCGCAGCCGCGGTGGTGGCGTATGAACCCACGCCCGCGCCTGCCGCATGGGTCACACCGCAACCACCCGCCTCACGCACATGGATCTATCTGTCCGGTTTCCTGATGATCGCGGTCATCCTGATCGGAGCCTTCGTGGTCTACCCGATGCTCAGGCCAGCCACCAACGCGGCAGCGGTGCAGGCCACGCCGTCGCCTTTGATCTCGGATTGGGAGCGCGCCGACCGCTTCCTCAACGTCGATCTGGGGCCGTCACTCGTCGAGACGAACGAAGCCTTGCCCGGGATCACCTCGAAGTGCACCTCGAGCTTGCCGCCTCCCTGCAAGGACGCTCTGATCGTGCTCAACAAGGCGATGATCGACGTGGACAACGCGATTACGAACAACCAGCGCGACATCCCTGTATGCATCGGACGTCCCGTCCAGCAGTTCAAGGACGATTGGACCGGGATGGAGCAAGGCGTCTCGCAGGCGATCGGCGGCTTCAACGCAAGCAACAGGACGCTGATCATTGAAGGGCTACAGAAGTTCGCCGCGATCGCCAAGTATCTGCAGCCCGACGTGGATCGCATCAACAAGGCCCAGCAGACCTGCGCCAAAACGGTCTGAACCACAAGCCCTAGACGCGGGCAGGGACCAACACACAAAATCTAGCCCCGCAAAGCGCTCGGAGCCGATATAATCCCGGCAACCCGCCCTTTACTTCCATACGTTCCAGGAGGCGTTTCAGCACAGTTTTGTCGCGGCGGAAGAAAACCGTCGGTCTCGACCTTGGCACCAGCCGGGTCGCGGTGGTCATCGCGGAATCTGACGAGCCGGGGGCTCCGGTAAGCATCCTCGGCGTGGGCGAGAGTCCGTCCGACGGCCTGCGCAAAGGCGTGGTTGTCAACCTCGAGAAAACCATTGCGTCGATCCAGGCCGCGACCGTGGCGGCGGAGCGCATGGCCGGGCAGCGGATCGAATCGGTCGTCGTCAACGTCGGCGGCACCAATCTGTGGAGCCAGAACTCGACGGGCGTCGTCG
Source organism: Candidatus Dormiibacterota bacterium (assembly GCA_035636935.1). Classification (GTDB taxonomy): domain Bacteria; phylum Chloroflexota; class Dormibacteria; order Dormibacterales; family Dormibacteraceae; genus 40CM-4-65-16. Next base: position 2,237 of record DASPYE010000177.1, on the reverse strand, counting down.
CCGTCGCGCATCCCGACCACGAGATCGGCGAAGACGACGTGCAACGCGTGGTCGAGGCGAGCCGTGCCGTCAGCATCGCGTCGGACCGTCAGGTCATCCACGTCATCCCCCGCGCGTACACCGTCGACGGGCAGGACGGCGTGAGGGACGCGGTCGGCATGACTGGTCACCGGCTCGAGGTTGAGACCAACATCATCACCGGGGCCCAGACGGCGGTCCAGAACGTGATCAAGTGCGTCCACGGCGCCGGATTCGACATCGAAGATGTGGTGTGCGCGGGTCTCGCGGCGGGCGAGGGCGTGCTGACGCCGCAGGAGATGGAGCTCGGTGTCTGCTTGGTCGAGATCGGGGCAGGTACCACCAACGTGGTCGTCTACAACGAGGGTTCGGCGCGCCACGTCGCGGTGCTGCCGGTCGGCGGCAACCACGTGACGAGCGACATCGCGATCGGTCTGCGGACGACGCTCGACGAGGCGGAGAGCCTCAAGCTCAACTACGGCCACGCGCTGCCGGAGGTGATCGACCACGGCGAGAAGGTCGAGGTGCGCCAGGTCGGCGGCGATCGCATCCAGGCGCTGCCCCGCCGATTCCTGGCGGAGATCATCGGGCCGAGGATGGTGGAGATCTTCCAGATGGCGCGCGAGGAAGTGCGCAAGACGGGATTTGATCAGCTCCTGCCGGCGGGCGTCGTCGTCGCGGGAGGCGGTTCGAGATTGATGGGCACCATGGACGCAGCGCAGATGGTCTTCAACACCTCGGCGCGTCTCGGACAGCCCATCGGCCTCGCCGGGCTCGCCGACAAAGCACATGGACCGTCGTTTGCCGTCTCGGGTGGGCTGGTCAAGTGGGGAGCGCACGCGCGCGCGCCTTACGGCACCGCGCGCCAGCCGGCCTTCGGCAACACGTATCAAAAAACAGTGAGGTGGCTGCGCGATTTTTTCTAGAGAACACACCAAAAACCAGCTTGAGCTCGCCATGGCAAAAGCAAATTCGAAGGAGGATCACCTGATCGTCATGACGAAAGAAAGCGAGTTGCACGAGGGGCGAGCGCGGATCAAAGTCGTCGGTTGCGGTGGTGGCGGCGGCAACGCCGTCAATCGCATGATCTCGAAGGCTCTCAAGGTCCAGTTCATCGCGGTCAACACCGACAAGCAAGCGCTCGAGCGCTGCCAGGCCGATGTCAAAGTCCAGATCGGCAACAAGGTCACACGCGGCCTCGGCGCCGGCGGTGACTGGACGCGCGGCCGCGACGCCGCGGATGAGAGCCGCACCGAGCTGGGTGCGGTCGTCCAGGACTCCGATATGGTCTTCATCACCGCGGGCATGGGCGGTGGCACGGGCACCGGGTCGGCGGCAATCGTGGCCGAGATGGCCAAGGAAGCGGGCGCGCTGACCATCGGCGTGGTCACGCGGCCGTTCGGATTCGAGGGCCGCATCCGGAACGACACCGCCGAGGAGGGCATCAAGGCCCTGCGCGGCCAGGTCGACGCGCTGATCGTCATCCCCAACGACAGGCTGGCCCAGGTCGCCAGCTCCAAGACCACGCTCGAAGAAGCCTTCCGCATGGCCGACGACGTTCTGCGCCAGGGTGTGCAGGGCATCTCCGACCTGGTCACGCAGCCCGGCGTCATCAACCTCGACTTCGCCGACGTGAAGGCGATCATGGAGAACGCTGGTGAGGCTCTCATGGGTATCGGCCACGGCGCCGGCGATTCGCGCGCCGAGGACGCCGCCAAGCAGGCGGTTTCCAGCCCGTTGCTCGAGACGTCCATCGACGGCGCCAAGGGCATCCTGTTCAACATCACAGCCGGCAAAGACATCACGCTTCAGGAAGTCCAGAAGGCGGCGGAGATCGTCCGCGCGGCGGCCGACCCCGGCGCCAACATCATCTTCGGCGTCGTGCGGGACGACACGATGGCCGGCGAGATCAAGATCACGGTCATCGCCACCGGCTTCGGCGGCAAGACGCAACAGGAAGCAAGGCAGGAGACGGCGCGTCGTACGATCGATCGGCCCGAGCTCGGTCTCGAAGAGCTCGGCGACATCAACATCCCCGCGTTTTTGCGGAACCGGATGTAGTCACCCAAGGAGAGTTGCTTGCGCTGTCCGTACTGCGGTCACCACGACCTGAAGGTGGTCGACTCCCGCGACTCGGAGGTCGGGGAGGCGATTCGCCGGAGGCGCGAGTGCCTGCAATGCGGGCAGCGCTTCACCACTTACGAGCGGATTGAGACCGT
>DASPYE010000176.1:0-4876 GCA_035636935.1 Candidatus Dormiibacterota bacterium | reverse complement strand
TGCTCAGTCCATGCTGGAGCTGCAGCAGCTCCGCCACCTTGAGATAGCTGCCGTAAGAAAGCTCGCGCCCTTCTTCGCCGAAACGCCTACTCAAGTGCGCCCGCCTCAGTGCTTGAAATGGCGTTGGCCGGTCATGACCATCGCGATGCCCGCGTCATCCGCGGCGGCTATCACCTCCGCATCCTTGACCGAACCGCCCGGCTGGATGGCGGCTGTCACGCCGGCGCGGATGCCGGCCTCCAACCCGTCGGCAAACGGAAAGAAAGCATCGGAGGCCATCACCGAGCCGCGCGATCTCTCGCCTGCCCGTTGCACCGCGAGCTGGACCGCTTCGACGCGCGACATCTGACCCGCTCCCACTCCGACCGCCGAACCTTCCTTGAACAACACGATCGCGTTGGACTTGACGTGCTTGACCGCGGTCCAGGCCAGCCCGAGCTGGTTCCATTCCTCCTCGGTAGGCGCGCGCCGCGTGACAATCTTCGCCGTGGCGCGATCAAACCCCGCGCGGTCCCATTCCTGGACCAGCAGGCCGCCGGGTACCGAGCGCACATCGAGGTCGAACAGTCCGTTTCGCGCCGGCTGCGCAGCCAGGACGATCATGTTCTTGCGACGCGCAAGGACGTCGTGCGTCTCGTCGAGGACGTCCGGCGCCACGACCACGTGGGTCACGATCTGCACGATCTGTTCCGCCGTCGCCCGATCGAGCGGGCGGTTGACGGCCACGACGCCTCCAAACGCCGCGACCTTGTCGCACTCGTAGGCCATGCGGTATGCGATCGAGATTTCATCCGCCACGGCAAGGCCGCACGGATTCATGTGCTTGATGATCGCGGCCGCCGGCTTTGCATAGTCCATCACCAGCTGGAGGGCTGCGGATGCGTCCTGGAGATTGTTGAATCCGGGAGGGCCGCCTTGCACCTGTCGGGCGCCTCCTATGCCGGCCGCATCAAGGCCGAGCCGGTAGAAGGCCGCTTTCTGGTGCTCGTTCTCGCCGTATTTGAGAGGTTCGGCGAGCAAGCCGGCAATCGAGATCTCGGGTGGGAATCCGTTGCGCTCGCCGCGCCTCAGGTAGGCCGCAATCCACGCGTCGTAGGCAGATGTATGGGCGAATGCCTCCGCCGCCAGCCGCCGGCGGGCATCGAGGTCAAGGGTCGCTTCATGCAGCGCGCCAAGGATCTCCGAGTAGCGCTGCGGCCGGACGATGACCACGACCGACTCGTGGTTTTTCGCCGCCGCGCGGATCATCGTGGGGCCGCCGATATCGATCTGTTCGACAGCTTCTTCGAAAGTGACGTCGGGCTTAAGCACCGTGTCGACGAACGGGTAGAGGTTGCAGCACACGAGGTCGATCTGGCGCAGACCGTGCTCGGCGAGCGCGGCGAGGTGTTCGGGCCTGTCGCGCCGGGCCAGGATGCCCGCGTGGACGCCCGGGTGAAGCGTCTTGATCCGGCCGTCCATCATCTCGGGGAAACCCGTCAGCTCGCTCACGGGACGGGCGTCGAGCGCCGCGTCCTCGATGACCTTCAGCGTGCTCCCGGTCGCGAACAGCTCGTAGCCGAGCCGGTGGAGTCCGCGCGCGAATGCGGCGAGACCTGTCTTGTCGCTAACGGACAGGAGAGCTGTTGGCAAGCCGTGCCTCCATGAGCCGCACAGCTCGCGGCAGGATCCGGTATTCCGCCTCGTGCACCCTCTCGCGCAGAGTCTGCGCCGTGTCGCCGACACGGATCGGGACCGCCTCCTGGAGCAGGATGGGCCCGGCGTCGACGTCGGCGGTCACCAGGTGCACTGTCGCGCCAGTTTCCTCCGCGCCGCCGGCAAGGGCGCGCTCGATCGCGTCCAGGCCCCCGGCGAACACCGGCAGCAGCGACGGGTGAACGTTGATGAGGCGGTTTGCAAACGCATCAAGAAAGGGCGTCGTGTGGATGCGGTCGTATCCCGCGTCGACAACCAGCTCGACGCGATGGCCCAGGAAGAAATCGCGCATCGCCATGTCCCGAGCTTCCGCCGACTCGAACCCCTTCTGGGACAGCTCGCCCAGCGGAATGAGTTGTTCACGCGCGTAGGCAGCGCCACCGCACGAGGGACGGTTCGTGGCGACGGCGACGACGTTGATCCCCTGCTCGACGAGATTGCGGAGGTTGGTTCCCTGACCGGAGACGCAGACCCCGACGTTCAGTTGAATCGGACCCGGTCGGGGCCGGTCTGGCGGACGACCTGGCCCACCACCACGACGCCCGGTGGAACAGCATCGCGGGCGACAACCAGGATCATGCCCAGCCCCATGTTGAACGTCGCGTACATCTCATCGTCGGCAACGCGACCCCGTTCACGGATGAAGTCGAAGATCGGCGGGACCGTCCACGCCGCACGGTCCATGCGCGCGGCGATTCCGTCGGGCAGGCAGCGCGGTAAGTTGCCCAGGATGCCGCCCCCGGTGATGTGTGCGGCGCCCTTCCAGCGGATTCGCGCAAGGTCGCTCAGATAAGAAAGATGCGGGGCCATAAGCTGGTCCGCGAGCACACCGGTCAAAGGCACATTGGCAAACACTTTGCGGGCGAGCGAGTAACCATTCGTATGCAGGCCGGTCGACGGCAGCCCGACGAGTACATCGCCAACCTTGATCGGCTCGCGACGTGAACCCGGCTCGACCAGGCCGACGATGAAGCCCGCCAGGTCGTAGTCGCCCAGCGCGTAGACGCCGGGCATCTCCGCGGTCTCGCCGCCGAGCAAGGCGCATCCGGCCTCGCCGCACGCCGACGTCATGCCTTCGATCAGCTGCGCGAATACCTCAGGCTCAAGCTTTCCTGTGGCGAAGTAGTCAAGAAAGAAGAGCGGTCGCGCGCCCGCTGTCGCGATGTCGTTAACGCAGTGGTTCACGATGTCAGCGCCGATGACCCGGTGGTTGCCGGTGGCGATGGCCACCTTGATCTTGGTGCCGACGCCGTCGGTGCTGGCCGCGAGGTGTCCACCGCCGGGCAGGGCATAGAGGCCCGCGAACGGCCCGACGCCGACGGCTACCTCCTTACCCTGCGTGGCCGCGATCAGCGGCTTGACCCGCTCCAGCGCGCGCTCGTAAGCCCCGATGTCGACGCCGGCCGCGGCGTACGACAAGCCCTCGCCGCTCACGCTAGAGGTGTGGCCGGAGGGCCGGCCGAGAGATTCGGTGGATAGGTGGCTCAGATGCTAGGCGCGGGCGAGCCCCGCAGCGAGCGCATCCGTTGATGCGTGAGCGAGGAGCGGAGCCCGCAACGACGCAGATGAGTCGCATAGCCGCCGAAGCTCCGGTTGGCATCTCTGGCCGCACCTCTCAGATTTTCGCCAGCTGAGGCGACGGGGGTCCAGGAATGTGGTCCGACTTCAGCGGCATCTCGAACTGCATTTTGTCCATCTCGAGCTGCTGCGGGACGGGCACCGGGTACGAACCGTCGAAGCAGGCGCGGCAAAACTCCTGCGCGGTCCCTCGCCCGATCGCCCGGATCAAGCCTGGGATCGAAAGATAGTGAAGCGAATCGGCGCCGATCTGGCGACGGACCTCGTCGACCGAGCGGCCGGCCGCGATGAGCTCCTTGGTGGAGCCGATGTCAACCCCCATGAAGCACGGATATCGCATTGGCGGGCTGGAGATACGCATGTGGATCTCGCTGGCCCCCGCGGCGCGGAGCCGCTCGATGATGCGGCGGGAGGTGGTGCCGCGGACGATCGAGTCATCGACCGCGATTAGCCTCTTTCCCTTGATCGAGCGGGGTAGAGCGTTGAGCTTGAGCATCACACCGGCCTCGCGGAGCGACTGGTCCGGCTGGATGAATGTCCGGTTGATGTAGCGGCTCTTCATCAAGGCCTCCCGGAACGGGATGCCGGCCGCCTCCGCGTAACCAATCGCCGCCGGAGTGCCCGAGTCTGGAAACGCGACCACCATATCGGCGTCGACTGGCGCTTCCTGAGCCAGCTCGTGGCCCATCCGGATACGCGCGTCCTCCAGCTCGCAGTTCTTGAGGATCGAGTCGGGCCGCGCGAAGTAGATGAACTCGAATACGCACATCGCGTGCTTGCTAGATGCCTGGAAGCTGACGCTGTGCACTCCGTGCTCGTCCATGATCACCATCTCGCCGGGTTGGACCTCGCGTACGAAGTTGGCGTGCACGGTGTCCAGCGCGCAGGTCTCGGACGCGATCACGTGCGCTGGCTGTCCCGGCAGGGGGATGTAGCCGATGCACAGCGGCCGGAACCCAAACGGGTCGCGGAGCGCGATGAGCTGGCGAGGCGTGATGATGCCGCATGAATAGGCACCGACGACGCGCGCGAAAGTCCTGCGGATCACCTCTTCCCACGTCCGGCCGTGTGTGTTCTCGATGAGCCGCGCCATCACCTCGGTGTCGAGAGCCGTCTCGAAGACGACCCCCTGGTCCTCCAGCTGAGTGCGCAGCGATTCGGCGTTCAGGAGGTTGCCGTTGTGCGCGATGGCGCCCGGTCCGAGGCTAGGGTGATGAAACGGAAGAGGGTGCGCGTTCTCGGCCCGGCTCGATCCAGTCGTCGAGTAGCGGGTGTGGCCGAGCGCGAGGATCGACCCCTCCCCCAGGTGCTTGATCTGCGCGGGCGAGAACACCTGCGCGACCAGCCCCATGGCGCGCTGCACGCGGATCGACGAACCGTCGGAGACCGCGATCCCCGCCGACTCCTGGCCGCGATGCTGCAGCGAGAACAGCCCGAAGTAGGTGAGGTTGGCGACGTCGATGCCTTGCTTGGCGCAGATCCCGAAAACTCCGCACATCGCTAGACGGCCACCATCGATTCCCACGCATCGCGCAGCTCGGCGAGCGCAACCTTGAGCTGGCCCTCGAACTCGATGGAGTCCCCGCCGGCCAGGCCGAGCAAC
>DASPYE010000175.1:0-4663 GCA_035636935.1 Candidatus Dormiibacterota bacterium | reverse complement strand
CGCGGGCCGACCGCTGCGCCTACTCGGCCCTCTGCCTCGCCTGCGGCCGCGCAACCAGCGAGTACGTCTCCGCGACGAACCGTGGCATGAGCGAGGCATCCCTCTCGGGGAGCGAGTGGAGTCCGCCCTGTGTCGCCGTCGCCCGCCTGCGTCGTGCCCCGCAGGGCTGAATCGGGCCGCGGCGACCGTCGCTCAGCCCTGTCGAGCTCGGACTCTCCTGCCGTCGGTGTCGCTTACCTAGGGAGAGCGACGGCGACGGCACTACGTACGGGGCGCGCTGGGTCGACGGCGAGGCGTGCTCTTCCTGCTCCGCCCTGTGCCGTGGCGAGCCCAGGCGCGCGCCAGTCGCGCGCCGGTCCCGCGGCGTTTCAGGAGGTCTCCAGGGGTCTCAGTACGCTTCCCGCGGCCTTGAGCGGTGCCCCGAAGACAGCCCGGAACTCGTTTACTCAAGCGAGTTTTGGCTCGACGGAGCGGCGCCGGAGTCGAACCGACCGAGCGTGGGGTTGCCACGCCGCACCAGTTTTGAAGACTATGCGCGGAACTACCGGTTAGCAGGAAAAGACCTTGTGCGTCCGTCCTGCGCGCCAGTTCGCGCGCCGGTGACTGCGAGCTCTTAGCGAGGGAGCAGTCGAGCTGCGACGCGGGAGACCCGCCCGCTACCCGCTTCCCTTTCGGCACAGGGCAGCGAGATCCACACCTTCGCTCGCCGGCGGGAAGACGCGACAGCCGACCGTGGGTGCGAAGAACTCGTCCGAGACCCGGTTGCCGTAAGCGATGAGCGGAACGTCTTGCGCGGCAAGACGGTTAGCCAGTCTTCCGGCCGCAGCCCAGCGCTTCTTGCCGGTCAGGCGCGTCACTCTGTTGACCTCGCTCATGACTTTCTGCGTCAGGAACCGGGATGGCGCCGGGCCTACGGTGACGGCGCTCTCGAGAAAGTCCGCCCCGTCGATACTGGCGAACAGCCCGCCGTCGACCAGGTCGATCTTGCCGCCCCGATCCAGGATGCCGTTGAACGTGTCCTCGTCCGGAAGCGCTATGAGCTTGACCCGAAGCCCGATCGGACCGAGTTCTGCGCGGACCAGCCGGCCTTGCTGTATGGCCAGGGTGTCAGGGAAGACCCCCATCACGACGTCGAGGCGGCGCCCGTGCATCAGGGCCGCGGCGGCGCGTAGATCGGGAGTGTCGAGCGGGTAGAGGTTCCGCTCTTGAAAGCCTGCAGCTACCGGCGGCAGCAGCTGATCGGCCGGAACCATGTTGCCCCAGACGCGCGCGATCTCGGCACGGTCGAGCGCCAGCGCGGCCGCCCGCCGCACGGTCCGATCGGTGAACGGTCCTCGAACGGCGTTCAGAATGAGGAAGCCCACATGGGGAAGCGTCGGCGCTACGTACTGGTCGTGACTCGACGACGTCTTTCCGTACCGCGCTGCGACCGGGCCGGTGGGGTCGAGCAGCGGGTCCGCGAGCTCGGCGCCGGTATGGCCCGAGGAGACGATTCCGTCCCAGCCTCCGTGGCGGATCCGATCGAGCGCCACGGTCGCGTCCAGGCCCTCGCGGAGGACGATCGCGTCTGACGCGTGCGGCCGCGGGCCGTGGTAGTTCGGGTTCCGCTTCAGGATCACGTACTTCTCGTTTTGCCAAGCGGCGACGTAGTAAGGGCCCGCCGAAGGCATCGAGTAGTCGCCGGTGTCGACCGCCCGCCGGTTCGCACCTCCCGGGACGAAGGGGGTGCCGATCGGTACCGGACAGAAGGCCGGATCGGCCAGCTCGTAAGGGAAGCCGGGGGAGGGCTTCGTCAGGGTGATCGACAACCGGTCGCCGGCTGCGCGGAGGCCCGAGATGTGTTCGGCCTTGCCGTTTCGGAACGCCTGCTCACCCTGGATGTCGGTCACCCAGAATGCCCCGGGGCCGAATCCCAGCTTGGGAGACAACGCGCGCTCGATCGAATAGCGAAAAGTTTTTGCCGTGACGGGCTGCCCCGATGGGGGCGAGAAGGCGTAGCCGCGGCGAACTCTGAACGTATAGGTGCGGCCGCCTCGGGAAACCGTGGGCATCCCAGCCGCCACCTCGGGGCGGAGATGCGACCCTTCGGGTGCCGGTTTGTCCGGGAAGTTCAGCAGCTTCGCGCAGGTCGCGAACTCGATCTGATCGGCGGCGAAGTCCCAGTTGAGAGCCGGCTCATTCCCTTGGCCGAGCGCACCTTGTTTGGACAACAGGCGAATGACATTGCCGTTGAGTGCGGCGATGCTGTCCTCGGTCGTCCGGCCCACCCCGAGCGCGGCGAGCAGGATGCCCCCACCCACGACCTCGGCGCCGACCGGATGACCGAAGCGGTAGAAGGTTTTGCGCCCGGTGACAGCGTCGATTGCGACGACGGTGCCTTCGTCTTCGCTGCGAGCCCAGAGCACGCCGTCGCTGAACGAGGCGCCGTTCGCGCCGAGGCCGATGTGATACGCCACGTTTCGTCCGTTTCGGTCGATCCTGTAGACGACTCCTCGCGCCGAGTCCGTCGCCCAGCCGAAGCCGCCCCCGGCCGTAACGGAGTTCCCGCCCGAGCCGGGGCCGTAGAAGGGATCTACCGTCTCGATGTCGCGCACTTTGGTGACGGTGTCCGCACTCAGGTTGATCACGTCGACACCGGCATCGTCGGCTGCCCAGATAGTTCCGCTGCCGTAAGCGAGATTCGTGTGGTGGACGACGCCGTTGAACCGGTACCTGAGCTTGCGTGTGTGGGGATCGATTGCGGCGACTTGCCCGAGGCCGACGTCCCTCCCGACCCAGACCAGGCCTCCGCCGTCGGCGACGCCCTCAGCCGGACCCTTTGTTCCGACGATCTTGTCGAGATGGAGCCGGTCGATCTCCTGCCCGAGCGTGGTGTCGACCTTCACCAGGTCGTCTCCGGCACTAATCCAGAGCGTGTGCCCGGAGACCGCAAAGGGTGTGTCCCTCGCGCCGGAGGGCAGCGGAAACTGGTGCAGCACCTTTCCCGTTTTCGGATCGACCTCCACGAAGGTGCTCGTCGTGAGGTTCATCAGCCAAAAGTGTCCGCCGGAGTAGACAGGGAACCCGGAAAAGTCGAGCTGCGAGGGTGGGACGAAGCCGATCTGCTTGCGCGTCTTCAGGTCCACCAGAACGGTGCCGGACCGGTATTTCGCATGCGCTTTGCTCTCTTCGAAAACACGCGGCAAGAGGAGGCCGAGAGCGACGGCGCCTCCGATCGCACAGGCCGCTGCGATCGGCAATGCGAGGCGGCTGCGCGAGGACCCCTGCTTGCGCCCAGTGGCTGACTCTGAAGGCGGCGGTTCGCGTGGTGCGTCCAGGGATTCGTCCTGGCGCAGGATCGCCTGCTGCAGCTCGCGCAGAGGTTGGCCGGGCTCGATCCCGAGCTCCCCGACGAGCGCCGCGCGCGCCTGCTGGTACACCTGGAGCGCTTCGACCTGGCGCCCGGATCGGTAGAGAGCGAGCATCAACTGCGCGCGGAAGCCCTCGCGCAACGGATGCTCGCTCACCAGAAGCTCCAGCTCGGAGATGAGATCGCCGTGGCGGCCGAGTGCGAGATCGGCATCGATCCGCTCCTCGATCGTCGCCAGCCGCAGTTCCTCGAGCCGGTTGACCTCGGTTTGCGCAAAGCGCTCGTACGCGAGATCCCCCAGAGCCGGTCCGCGCCAGAGCGACAGAGCGGCCTGCAGCGCTGTCGAAGCGCCCGCGAGGTCACTGTTCGAGCGGGCAGCGCGTGCTTCGGCGCGCAGCCGCTCGAATCGCTGCAGGTCGAGCTGTTCCGGCTCGAGCTGCAGCATGTAGCCCGGCGGTCGGGTGACCAGCAGCTGCTCAGAGCTGCCCTCGCCGGCGAGGAGCTTGCGCAGCCGAGAGACGTGTCCGTGGAGAGCCGTTGCGGCGGCTTGCGGCGGCTCCTCGCCCCATAGCTCCTCGATCAACCGGTCGCTGGAAACGACCTCGTTGACGTGCAGGAGCAGAAGCGCCAACAGGGCGCGGCGCTTTCGTCCTCCGAGCTCGAGTGCGCGGCCGTGGTCGCTTACCTCGAGTGGGCCGAGTAGCCGGAACTCCACGTTACGCCCTCCTTCGATTCCACGCTAACACCGGCGTTAGCCGAAAGACAGCCTCCGCGCAGGCTGCCGTTAGCGGCGCCCCACATGGTCGGAGCAAGAGGTCGCGGAGGAGCGACCCGGACCGAAGGAGAGGACGATGTTCGATGGCACCCCCACGCTTCGCAGGCTCGCCGCTGTCGGGACCGCAGTCGTGGCGATGGCGAGCGCCGCGCCCCTGGCCAGTGCTGCATCCCACCGGCCCGGCGAAGGTCTGTCAGGTAGTGACCGAGCCTGGCTGAAGCCTCAACCGGTGCCGCGGCACCTTGGTGAAGGGCTCACCGGCGCGGATCGGAGTTGGTTGATCCCCACGACCGTCGGACGGCAAGGAGCGCTGCCGTCGGACGGCTTCGATTGGGCCGACGCTGGGATCGGAGCCGGCACGGTCGTGGCCGCGCTGTTCTTCATCGCCGGCAGCACGATTGTGATCCGCAGGCGCTTCTCGACGGCGCATTGACGGATTGTCTTCCGGGTGAGCGGGCCAGATTGGGCCCGCTCACCCGTTGGGGGCGAGGAGCGGCCAACCTTCGAATAGCACGTAATTTGGCTCTACGGAGCGGCGC
>DASPYE010000174.1:0-2331 GCA_035636935.1 Candidatus Dormiibacterota bacterium | reverse complement strand
CGTCTCCTGCGCCGGATGACCTACATGGTCAACCTGGTCACGACGGATTCGTTCGCCAAGGAAGTCAAGCTCTTCGGCCTCGGCCAGTACTTCATCGAGCGCTACCGTCTCATCGCGAGCGCCTTCTACGAGAGCCAAAGGTCACAGATGGTTCGTCGCTACATGACCGGATTCGCGCTGGGCAACATCAGCACGATCGTTACCTCGTTCACCTATCTCTACATCGCGCTGCAGGCCATCGCAGGCCACCTTTCAATCGGAGCCCTGACCGCCTACACGCAGGCCGCGGTGTCGGTGCAGAACTCGATCCAGAGCATCCTCAGCGGGTTTTCGGGCATGTACGAGCACAACCTCTACCTCAACAACCTCGTCGAGCTGATGGCGAAGCAGCCGTCGATGCCGGTCCCCGCGGATCCGAAGCCAGTACCGGTACCGCTGCGCGGCGAGATCCGTTTTGAGAACGTCACCTTCGCCTACCCGGGGGCGGAAAACCCGGCGCTCACCGAGGTCTCGTTCACGATCAAGGCGGGGGAGACGCTGGCGGTCGTGGGTCGCAACGGCGCCGGCAAGACGACGCTGTTCAAGCTCATATGCCGCCTCTACGACCCGATCGAGGGGCGCATCCTCATCGACGGCGTCGACATCCGCGACTTCGAGCCAACCGAGCTGAGGCGACAGATCGGCGCGATGTTCCAGGACTACGTCGATTACCAGGCGACGGCCTCGGAGAACATCGGGTTGGGCAACGTGCCCGAGATCAGCGACCGCGAAGCCATCGTCAGCGCGAGCAAGCAGGCGGGCTCCGATGAGCTGATCGCCGCGTTGCCCGACGGTTACGACACTGCGCTGGGCAAATGGTTCGACGCGGGCGTGAACCTGTCCGGTGGCGAGTGGCAGAAGGTTGCCCTGGCCCGCGCCTTCATGCGAGAGGACGCCAAGATCCTGCTCCTCGACGAGCCCACGTCAGCCCTGGATGCCCAGGCCGAGTACGACCTTTTCGAGCGGCTGCGCTCGCTGACGCACGGGCGGACGGCGGTCTATATCTCGCACCGCTTCTCCACGGTGCGCCGCGCGGACAGGATCGTCTTCCTCGAGCACGGGCGCCTGGTCGAGGAAGGCACCCACGAAGAATTGATGCGTTTGGGCGGCCGCTATGCGAGGCTCTTCCGCATGCAGGCCGCGGCCTACACGGGCGAAGACATCGAAGAGCTTGTCGGGGACGTCGGCTAACCGCAGCCTGCTGACCGGCGCCCTCCTGGGCGTCGCCACTTTCGCCATCTACATGATCGGCTCCAACCGATCGTTCGGCTACGACGCGGCGGCCACGTTCGCGAACTTCATCGCGACACCGTCGCTCCTGGACGCATTCGCTGTCCGCTCCGTGATCCCGACGATCCCGGTGACGCAGGTCGCGGGCAACGACCACGTGCTTGTCTCGCTCCTGAGTCACGTGATCTATTCCGCGACGGGCTCGCGCAACGAGGTGGTTTACCGCCTGCTGCCGGCGCTCGGCGCCGGAGCGACCGTGGGGTTGTCGACCGGCGTTCTCGTGCGCCGTTTCGGCTTGCTCGCCGGGCTGTGCGCCGGCCTGTACATCGCGACGGACCCCCTGTTCGTCGACAACAGCCGGGACGTGCGCGGCTACAGCCTCGCCGCGCTTGGCTCGGTGGCGGGAACGGTGCTGCTCGCCGGCCCGCGGACCCGCTGGAGATTGGTCGGATACGCGGTCGTCATGGGCCTCGCGATCGCCGCCCACCTCTTTGCCGCGCTGGTCCTGCTGTGCCACCTGGCCTGGATCCTTACGCGCCGCTCGCGCGCCGAGCTGGTGGAGCTGGCGCCCGCCTGGATCGGGGCCGCGCTCATCGGTGTGGCGGCGAACGCGAGCGTTCTGGTCACCGAGCTTGTCCGGCACGGACTTCCGCCCCCGCTTTTCTCTCCCACGTTTCCGCGCGACCTGGTCCTGTTCCTGCTGGGGGCGCCGGTGCTGCTGCCGGTCGGCCTGTGGCTCGCCGTGGTGCTGCTGGGCCTATGGGCGGTGCGCCGGGAGGCGTGGTTGTGGGCGACTGTCGGGGTGCTGGTGGTCGTGTTGGGATTGCTCTGGCTCGCCCTCCAGCCGTCGTTTCTCTACCCGCGGTTCTTCGTTTTCCTGGTCCCGGCGCTCGGCTACCTGATGGCGGCGGCCGTCGCCCGTTGGTGGGTGCTGGCACCGGTCGTCGTGCTGGGTGCGGCGGCTGCCGTCGTGGGCCAGGCCACGGACTACAACCGGGATCCCCTGGCGCTGCCGCAGGCCGCGGCGGCGGTGGAGAGGATCCACTCGTCGGGCGGGCGGGC
>DASPYE010000173.1:0-1685 GCA_035636935.1 Candidatus Dormiibacterota bacterium | reverse complement strand
GCGATGTTTCTGAGGATCGAGATCAGGAGGTACGCACCAAGCATGACGACCATCGGCGAGAGGTCGAAACCCGACATCGGCGGCAGCCACCGCCGGATGGGTGCCAGGACAGGCTCGGTAATTCGATACGCCAGGCGCGTGACGGCGTTGGTCGGGTACGGGCTGATCCACGAAAAGACGATCCGCACGAACATCACGATGATGAACGCGTAGAGCACGTTGATCAGGAGCGCCGCGACGAGGCCCATCAGGCCGGCCGCGGACCGAAAAGGGCCTCACCAAGCCGCAGCATCGTGCTGCCCGCCTTCACCGCCGCCTCGAAATCGCCGCTCATGCCCATAGAAAGGATAGGGAGCGCCTTTCCCAGGCGCTGCTGAGCGGCATCACGCAGGGTGCGCAGCTCCGTAAACGCCGGTGTCGGATCTCCGCTGGTCGGGCCCATCGCCATGAGCCCCCTCAGGTCGAGCATCTCCGCCACCTCGGCGATCACGGCAGCCGCCCTGGCGGGGTCGACCCCTGTCTTCTGGGTCTCGCGGGCGACGTTGACCTCGACCAGCACCGCTTGCGCCGCGTCGATGGCCGCCAGCGCCTCGGCGATCCGACGCGAGTCGACCGACTGGATCAGCGCGAACCGTCCGGTGGTGTGGCGCACCTTGTTGCTCTGGAGGTGGCCTATGAGGTGCCACTCCGCGCCCTCCACCGCATCCATCTTCTGGAGCGCCTCCTGAACGCGGTTCTCGCCCAGGGTCTTCAGGCCCGCGACGATGGCCTGGCGGCACACATCGGGGCCGAAGCCCTTGGTGACGGCGACGATCTTGATCTCGCCAGGGTTACCACCCGCGCGCTCGATACGCTCACGGACCGCCCGTAGAGTCTCCTCGACGCTCACCGGAGGGCGACGATGGCGCCGAATCGCTTGCCGTCGGGATGCCGCCGGTGCGACGGAAACAGGTAGCTCTCCTTGGTGCAGATGCCGATGTCGTGAACCGCGTCGACGCCGGAGTCTTCGAGCTGGGCGCGGTTCGCCGCCGCGAGGTCCAAGAGCAGCCGGTCGCCCGCGCCCCGCTTCAAGAATCGCGAGTCAAACCTCGACTCGAACTCCGGTCCGACCTCATAGCAGCGCGCGCAGATTCCGGGCCCGATTCCGGCGAGGATGTGCCGAGACCCGTACTCCTCGCGCATGAATTCGACCGTCGCTGTCGCGACCCCTGCCTGCGTTCCCCGCCAACCAGCGTGGACCAGTCCCGCTGCCTTCTTTTCGGGGTCCCACAACACGATCGGAAAACAGTCGGCGTGCGTGGTGAACAGCGCGACGCTGGATCGGTCCGTGACCATCGCGTCCACGTTGTTCACCAAACCGCGAGGATCGTTGATCCGGGCAACCGCCGCTCCGTGGACGGCGCCGGCGGTCGTCAAAATCCGGTCCTCAACCCCCATCACCTGCATGAAAGACCTGCGCGCAGCCAGCACCGGTTCCTTGTCGGGCGCATGCGTCAGGCCAACCGATCCCAGGAGCGTCGTCGAGAAACCGTGGATGAGTCCCGGTTCGTCCGCGAGCTCCGGCACGTGCAGCGCGGCCGGGATGGTCTTCACCGAAACCAGGTTACGGGTGCGGAACTATCAGGGGCCGCCTGGTGTAATGGAATCGTGCCCGGACTGAGCGGCGAATCAGCGCGCACTGTTGT
>DASPYE010000172.1:0-11732 GCA_035636935.1 Candidatus Dormiibacterota bacterium | reverse complement strand
GCGGCGTCTGACGCTGCCGCTCGAGAAGCCTCCGGGATCCTGGCCGGGATGATGTGGTGCGACTTGCCGGCCGTGTACTTCGCGTCGTAGTCGTACACCGGGTTCTCGCTGACGATCTCGAGCGTCGGCAGGATTTGGAGGATGGGCGTCGCCAGCACCCCGATGGTGATTTCCGTTCCGACCGCGAAGCGCTGGGCCAGCACCCGGCGGTCGTAGCGTGCCGCGAGGACGAGCCCGGACGCGACGGCGTCGGCGTCCTGGGCAATGGTCAGGCCGATGGTCGACCCCTCGCGGACCGGCTTGATGACGAGCGGCAAACCCAACGTCGCAACAAGACGCTCGACAACATCGGCCGCGACCCCCTCCTTGATCTCGAGCTCTTCGAACTCGGGCACGTGCAAGCCGACGCCGGCCATGACCTTGCCGGCGCGCGACTTGTCCATGCAGAGCGCGGAAGCGAGCACTCCCGAGCCCGTGTAGGGCAAGCCGAGCAGCTCGAGCATCCCCTGCACCGTGCCGTCCTCTCCCAGCCGGCCGTGAAGCGCGTTGAACACGCAGGCGAAATGACCATCGCGCAGTGTGTCCCACGTGTTGCCGTCGAGGTCGACGAGCGTGACGTCGTGTCCGCGACCGCGCAAGGCATTCGCCACCTGCTCTCCCGAGCGCATCGAGACCTCACGCTCGGCCGACTTCCCGCCTCTCAGCACGGCGAGCCTCACGAGATCATTGCCATTGGCCGACCATCTCGACCTCGGGCTCGAGCTGGACGCCGAAGCGACGTTTGACCTCCACCATCACGCGTTCGATCAACCGCCTCACGTCGGCTGCGGTGGCGCCGCCCTCATTGATGATGAAGTTGCCGTGCAGCTCCGAGACAACCGCCGCGCCCTCCCGCGTGCCTTTCAGTCCGGCGGCCTGGACAAGCCTGCCCGCCGAATCGCCCTGCGGGTTCTTGAACACGCTGCCGCAGTTCTTGGTCTTGATCGGCTGTGTCTCGTTGCGCTCCCTTGTGAGCTTGGACATGAGCTGTTTCGCCTCTTCCCCATCACCGCGCGTCAGCTGCACGGTGGCGGAGATGACGAGCGCGCCTTTCAGATCTCCATCGCGCAGCGCGGACGTGCGGTAGCCGAACTTCAGCGCCGACGGCTTCCAAGTCTGCTTGCCCGTGCCCGGCATGAAGCCCTCGACCTCGACGAGCACCTCGCGGATGTCCTTGCCCCAGCAACCGGCGTCCTGGTACACGGCTCCGCCCACGGTGCCGGGGACGCCGATCGCGAACTCGAAGCCGCGAAGGTTGGCGTCGGCGACGATCCGCGCGAGCCGCATCATCTTCAACCCGGCGCCGGCGCGGACGCGGGTGCCGTCGACCTGGTGCTCACGATTCACCACGCGCACGACCAATCCTTCGACGCCGCGGTCGGCAACGAGGAGGTTGGTCCCAGCGCCCAGCAATAGATAAGGAATGTCGCGCTCGCGGCACCCCTCGATCGCCTTCTCGATGGCCTCGGGCCGCGCAAGCTCAACGAAAAACTCGGCGGGGCCCCCGATGCCGAACGAGGTCCGCGATGCGAGCGCCTCGTTCTCGCTCACGCCGGGCAGCTCGCGAAGCCAGGCGAGCCTAGACTTTGTGCGCCAGCTCATCGCCCAACTGTTTGATGTCGCCCGCGCCCATCAGCAGCACCAGGTCGTCCGGGCCGACGATCTCCTGCAGAGCTTCCTTCGCCCTTGTGAAGTCGCCGACGTAAATCGCCTGTGGGACCTGGTGCGCGAGGTCCGCAGCCTGCACGCCTGAGACGTTCTGCTCGCCGGCGCTGTATACGTCGAGCACATAGACGCGGTCCGCGCCCACGAACGAGCGCGCGAAGTCGTGCATCAGGGCGCTCAGTCGGGAGTAACGATGCGGCTGAAAGACGACGAGAAGCCGGCGGTGACGGAGCTCGCGCGCCGCCTCGATCGTCGCACGCACCTTGGTCGGGTGGTGCGCGTAGTCGTCGTACACGGCCGCGCCCTGGAAAGTGCCCAGGAACTCCATTCGCCGATGGGCGCCTGGAAAGGTCTGGAGCGCGCCCGCGACGTCAGCGAACGGGACCCCGATCTCGAGGGCCATGGCCACGGCGGCGGTCGCATTCTGAATGTTGTGCCGGCCCGGCTGGCGCAGGTCGATGTGGCCGAGAAGGTCCGCTCCACGATAGATCGGAAAAGGACGAGTCGGCTCGCAGCGGTAGGTCGCGCCCTGCCGGAAACCGTAGGTGACCTTGCGAGCCTTGGGCTTGAGCTCGCGCGCCAGCTCGTCGTCCGCGCAAAGCACGGCGAGGCCCGTCTCGGGGATGGCCTCAATGAACCACTGGAAGAGGTCGCGCACCGCGGACACGTCGCGGAAGTGGTCGGGATGGTCGAGCTCGATATTGGTCACGACTGCCCGCTGCGGGTGATGCAACGTGAGCGTGCCGTCGGACTCGTCCGTCTCCGCGACCAGCCACTCCCCTTGTCCCGCCCTGGCGCTGGAGCCGTCGCCGACCAGCACGGTGGGGTCGTAACCCGCCATGACGAGGATGTGGCCGATCATGTGCGTGACGGTGGTCTTGCCGGCCGTCCCGGCCACGGCGATCGAGTTCGTCTCGCTGATGAGCCTGGCGAGCATCTCGGCGCGGCTCACGACCTTGACGCCCATGGCCCTCGCGGCCTCGAGCTCCGGCGATCTCTTGATCGCGCCGCTGTAGACGAGCAAGTCCTTTCCCAGGACGTGCTCGGGGTCGTGACCCACGCTCATCCGGACACCCGCTTCTTCGAGCTCGGCCGTCGTCTCCGATTCTTTGATATCGCAACCGGTGACGTCATCCCCTCGGGCGAGGAAGACGCGCGCCAGCGCCGATACACCGGCCCCGCCGGCCCCCATCAGGTGAACCCTCACTGGAGGTGGGCCCGGGGGGCCGGCGGAGAGATTTGGAGATCCAGGTGGTCCCAGCGCAAGGCAGGGGTGGCCCGAGGAGGAGCGCATACCTGCTGGGGTCCCCGCGCCGTGGATAGCGGGGGCAGCGACGAAGGGACGGGCCCCCTAACGCGGCGATGGGGCCGCATGGGCTCCAAAGATCCCGTTGGCATCCCCGGGCTCACCTCCTTACCACTTCGTGAAGCACTCGTAGAACGCGCTGCGCGGCATCCCGACGCCCGGTCGCCGCGGATGCCTTCGCCATCGCCCGCAGGCGGTTGGCGTCGAGGCTTGCAATCGTGCGTATGAGGCTTTCGCCCGTGAGCTCTTCGTCGGCGATCCGGACGGCCGCACCGGCCGCGACCATCGCGGCCGCGTTCTCCTCCTGGTGCCCGCCGCCAAAGGTCCCCGGCACGAGGATCATCGGCAGGCCGACCGCGGCGGCCTCGGAGATCGTGCTCACGCCGGCTCGGCTGACCATGAGATCGGCCCGTGCCATGAGCGCGGGCATGTCATCGGCGAAAGCCATCCCGCCGTAACGCTCGCGGGCATGTCGCTCCACTCCATCCTTGCCCTGCTGCCCGGCGACGTGGATGACCTCTTCATACCTCGCGCACAGCTCATCGAGCACCGCCCACGTGGCCTCGTTCAAACGCCGCGCGCCCTGGCTGCCCCCGGTCACCAGCAGGCGGCGCGGAGGAATATCGGGAATGCGCGCCTCGAAACCTTCGCGCAGAGGGACGCCGGTGAGCACGGTCCTGACGTTGCGCAACCGCTCGTCGGTGCCCGGCAGCGTCGTGCAGACCGCGGCGGCGTTCGCCGCGAAGTATCTCGTCGCCAGCCCGGGCCGGACGTCCTTCTCGTGCAAGACATAAGGAATGTGGCGGATGCGCGCCGCGGCCACCGCAGGAGCCATCACGTAGCCGCCCATGCCGAGCACGACGTCGGGCCGAAACCTGTCCACGATGCGGAGCGCGGACCGGAGCGCCAGGGGGACGAGAACGGGAAGAGCGATGTTCTTCCAGGGCGCGTCGCGGTCGAGTCCACGAACCCTGATTGTCTGCAGCTCGAAACCCGCCGCGGGCACAAGCCTCTCTTCCGGGCCACCGGAGCGCCCGACCAGAAGCAAGGCACCATGCGGCTCCTCAGCGTGAAACGCTCGCGCGACCGCGAGGGCCGGAAACAGGTGACCTCCGGTTCCGCCGCCAGCGATCAAAAGTCTCATCTGATGACCGATTGTTCCGCAACGCCGAACCCGACCCGTGGCGGGCGATGCTCAGCAGAAGGCCAACCGCGGCGAGTGTCGTGGCGAGCGCCGTGCCGCCATAGCTGAAAAACGGCAGCGGGACTCCCGTGATGGGCAGGGTGTTGGTGACGGTCCCCATGTTCAGAAGCGCCTCGAACGTGATCCAGGTGGTGATCGACGCCGCGAGCGCCATGCCAAATCGGTCCGGTGCCCGCAGCGACGCGCGATAACCGCGGATCCCGAAAACCAGGAAGCCCAGCATCACGAGTGTCGTCCCGATCAGACCGGTTTCCTCGCCGACGATTGCGAAGATGAAGTCGGTATGGGCCTCGGGCAGCCAGCCGTACTTCTCGATGGAGTGGCCGATTCCCACCCCAAACCAGCCCCCCGAAGCAAGCCCATAGAGGGATTGGGTGGCCTGGAAGCCGGCGCCAAGCGGGTCTGCCCACGGATTCTTGAACGCGACGAGCCGGGACATTCGGTACGGCTCGAGCAGGGTGACGGCGACAAACGCGAGGGCGAGGGCGCCCGCGATCAGGATCAGGTGACGCAGCCGGCCCCCGCCCGCCCAGTAGGCGCTGACGAAGATGCCGACCATGACGATCGAGGTGCCCAGGTCCGGCTCCAGCAAAAGGAGAACGAGCACGCCCGCCAGCATCGCCGCGAAAGGGATGAAGACCTGGTTGAAGTCGCCCATGCGTTGCGCGTTGCGGTCGACCCAGTGCGCCACGAAGACGGCGAAGGCGAGCTTGCCGAGCTCTGAGGGCTGAAACGTCCCGAGCTGCCCCGCTTCGAACCACCGCCGCGCGCCGTTGACGCTTACGCCCACGTGCGGGACCAGGACCAGGAGCATGAGCAACCCGGCCGCGACCGCTCCGGCCGGCGCGAGCCGTCGGATCCTCCGGTAGTCGAGGCGGCCGAGGACGAAGAGCGCGACGAAGCCGATCAGCAACCATGCCGCCTGACGTTCCGCGTAGTACAGGGTTGACTGGTGCTGGTTGTAGGCGAACGCGACGCTCGCGCTCGTGACCATGACGAGGCCGGCCCCGCACAGGGCGACGGTCGTGAACAGGAGCAGCCGGTCGGGCTGCGGCCGAGTTGCAGACGTCGGGCTCACGCCGCGAACCGCTGCCGGACAAGCTCTTTGAACCGGTTGCCGCGGTCCTCGAAGTCTTTGAACATGTCGTAGCTCTTGTAGGCGGGGCTGAGCAGGACGACGCTCCCCTGCCGAGCCATGCCGGCCGCTATGGACACGGCCTGTTCGAGTGTTTCGGCCCGGATGACATTCGGATGCACGCGCAGGGCCTCGGCCAGCTCGCCGGCAGAAGCGCCGATGAGAATCACCGCCTCCGTATTCGCGAGTACGTCCTGGACCCATTCCCGAAGGTCGAAGCCGCTGCCGTACCCGCCGGCGATCAGGATCACAGGTGCACCCGGAAACGCGCTCAACGCGACGCGGCCCGCGTCGGGGTTGGTCGCCTTCGAGTCGTTGTACCAACGGACGCCTGCCCACTCCCCGACGAGCTCCAGCCGGTGCTCGACGCCCTTGAAGCCACGGATCGCCTCGTTGATCGCCTCATCGCTGAGTCCCGCGATGCGCCCCACCGCGGCCGCGGCGAGGGCGTTTTCCATGTTGTGCCGCCCCGGCAGAGGCATCGGCGGGAGCGGCTGGTGCTGGTCGAACCAGATGACCTCGCCCTTCGCGCGTGCGGATAGGCCGCTGACAACCGGGTCGCGGCTGTTCAGCACCGCGTAGGCCGCGTCCTCGATGGCTCGCGCCTTGAGCTCGGTGTAGCGCTCCAGCGTGCCGTGACGATCGAGATGGTCGGGAGTGATGTTGAGGATCACACCGACGTGCAGCTTCGGTCTTTCGATCGACTCGAGCTGGAAGCTTGAGAGCTCGAGCACGACCCACGTTTCCGGACCGATCTCGGGCAGGCGGTCGAGGACTGTATCGCCGATATTGCCGCCGACCACGACATCGAGGCCGCCTGCTTTCAGAACGTCGCCTGCGAGTGCGGTGGTCGTCGTCTTGCCATTGGTCCCGGTGATTCCGACGACGATCCCGCCACTCATCTCGAGGAAAAGCTCGATCTCGCTGGAAACAGGAATGCCTCTGGCGCGCGCTTCATTGAGCAGCTCCGAATCCCAGGGCACGCCAGGACTGGCGAACACGATGGATATCCCATCCAGCACTCGGGCGTCATAGCCGCCCAGCTGAAACGTGACCCCCTGCTTGGGCATCTGAGCGATGGAGTCCCGCAACTCGGACTGAGGCTTGCGGTCGACCACCAGAACGTTGGTACCGAAACGAGTGAGGTGCTGCGCGAGCGCGACGCCGCTTCGCGCCGCGCCGACCACGAGAGCGGTTCTTAGGGGTCCCCGCGAACTCACGGCGAAGCCTCTGAGTTCGTGGGGATTCTCAATCCATGAGCCGCACGAGAGCGATCGCCGCTAGAGCTGAAACCAGCCCCGCGCCCCAGAACGTGAGCGCGATGCGGTTCTCAGACCATCCCTCGTGGTGGAACGTGTAGTGGATCGGGGTCATGGTGAACACGCGGCGTCCGCCGCTGGCTTTGAAATAAGCCACCTGAATGATGACAGACAGCGTCTCGAGTACA
Source organism: Candidatus Dormiibacterota bacterium (assembly GCA_035636935.1). GTDB lineage: Bacteria > Chloroflexota > Dormibacteria > Dormibacterales > Dormibacteraceae > 40CM-4-65-16. The sequence continues at coordinate 4,936 of DASPYE010000172.1, read as the reverse complement.
AACACGAGACCGACGACGGGCAGCAACAAGAGGAGGCCTTGCTGGATCGCCATCGCGGAGAGCGCGAAGCCGAGCGCCAGCGCGCCCGTGTCGCCCATGAAGACGCGCGCCGGGTAGCGATTGAAGACGAGAAATGCAGCGAGCCCGCCGCACAGCGCCATCGCGACCGCTTTCTCGCCGGCCGGCGCGCCGGTCATGAACAGCGCCGTGGCGCCGATGGCGATCACCGAGAGGCCGCCCGCGAGACCGTCCATGCCGTCGGTGATGTTCACCGCGTTCGCGGTGGCGACGATCGCAATCACCGCCAGCGGAAACACGAGCAAGGGCGATACAGGTAGCGAGAGCTGAGGACCACCCTGCACCGTCGCGAGCCAGGCCACCGGCACCGCGAGGAGAAGTTGCAGCGGAAACTTGAGCCGCGCCGGGATGCCACGTGTGCCGACGCGGAGCTTGCTCCGGTCGTCGGCGAAGCCGATCAGCGCCCCTGCGAGGAGCCCACCTACGGCGGGCAGCGCGCCGGGATGTCCGGCGATCGTTGCCAGCACGCCTCCGAGAATCGCGACGGCGACAAAGAGGATCCCGCCGCCGGTCGGCGTGCCCGCCTTTTTCTGGTGCGCCTCGGGCAGCTCATCCTGGATGACCTGCCCAGAGCGGAGCCGGCGCAGCGCGCGGATGGTAGGCGGATAAAGGACGAAAGCGACCGCAAACGCGACAGCGAATGTCGCTGCGTCGAAGATCAAGCGGAGGTCAGTTCCCTGACGAGCTCGTCCAGCCGGATGCCATGCGAGGCCTTGATCAGAACGCGGTCGCCGCTCGCCGCGTTCCTCCGGACCCACTCCGTCGCGCCCGCACGGTCGGGAACCAGCTCGGCCCCGGCTGCCTGCGCCATCGGCTTGGCCCGCTCGCCGTCGACCACGCAAACCGCGTCGAAGACCTCCGCGGCCCTCTGGCCAACTCGCCGGTGCGCCTCCTCGGACAGCGATCCGAGCTCGCGCATCTCGCCGAGCACCGCCAGCAGTCGCCCGTTACGCGCCGTCTCGGCGAGCGCGTCGAAGGCGGCGAGCATCGATTCCGGACTCGCGTTGTATGCGTCGTCGATGACCCAATAGCCGCCCGGCGTGCTCATCTCCTGCAGGCGGTGCTCAACGTTCACGCCCGCCAGCGCGGTGGCCCCTGCCTCCACCGAGACCCCGGCGAAATCGCCCGCCGCGAGCGCCGCGGCGGCGTTGAGGGCCTGGTGGCGGCCCGCCATCGTGAGGCGTACCTCGACCCCACGCACCGTGAACTGCGATCCGCCACCCTCGAGCGGCTGGAATCCCTCGACCCGGTAATCGCCGTGCCCGTTGCCGAAGCCGGCAACACGGGCGGACGTCATCTGAGCAAGCAAGGGATAGAACTCGTTGTCGGCGTTGAGGACGGCGAGGCCTTCTTCAGGCAACGTCGCCACCAGCTCGCCCTTGGCGCGCGCGATCTCTTCGCGCGAGTTGAAGAACTCGATGTGCACGATGCCGACGTTCGTGACGACCCCGATCACCGGTTTCGCGAGGCCGGCCAGGCGCCCGATGTCCCCCGGACGCTGCATGCCCATCTCCAGGACGAGCGCGGAATGGTGGGACTCGAGGCTGAGGATCGTGAGCGGCACGCCGGTCTCGGTGTTGAGGTTGCCTTCGGTCTTTTTGACATTGAAGTGCTGGCCCAGGATCGCGGCGATCATCTCCTTGGTCGACGTCTTGCCGTTGCTGCCCGTAACCGCGACCACGAGTGGCTGCACCCGGCGGAGCGCGTGTGAGGCGAGCGCGTAAAGCGCCGACCACGTGTCCTGGACGAGGACTTCGACAATGCCGGTCGGAATGTCCGTCTTTCGCTCCACGACCACCGCCGCGGCCCCTCGCGCGATCGCGTCACTGACGAACTCGGCGCCGTCCATCTCCTGGCCGCGCAGCGCGAAGAAGACACCGCCCGACTTCACCTCGCGCGAGTCGGTGTGAAAGGTCGAGAACGTCTCGCCGACCTGGGTGCCGCCTACCTCGCCACCACCGGTAGCCTCGAGGATCTCGAGGAGACTCAGTCTCATTCTTGCTTCACGGTCCTACAAACACTAAGTGGAGCGGTAGCCCGGATTCACCCCGGGCGTCCCCAGACGCGGCGCTGCGCGCAACAGGACGTGACCCGTGGAAACCCAGAGGGGGTTCCGCGGGGGAGATCCACAGATCTCACCCGCGATCGTTAGGGCTTGTCTGGTGTGATGTGCCAGCTGACGACGAGCGTCTGCGCGATCTGCTTCCAGATCGGCTCGGCCGTCATGTAGCCGTCGTTCAGCGTCCAGTCGTTCTCGCTCCCCGGGTAGTGCGGCTTGCGCACGACGACCAGCATCGTGAACCTCGGCTTCTTGGCGGGCAGGAACCCGACGAATGACGACCACACGTCCTGCGTGTACTTCCCGTTGACCGGGATCTGCGACGTTCCGGTCTTGCCACACTGGTCGAGCTGAAAGCCTGGGATGCGAGAGGTCCAACCGGATCCGTGCTGGACGACCATCTGCATCATGGTCGTCATCTTGGCCGCGGTGGCGGCGCTGATCACCTGCCGCTGGGGCTGCAGCAGCAGCGGGTTGAGGTTTCTTCCGACGCGCTCGACGACGTGGGGCGGCGCGTACTTGCCTCCGTTCGCGACGACATTGATGGCGGCGAGCATTTGAACCATGTTCACGTCGATGCCCTGGCCGAACGCTGTCGTCGCGTATTGCGAGTCCTGCATCTTCGCCGCTGAAGGCGGCGCGATGTGGTTCTCGCCCGCGACGTCGATGCCGCTTGGTGTGGTGAGCCCGAAAGCCTCGAGGTTCTTGTAGAAGGCGGGGTGGCCCTCGGCCAGCATCGCCTTCATCGCGCCGACATTGAGGGAGTGCTCGAGCACGTACGTGTAGTTGACGTTGCCGTGGTTGCGCCGGTCCCAGTCGTAGATCCGATAACCGCCGACATTGAGCACGCCCGGGTCGTTGATGACTGTGCCGGGTTCGATCGCTCCCGCGTTGATCGCCCCGGCCAGGGTCACGACCTTCATCACTGAGCCCGGCTCGTAGACATAGCTGAGAACGTTGTCTTTGAAGAGCGCGGTGTTGGTGCGGTTGAAGCTGTTGGCGTTGTAGCTCGGGTAGTCGGCCCACGCGACGATCCCGCCGGTTGTGGGATCCATGATCAGGACACTGCCGCTTTCCGCACGGTCTCGCTTGACCCCTTCCATCAGCGCCTGTTCGGCCGCGTACTGGATGTTCGCGTCGAGCGAAAGCACAAGGTTCTGTCCATTGACGGGGTCCTGGTGGGTGTGGGTGCCGAGCACGATCTCGCGGTTGGCGAGGTCGCGGTAGCTGGAGATGTAGCCCGGTGTGCCGCCGAGGGCCTTCTGGTAGTTCGCTTCCAGGCCATAGTTGCCGTCGCCGTTCCAGTCGACAAAGCCAAGGAGGTTGGCGGCCAGCGTGCTGCCTGAGCTGGTCCCGGGCAGGTAGGAACGTTGGGTTTCTTCTTGCAGTCCGACGCCAGGCAGCTTGAGCGTGCGCAGCTGGTCTGCTTTCGCCTTGGCGAATCGCCGCGCGATGTAGGCGAACTTCACGTTGGACTCGAGCGTTGCCATCACCTTTGGCCTGTCGGCGCCGAGCACGGTCGCCAGCCCTGTCGCCACGGCGTCTCGCTGCGTGGCGGCGATCTGATCCGGCGACACGAAGGCGGAGTAAACCGTGGTGTTGACGACGAGCTGAGTCAGGTTGCGGTCAAAGATCGCACCGCGCAGCGCCGGCAGCTCGACAAGCTCGCGGTACTGAGCCTGCGCCTGGAGTGTGAGCTGGCCGTGCTGGACCACCTGCCAGTAGGCGAGCCGTGCCCAGACCATTCCGGCGAGCACTACCGCAACGAGGAGCATGGAGACGACACGCAGCCGCGCCGAACCGACACGCTCAACCCGTCCGGGGCGTCGCGAGGCGAGCGCCCTCGTGCTCAAGCTATTTCTTGGTCGACGCCATGACGTCGCGTGTCCCCGCGACGGTGTTGGCGATCACCGCCACAGCGCGCAACCACAACGGAGTCGCATCGACGGGCGATGCGCCGACCGCCGCCGACAGGTCGACCGCAACCTCCTGCCCCGTGACGAAACGCGACGGGATGACACGCTGCATGCCGCTCTGGGCGGCGTGCTGCTGCACCTGCGCGGGTGCATGCATGGTGACCTCTTGATAGCGGAGCTGGTCCTGTTCGGCGATCAGCTGACGCTGTTGGTCCTGCAGGCGGGCGATGTCATATGACGACTGCGTGATCTGCGCGGCGATCGCCAGGTAGAAGAGCACGACGATGACGACCGCGCCGACACCGACGTAGGCATGGCCGAACACGTTCAGCCGCAGCCTTTCGGCGGCGACTGAGCCTGCGACCTGCACGAAGCCGCGCGTGCGCCGTCGCCGCCGGGGCGGGGCGGTGACGTGGGGCGCAGCACCGGTCGCGCCGAGGCGCCGTCTGGCCAGTATTCGGGTCGATGTCACGACGTGAACTTCATCCTTTGGTGTGTTGTTTGGCCTGTGGTTTGTTGGCTGTCCCATCCGGCGCTGTGTTGTTCGACCTGTGGTTTGGCGGTTGCCCCCATCCGGCCGGTCGCTTCGCGACCGGCCACCTTCCCCGGCAAGCGGGGAAGGGAAATTTGCCTGGTGGCCGGAGGGGTTAGGCCGGCCACCAGGACTTTGTGGTTTCAGATTTTTTCCGCTACCCGGAGGCGGGCGGACCGGGCGCGGGGGTTGGCGGCCACCTCTTCTTCGGAGGGCCGCACCGGATGCCGGGTGATGACGCGTAGGGTGGCCCGGTGGCCGCAGGTGCAGACTGGCTGCTGGGGTGGGCAGATGCAGTCTTTGGACTCGACGTTGAAGAATGACTTGACCAAGCGGTCTTCCAGGGAGTGG
>DASPYE010000171.1:0-9089 GCA_035636935.1 Candidatus Dormiibacterota bacterium | reverse complement strand
TCGGGTGCGAGGTCCGGGGATGCGCTGGGCAGCCTAAAGGCTGCGCGCGTTGCATCATGATCTCGCCATGCCAGGCCCCACCACGCTGCTGCTCTTCGCGCTGGCAACATTCCTCTTAACCGTCACACCGGGTCCCGGCGTGCTCTACGTGACCGCCCGCAGCTTGTCCCAGGGGCGCCGTGCGGGATTCGCCTCCATGTTCGGGATCGAATCCGGCGAGGTTGTCTGGCTTGCGGCCGCCGCGACCGGCGTTGCCGCGGTGCTGTCGGCATCGACGCAGGCCCTGGACGTCCTTCGTTTCGCGGGAGCCGCGTACCTCATCTACCTCGGCGTCCAGCGTTGGCGGGAGGTCGACAGGCCGGCGACGCCAGCGCCGGCGCGGCTCAGCCGGGTCTTCGCCCAGGGATTCGTTACGCAGCTCGTCAACCCGAAGGTGGCAGTGTTCTTCATCGCCTTCCTGCCGCAGTTCCTCAACCCGTCAGCGCCGATCGCGCTCCAGGTCCTCATCCTGGGCGTGGTGTACGTCGCCGTCGCGCTCGTCGTGGACACCTCCTATGTGCTCGCCGCGTCGGCCGTGGCGGGGCGGTTCATGGGGAGCAGGATCGCCCAGCGCCGCTCGGGCAGGATCGCCGCGGGCACGTACGTCGTTCTTGGCGTCGCGGCCGCGGCGACCGGGGTCAAGAGACCATGAGAACCCTGCTCACGGTTAATGGCCTTAATGCATCGACCAAGATCGAGGAGATCACGCGCTGCTTCAACGAGGCGCACGAGCTCGGGTTCTGGCTCGACATCGAGGCGCCCGACGATGCGGACTACGAGCTGCTCGAGCACACGTTCAAGTTTCACCCGCTGACGATCGAGGACATCCGCCACCAGGACCAGCGACCGAAGGTCGACGAGTACACCGACTACAACTTCGCGGTGTTGTTCGTTGCCGAGCTGGCGGGCGACGACATCAGGCTGCTCGAGCATCACATGTTCGTCGGCCCCCACTACCTGATCACGGTCCACCAGGAAACGTCACCGCAGCTGAAAGAGCTCCAGGAGCACGTCCACAAGAGCCCTGAGCTTTCGCATGGCAAGCCATCCTTCCTCACCTACCTCGCGATCGACGCGCTGGTCGATGCCACCTTTCCGGTGCTCGACAAGCTGGACGACGAGGTCGACGCGCTGGAGGACGAGATCACCGCGAAAGCGACGCAGCGGTCACTGAACCGCATCTACCACATGAAGCACACGGTGAGCGAGCTGCGCCGTTTCCTGGGCGCCCAGCGAGACGTTTTTCAACGCCTGATCACGCATGGAATCCACCTGCAGCAGCAGGACATGACCCTCTACTACCGCGACGTGTACGACCACATGGTGCGCCAGTACGAGACCGCGGACTCGCTGCGCGATCTGCTCACGGGCGCGATGGATGTCTACTTGTCGACGGTATCCAACCGGCTGAACGAGACGACCAAAGCGCTCACGGTGATCGCCAGCCTGTTTCTTCCGCTGAGCTTCCTCACCGGCTTCTACGGCATGAACTTCTCGTACCTCGTCAACGTGCTCGAGTCGCCGTATCTGGCCTTCGCGATTGGAGTGGCGACGATGGTCGTGGCGACCCTCATCCAGCTTTACTTCTTTCGCCGCCGCGGCTGGATCTGATAAATGCCCGAGTGCTGCTCACCCAAGGGCTACCGATGGGTGTTCAGCGAGCGCAGCGCACGTGCTGAGGCGCGGCGCTACCGGCGCAAGGGCCTCGACGGGACCTCACGCCGCATCGTGGACTTCTTGAAGGCGAATGGCGTCGAGGGGAGAACAGTGCTCGAGGTGGGAGGCGGCATCGGCGCGATCCAGATCGAGCTGCTGAAGGCCGGCGCGAGCCGGGCCCTCAGCATCGAGCTGACGCCGACCTACGAAGACGTGGCGGCCGGGCTGTTGCGAGAAGCAGGCCTGGCCGATCGTGTGGAGCGGCGCGTGATGGACTTCGCCGAGGCTGCTGCCGAGGTAGACGGCGCCGACATCGTCGTCCTGAATCGCGTCATCTGCTGCTACCCGGACATGCCGAAGCTCGCCGGCGCCGCCGCCGAGCATGCGCGGCGACTGCTGGTCCTCAGCTACCCGCGCCGTACGTGGTGGACGCGCCTCGGCCTGGGATTGAGCAACGGGCTCCTCACGCTCATGAGACGTGAGTTCCACATCTTCGTGCATCCGCCCCGGGAGATCGCGGCGACCGCACGCAAACACGGACTCGAGCCGGTGCTCGAGCAGACGGGCGTGCTCTGGACGGTCGCCGCGCTAGGGCGCGCTAGCTCGCAAACCGCCTGACAAAAGCGAGCGCGACATCGGCCACCTCCCTCCAGCCACTGTCGATCGTCAGCGCGTGCCCCCGGTCGGGGATCTTCTTGATCTCGGTCACGCCTGGGTTCCGCTTCTGGCGCTTGTAGGACGCGTTCGCGATCGCCCACGGCACCGTGTTGTCCTTCTCGCCGTCGATGATCAGCAGCGGCCCCCGGTCAGGGTTGGTAGTGTCGACTTTGGCCTCGGTCCAGGGGTTGAGGTTCGCCGCGGCCGCCTGAAAGAGCGGAAGCCCAGGGGCCGGCACCGCAAACGTCTCGTAGAGCTGCTTCGCCTCCGTTTCGCTCACCGCGTTCGCGAAGGCAAATCGAAACTGCTCGTATGTGAGCGGGATCGCCTTGTTGCGGTTGGCCGGGTTGGTCAAAACCGGCGAGGCTGCTTTCAGGGCAGAGATCGGCAGCGGAAGAACTCCCCTAAACGGCGCGGGGTCGATGGCGACCGACACCGCCGCGAGCCCGCGCCCAGCGATGATCTGGGTGAGGAGGCCGCCGAACGAATGACCGATCACCGCGGGCTTCTTGCGCAATCCGCGCACGACTGAGTCGATGTGATCCGCGACGTGGCCGACCGACTTGCCCGCAAAAACATCTGGATGTGCCTTGGCCTCAGCCACCGTCTCTGGGTCATCCGGCCAGCCTGGCGACACCGCGGAAAATCCGGATTCCTCGAACAGCGTCGCCCAGCGGTCCCAGCTGCTCGGGAGCAGCCATAGGCCGTGGATGAAGACGACAGGCGTGCGACCCGACGCGTTGGCGCGCTCGACCTGTTCTGCTTCGTGCTCGGTGATACCGCTCGCGCGGTCGACTGTAGTGCTCATTGCGGGCTCCTTCCAGCTGGTTTCCACCCCCACTCCAGACGGCGCCGCGAAAGTATCGTAGCGGGGTGACGGACGGGGCCAAGGGCATCGACCAGGAAGCCGTCTACCGGCGGACGACGCCGGGTTCGAGGGCCATCCACGAGCAGGCCGTGGTGGTGATGCCGGGCGGAACGACGCGCACGACCACCTACTTCGATCCCTATCCCCTCTACATCGATCGCGGCGAAGGCTGCCGCGTCTGGGACGTCGACGGCACCGAGCGCATCGACATGCTCGGCAACTACACGGCGATGATCCTGGGCCACGCGCACCCGAAGATCGTGGAGGCGGTGCGCGCGCAGGCCGCCCGCGGCACGGGCTTTGCGGCCGCCAACCCGGTCGAGGTCAAGCTCGCGACCCTGCTCTGCGATCGCGTACCCAGCCTCGGCGCCGTCCGCTTTTGCAACTCCGGGACCGAGGCGACGATGTTCGCGATGCGGCTCGCGCGGGCATTCACGGGTCGCCCCAAGATCGCTCGCATGGAGGGCGGCTACCACGGCACCCACGACCACGCCGAGGTGAGCACTCACCCCGGCCTGGCCGAGGCAGGGCCGGCCGACGCGCCGATCGCCCAGCCGGATTCCATGGGCACGCCGAGATGGGCGCTCGAGCAAACGGTCGTCCTGCCCTTCAACAACGCTGCCGCGTGCGAGGCGATCATCCGGAAAGAGGCCGCCAACCTGGCTGCCGTGATCCTCGAGCCGATCATCGGAGCCGGCGGCGTGATCCCTGCGACGGTCGAGTTCCTGAAGGTCTTGAGGCGCGTCACGCAGGAGCTCGGCATACTTCTGATCTTCGACGAGGTGATCTCGCTGCGGGTCGCGCCCGGCGGCGCCCAGCAGCTTTACGGAGTGACGCCCGACCTGACCACGCTGGGCAAGATCATCGGGGGCGGGCTGCCCGTCGCGGCATTCGGTGGCCGCGCCGACGTGATGGAGCTCCTCGACCCGCGGCGCGATCCAAGCATCGCGCAGGGCGGCACATACAACGGCAACCCGCTCGGCATGGCGGCGGGCCTTGCCGCGATGACGGAGCTGACGCCGGACGTCTATGAAGCCCTGAATCGCAAAGGCGCTCGCGTGTCCGAGCAGCTCGCAGAGGTGTTCGCCTCGCACGATGTAGCCGTGCAGGTGAACAGCGCCGGATCGATGTTCGCCCTGCATTTCACGGATCAACCCGTCGTCGATTACAGGTCGATGGCGGCTGCTGACAAGAACAAGACGCGCGACCTGTTTCTCGGTCTGGTCAATCACGGTGTCCTGATGGCGCCGCGAGCGATGGGCGCCCTTTCGACGCCCATGGACGAGGATGACATTCAGGAGTTCGTGGACGCGGTCGATGACGTCGTCGCCGAGCAGAGGAAGCACTGGGCGGCCGTCTAGGAACTTTCGTCGCGCGGGTCCCGTTATTTCCTGGGTCGATGAAAAAAAGCCTCGCGATCCTGTTCGTGATCGTGGGATTGACCGCCTGCGGCGGACCACCCATCGCACAGGTCTCGCCCTCGCCACAAGCAAGCGTGTCCCCGGCGGAGCAGCTTGGCCCGGGAGGGCTGACGCTCGACGAAGAGATCGGCGCGGTCATGATGGTGGGGTTTGGCGGGCCACTAACCAACACGGTGCTCGCCGACTGGACGAGGCACCAGTACGGTGGCCTGCTGATCGTGAATCTCAACCACAACGCGACGTCGGCTTCCGATGTGAGCGCCCTGATCCAGCGACTTCGCGCGGTCGAGCGGCACAGTCTGGTGGCCGCGACGGACCAGGAGGGCGGACAGGTTTGCATCGCGATCAGCACCGTTCCGTGCAGCGCGATGCCGGTCGGGAAGGCCGAGACGACGAGGATGGCGACCGCAATTCACGCGCTCGGATTCGACCTCGACCTCGGCCCGGTCTCCGATGTCTGCTCCGGCACCAACTCGATCATGTGGGGACGGTGCTACGGCACCGCACCCGGGGTTGTTGCGTCATCGGTCGGTGCAGTCGTGGATGGTATCCACGCGGCCGGCATGCTCTCCGCGGCCAAACACTTCCCCGGTCACGGCGACACCACCGTGAGCTCGGAGACTCGACTCCCCCGGATCGACGAGAGCATGGCCACGGTCCGCGCGCGAGAGCTGCCACCGTTCGAGAGCGCCATCGCTCACGGCACCGACTTCGTGCTGCTCGGACACCTCTTTTACCCCGCCCTGGATCCACACCGATCGGCGGACCTCTCCCCCGCGACGTTCGACCTGCTTCGCACGGAACTCGGATTCAAGGGCGCGATCCTCTCGGATGACATGGAGATGGGCGCGATCACCGCCAGCACCCCCACTCCGGAAGCCGCAGTCGAGTTCCTGGTCGCGGGCGGCGATATGGTCATGGTCGCCCACCACCTCTCCGTCGCCGATGCGACCTACGAGGCGATCAAGCAGGCCGTTGAATCCGGCCGCCTGCCGCGCTCGAGGCTCGACGAGGCAGTCGTGGCGCTACAGGCTCTGCCGGGCGGGTAGTTTCAATCCGCGGATCATGAAGAGGAGCACTGCCGCGCCGACAGCAATCTCGACCAACCACAGATAGGCGGGCCCGGGCAGAAATCCACGATAGAGCCACCAGAGCACCGGCTCCGCGACGAACGGTACCGCCACCGCCACGCCGGCGATCAGCGCGCGTGACCGGCCCCACCAGCAACCAAGCACTCCATAGAGGAGACCAGTCGCGACGGCGAGAACCACCCATGGGGCGATGAAGGTGATCCAGCCTGCCAAACCCGTGATTACGAGCTCGGTCACCGGAGTGGACGCGGGGAGCCCGAGCCGGTTGGGGTCGGCTGTGAGAAAGCCTCCGTAGAAGCCGGCGACACAGGCGACATCGGCGACCAGTCCAGCCGCCGCCGCCCACCGCCACGACCGCTGAGCGCGCCCGGTCAGGAACGGGAGCACGGCCCACGGCGCGGAGAAGTTGCCGATCCAAAAGAGCGCAGGGTCATCGGGTGCCGGGATATGGGAGACGGCGACGCCGAAGAGCGCACCGCCAACGCCAAAGCCAACGAGCAACCCAAGACGTCGGGACACGCCGCGCAACTATAAGGGGAAGGTGGCGCCCCGGAGCTCGCGGACCCAGAGCGCCTCTCCGCTCAGACGTTTACCGCAGCGCCCACTTCGCTGAGCCGGTCGGTCCGCACGTCGTAGACGAACCCCCGAATGTTCGCCTTGTAGGGGAACGAAGGGACTCGCCTTGATGCGGGCGACCGACTGCCGGATGTCGTCGTCGAGGTCGCTGAACGCTTCGAGCGCGAATTCGTCGACAATCACCCTCGCTAGCGATGGCTGAGGGGACAGCGGTGGGCGGCGAGCTCTTACCTGTGATCCGCTTCGACAACCTCCGCCATGCCGCGCTCGCCAGCCTCTACCTCGGACTCTCCTTCACATGGCTGCCCTACCCGCTGGTCGTCCTGCCCAGCGAGGTCAGGGAGTTCTACCCCACCGATTTCAACACGTACATCGGCTACGCGACCGGGATCGGTGCCATCTTCGCGATTACCATCCCGCCGATCGTGGGCGCGTGGTCGGATCGGATCACCACGCGGTTCGGCCGGCGGCGGCCGTTCATGGTCGCCGGCGTGCTCTTCGGCATCGTCGGCCTCGTGGTGATGATGACCGCTCACAGCTACACGCAGTTCGTGATCGGCCACGTCATCGCGCAGCTGTTCCTCAACGGAGCCGCAGCAGCCTACTACGCGATCATCCCCGACATCGTCCCGGACGCCGAGTTTGGTAAGGCGAGCGGCTTTCTCGCCGGTATGCAGCAGGGCGGCGCATTGCTCGGGTTCGTTCTCACCTTCTTGTTCTCAACCATCCACCAGGTGCGGCTCAGCCTGCTCGTCATGGCGGCGGTGCTGCTCCTGTCGCTGGTCCCGGTGCTGTGGGCGTCGCGGGGCGAGGGCAGGCGGCCGATCGAGCGGCGACCGCGCGCACCGGTGCTCGCGTCTGCGATCGAGTTCGTGCGTCCGCTCTGGACCGGCGATTTCGGGTGGGTGATCTTCACCCGGATGATGGTCACAGCCGGAGTCGCGGCGGTCGTCTTCTTCCTGTCGTCGTTCTTCAAGGACGTCGTCCACGTTGCCAACACCGACCAGTTCACGTCGATCTGGCTTGCTGTCTCGTTCGCCGCGATGATCGTGCCCGGGATCTGGGGAGGCTCGGCGTCAGACCGCTACGGGCGCAAGCGCTTCGTCTACGCGGCGGGCGTCATGCAGATCACCGTCGCCCTGTACTTCATCGCCTTCTATCCCACGCAGCAGGGGATCGTGCTGGGGTTGGGCGCCCTGTACGGGATCGGCTATGGCCTCTACCTTGCGGTCGACTGGGCGCTTGCCTGCGACACCATCCCCGACCGCGCCAAGGCCGCCAAAGACATGGGCCTGTTCCACGTCGCGCAGACTCTGCCCAACAGCATCATCCCGGCGCTAGAAGGCGGTTTGATCGACCACTTCAACAAGCACGTGGCCGTGAACTCGGGCTATCGGGTGGCCTTTGGGAGCGTGATCCTCTTCTTTCTGCTGGGAACCATCTTCGTGTCGAGGATCCGCTCGGTCCGCTAGGTCAGTGCTTCTTCTTCCTGTGGTGTCCGCCGCCGCTGCTCGAGGCTGGACCAGACCCCTCCACCACCGGCGGCGTGGACGGCGCGGTACCCGGCAGATAGTAGTTGCCCCACTCCGAAACCAGGCCCGCGGGAGGCGAGTACCAGGTTTCCTGACCCAGCAGAGGAAGAGCCTGGGACAGGAACGAGCGCCATGCGGGCACCGCGACGTAATAGCTGTCCGAGCCGTTCGACATCTTGACGCGCCAGTCGGGGTTGCCCATCCAGACCGCGACCGCGATCTGCGGCGTGAACCCGACCGTCCACGCGTCGGCGAAGCTGTCCGAGGTGCCGGTCTTGACCGCGACCTGGTAACCGGGGATCGTGAGGAGCGAGTTCGCGCCGAAGATGATGTGGCGGTTCGAGTCCTTCGACATCATCGTGCTCATGATGTAGGCGACCTTAGGGTCGAGCACCTTCTTCGCGCTGTCGGCGTGCTCGTAGATCGTTTTCTGCCCCTGGTCGATCCGCGTAACCGCAAACGGCTGGTGGAGCACGCCCTGCGCGGCAAGCACCGACGCGCCGGTCGCCATCTGGAGCGGCGTCTCGCCATAGCCGCCGAGGGTCAAGGACGGGCCGAAGCTGTTCAGGTCGTTGTTGTTGGTGAAGGAGCCATTCGGCTGCTGCTGCCAGGGAGGGGCGCCCATCGTCCGGGCCATCTGGACGACCTCAGGCACTCCGACGCCCAGCTCGACCTTCACCGCCGGGATGTTCAGCGAGTTGCCCATGCACACCTGGAGCTGGCATGTCCCGTGGTACCGGCCGTCGTAGTTCTGCGGCGAATACGCGGTCTGCGAGCCGGGGTCGGTGATCCGCAGCGGCGAGTCGGTGATGGGGGTCGTCATCGTGAAGCGCCCGCTCTCGATCGCGGCGGTATAGGTGAAGATCTTCATCGACGAGCCCGGGTTGCGCGGAGGCCAAACCGCCAGGTTGTACTGGCCGCCATTGGCCTGCGGGTTGGCCGAGGAAACCATCGCGATGATCGCTCCCGAGGTCGGGTCGAGGGCAACCAGCGCTCCCTGCTGCACGTTGCGCCAGGCAAGGTTGGCCTGCGTACCCGAGATCGCGGCCTGACCGACCTGCTGCATCTTCATGTTCAGCGTCGTGTAGACGCGCAGGGCGCCGCCGTACGTTGCCCCGTTGCCGTACTTCTGCACGAGCTGCTGGCTTACATAGCTCACGAATCCAGGCGCGAGCACGTTGTTGGCTGGTTTGAACATGTGCGACGGAGGGCTGATGTCCTCCGCGAATGCCTTGTCGGCCTTGGCCTG
>DASPYE010000170.1:0-3681 GCA_035636935.1 Candidatus Dormiibacterota bacterium | reverse complement strand
CTGTTCGGTGGAAGCGTGTTCGCGATCCTGGCTGGGATCTACTACTGGTTCCCCAAGATCACCGGCCGGCTGCTGAACCGGAGGTTGGGCGAGTGGAACTTCTGGACCGTGTTCATCGGCTTCAACGGCACGTTCCTGATCATGCACACGCTCGGGCTCGAGGGAATGCCGCGCCGCATCTGGACCTACTCGAACGAGGCGTGGGCGGCCACCAACATGATCATCACGATCTCGTCATTCCTGATCGCGATCTCCATCCTGATCTTCCTGATCAACGTGATCCAAAGCTGGACCCACGGCGAGATCGCGGGTAACGACCCGTGGCAGGGCAACACCCTCGAGTGGGCGACGACGTCTCCCCCGCCGCCCTACAACTTCGAGCGCGTGCCGCCGGTGCGCAGCTTCATGCCAGTACGCGACCTGCGTGAAGCCGGCGAGCTGGCAGAGCACGAACCGGTGCCGGTCCCCGCCTAACGACTAACTCCTCCCCATTCATGGGGAGGTGGCCCGAAGGGCCGGAGGGGCGCCGGGGATCGGGGTTTGTTAGTGGTGCTCCACCGCGTGGGATTCGGTTTCTGTCTCGAGCAGCGCGTCTTCCGCCGCCCGATTCCGAGCGTCACCGCGCAGCACCCACCAACCGAGGCCGCCTACGCCGAGGGTCGCCACGAGGAACGTCATGCTCATCCAGAGCCACGCGGGCACCCACTCCCCGGCGAGGTACACCACGCGTCAATTATCGCGGAGCCACATCGCCCCGGTAGGGTGTTACCAAGTAGAGCCCGTGATCAACCTCATCGACGTCCTCATTCTCATCGCCGCCCTGGTCGGGCTCGCGAACGGATACCGGCGCGGCTTCTGGCTCTCGCTGGCCCAGTACTTCGGCCTGTTGGTCGGCGTTCTTCTCGGCGCCGCGTCCGCCAGGTTTGTCCTCGATTACTTGCAGATCAACAACTCCAGCGCGCGTCCGTTGGGCGCGGTGCTCGTGCTCGTGATCGGAGGAAGTCTCGGCTCGAGCATCGGCTTCGCCGTCGGCGAGCCGATCCGGCGCAACATCCTGCGCACTGGAGTCCACACGTCGACCGACTCGGTCGCCGGAGCGGCACTGTCCGCATTTGCGGTGTTGATCATGTGCTGGTTCCTCGGCCTCAGCTTCTCGCGAGGCCCGAGCCCAGAGATCGCGCAGCAGATCCAACGCTCGGTTCTTCTCCGCGGTCTGGACACGGTCGCGCCACGTCCGCCCGCGTTTCTTGCGAGCGTCGCCCAGGTCCTGGCCGGGGTGCAATTCCCGCCGGTCTTCGCCGGTCTCGAGCCGAGCGGCCTGCCTGGCCCCTTGCCCATCCCCTCCTCGGTCGACAAGCCCGGTGTCAAGCAGGCCGCGGACGTCGTCGTCAAAGTCTCGAGCGTGGGCTGCGGCGGCATCGTCACGGGCAGCGGATTTCCGGTCGGCGACGGCTACGTTGTGACCAACGCGCACGTGGTCTCAGGCACGGCCTCTCACGCGATCACCAAGCCAGACGGGACGACGATGCACGCTGACGTCATCTTCTTCGACCCCGAGCGCGACGTCGCGGTTCTCCACGTGCCGGGTTACACGGTCGCAGGCCTCACGTTTGGTCCGGCTCAGCGGGGGACGCAGGGTGCGGTGATCGGCTATCCCGGCGGCGCGCGTAGAACGACGGTGCCGGCAGTGGTCGATGGAGCGATCGCCGCCCAGGGCCGCGACATCTACAACGCGAACTTCGTCACCAGGCAGATCTATGTCTTGCAAGCCAGCGTGCATCCGGGCAATTCGGGCGGGCCGCTGATCGACCTCGACGGCCGCGTGCTGGGGATGGTTTTCGCGACATCGGCGAGCGATCCGAACCAGGCTTACGCGCTGACCGACGACGAGATTGCGCCGGACATCCACGACGCCGAAGCCAACCCGTCCGTGAGGGACACCAGCCGCTACGCCTGCGCGGCGTAACTAGCCGGCTTCCGACTCGGGCTTTGCTTCTTCGATGAGCATCACGGGGATCCCGTCCACGATCGGATAGAGCACCTTGCAGTGGGGGCATCGGAGCTGATCCGGCTCCCTGAGCTCCACTTTGGTATGGCACTTGGGGCAGGCCAGGATTTCGAGCAGTTCTTGAGAGATCACCCGCGCATGGTAGTACCGTTGCGCCGATGATTCTGAGGCGCCTCTACCTCTATCTCGTGAGCGCCGCGGCGCTTGTGGTTTTGGCGACCGGTCTCGTCCTTCTTGGCGGCACCGCCTTGCTGTTTGCCTTCAACGATCCGACCGCCGAGACGAGCCGTGGCCAGCTCGCGATCTTCACCGCGATGACTGTGGTCGCGCTCCCCGTCTGGGGCATCCATTTCTGGTTTGCCCAGCGTTTTGCGTCGCGCGATCCCTACGAGCGCGCCTCCGCTCTGCGCCGTCTCTACGTCTACTGGGCTTGTCTGCTTGGCTCGATCGCGGCGATGATCGCCGTGACCGCCCTGGTCGTGCAGCTGGTCCAGCCGTACCTCGACAACCTCCCAACGAACACGCTGTCGGCTGCTCAGATCGCTTGGGCGGCCGTGGTCTTCGCGGTCATTTGGGCATTCCATTTCTGGATCGCCTGGCGCGACCGCGCCACCGCCGGCGAGGAGGGCAGGTCCTCGACCCTGCGCCGCTGGTACATGTACATCGCGCTCCTGGTCGGCCTGCTTACGTTGTTGGGAGGCACCGCCTCGTTGCTGCAGATCGCCTGGACGAGGCTGGCGCTCGACTCGAGCGAACGCTTCTATTCCCTGGCCGGCCCAGCGGGCCTGGCCGTCGGCGGCGGGCTCCTGTGGGGCGTGCACGCACGTGTCATCGCGCTCAAGCACATCAGCCAGGACCGCCACTCCACGCTGCGCGCGCTCGAGGGATTCATCGTCGTCGCGTTCTGCATCGGCTCGGCGTTGTACGGCGCAACCCAGATCCTCTATTACGCCCTGGCCCGCGGTTTGGGCGTGAGCGACCCAGGGAACGCGGGGACCAACCTCATGGCCGCGCTCGCCAATCCGGGATCGCTTCTTCTCGTCTACGGAATCGCCTGGGTCCTGATCAGCCGGCGGCTCGCGCGCGACGCCGGGACGCAGGAGGCGGACCGGCAGGCAGGCATCCGACGTCTGTACACCAACCTCGCCTTGCTCATATCGCTAGCCGCATGGGCATACGGCGCATTCGGGCTCTTGACAACACTGGCCAAGCTCGCCGAGGCGCCGATCATCGGGGTCGCGGCTCCCGATTGGAAAGATCCAATCAGCCTCTCCGCCACCCTGCTGATCGTCGGCGCGGCCGTGTGGGCCGCCCACTGGCGCCACTCACCGTGGGCGGCCGACCGCCAGTCGCTGAGCCGCAAGCTGTACGTGTGGGCCGCGTTGCTGGGCAGCGTCCTCGCGGTGCTCGCCGGAGGCGTGGGCATCGTCAACGCCGTCCTCCAGCAGACCTTCAGCGCCCGTCCGCGACTGGACGACCCGGCGAACCTCGATTTCGCGCAATACCTCGCGCTGATCGTGGTGGCCGGAGGTGTCGGCGTCTATCACTGGATCGTCCTGCGGGGCGACGCAGCGGCTCGTCCACCCAAGCCCGCCACCGCGCCAGCCGCTACGAGGGTTGCGGTCATAGCGGCTCCAGCCGCGACCGAGCCCGCGCATGCGCCGGAGGCACTG
>DASPYE010000169.1:0-10580 GCA_035636935.1 Candidatus Dormiibacterota bacterium | reverse complement strand
CGTGGTGACTGGCTACACGCGTCACGACCTCGAGCTCTGGGCGGAATGCATGGGCCGTGTCATGGAATATGCCGGCGTCACCTCACGTGACGTTGTTCAGAATGCTTACGGCTACGGCCTCTTCACCGGCGGGATGGGTTTGCACCTCGGCGCCGAGGCGGTTGGAGCAACAGTCGTCCCGACCAGCTCAGGGGTGACCCAGCGCCAGGTCATGCTGATGCGTGACCTCGGCACCACGGTGCTGTGCTGCACGCCCTCCTACGCGCTGGTTGTCGCCGAAGCTCTTCGTGGTTTGGAAGGTGGTGAGGGCGTCCGGCTTCGCGTGGGGATTTTCGGCGCGGAGCCCTGGAGCGATGGCATGCGGCGCCAGATTGAAACGCTCCTCGGCCTGGAAGCCTTCGACATCTATGGGCTGACAGAGTTGGGAGGCCCCGGTGTGGCTGCCGAGTGCAGTCGCCATCTTGGCTTGCACATATTCGAAGACCACTTCTATCCGGAGGTCGTGGACCCGGATACCGGGACGCCACTTCAGGAAGGCCAGCCAGGTGAGTTGGTGTTGACAAGCCTCCGTCGTGAGGCATCACCAGTGCTGCGCTACCGCACAAGGGATCGGACCGTGCTCACCTCCGAGCCTTGCGGTTGTGGCAGCCCTTATCGACGCTTCTTGCGGGTGCAAGGCCGCACCGATGACATGCTGGTCGTGCGCGGAGAAAACGTCTTTCCAAGCCAGTTCGAGGAGCTCTTGGCCGGTTTTGCGGGCTTCAATGGCCAGTACATCCTGGTCGTCGACCGCCAGGCCCATTCGCTCGACACGCTGGAGATCGTTCTGGAGGCTGACACAGCGGACGAACACGGACTCGAGCAAGAGATTCGCGATCGAATCCGTGACTCCATCGGACTCACCGTCACCGCAAAGGTGTTGCGACCGGGTGTCCTTCCCCGCAGCGAAGGCAAGGCTAAACGCGTAGTGGACCAGCGCGAAGCACCCACAGGATCGAGACCGCCCTAGGTGACGAGCCGCTGCCGCCGACCAATCAATTGGACTCAAATTCGCGGTCGCTAACCTGAACTCTGCTCGAACTGAAGGGCCGTCGCGCAGTCACACGGAAGTGCTCCCTAAGTTGTACAAGACGTGAGCGGCCCATACGCATTGATGTGGTCGGGCGGCAAGGACAGTGCACTTGCCTTGCAACGAGCAGCTGCAGCTGGGTTGGCGGTAACGCGACTGATCAACTTCTACGATGCCGCCACCGGTCGAGTGCGGTTCCACGCAACCCGAGCCGACATGATCCGAGCCCAAGCTATCGCCGCCGGGATCGAGCTGCGGGCGATCGGCACAAGCTGGCCAGCGATGGAGGGGCGCCTTTGTCAGGAGCTGGCAACTCTGCGAAGGGAGGGCTTCGCGGGGGTCGTGCTCGGCGACATTCATCTCGCTGAAGTTCGCGCGTGGTACGAGGAACGAGTCAGATCGGAAGGACTGGAACACGCAGAGCCGCTCTGGGGCGAGTCGTCCGCCCAACTGGTGAGGGAGTTCGTAGATGCGGGCGGTCGCGCAGTCATCACCTGTATAGATATGAGTCGCTTGAACGCGTCTTGGCTCGGGCGAATCATCGATGAGGCGTTTATCGACGAGATCGGCGACACAGGGGTTGATCCGTGCGGTGAGAATGGTGAGTACCACTCCTTTGCCTTTCGGGGACCAGCATTCACGCGTCCTGTGAATTGGCGCCGGGGCGAGACAAGATCCGCGTCAGGCTTTAGTCAGCTGGACTTGTTGCCACTCTGACGAGCCGCGCGCAAATGCAGCCAAGGTGCGGGCCGGTCGCTTGCAGGGAGTCTGCAGCTCTTTCGAACCGCCATCTCGTGTGGGGCCTTCAGCGAAGTAACAACTATGCCGGCGACGCCGCTCTGCCGCGCACGATCGGGTCCCTGGGCACGTGGGTGATGACTTCCGGTGCATCGTCCGTGATGATCGCCGTCTCGCCTAGCGACATGGTTAGGCCACTCTCGCGCTCGCTCAGGATCATATGGGTGAAGAAGACCATGTTCTGTTGCAGCACGAATGGGTTGTCACGGTAGATCATCGGCTGCTCCATCCAGGTGGGCGGGAAGGTGGCCCCCATGGTGTAGCCGCAGGCCCTGAGCAGCGCGTGCTCGTACCCGCGTGAGGCAAGCGTGGAGCGATGCACCTCGAAGACCTCGCCGAGCGTCCGGCCAGGGCGCAGGTTCTCTTGGACGGCTTCAAGCGCCTCGGCGCAAGCGGCCTGCATGTTCACGTGGCGGGGATCGACGTTCGGACCCGTCAGGACCGTAAACATGTTGGCCACGTGGTAGTGTCGCCACGCGTCGCCCATCTCGAACGTGACCTGGTCGTTCTCTGCAATGCGCCCTCGACCCGTGACATAGCGCACGTTCATCGCCTTCTCGCCGTGGCCCATCGGCATTCGGTTCGCGGGGATGTCCGCTCCCGCCTCCCAGATCACCCGGTAGACCTCGGCAAGCACATGGCCCTCGTCGGCCCCTGGAGCGATCAGGTCGATCGCCCGCGCGCAGGCGCGGTCGAGGATTCGTCCCGCTTGACGGTGGTAGTCGAGTTCCTGGGGGCTCTTGACGAGCCGCATGAGCCGGATCAGGTCCGACGCATCGACAAGCTCACACCATCCGTCGAGGGTCTCTCGTAGCTCCAGGTGGAGTTTCGGCAGCAGCCCGAAGGAGTCCAGCTGAATGCCGATGCGCTTGCCACCCATGCCGTGGCTCTCGAGCATTTCCCTGATCACGGTGGACTTGGAGTTGCCTTCGGCGTCCTCCCAAACCCGCACGTCCTCGCACAGAGAGGAGTAATCGATGCTGGCGATGTCCGCTGTCCGTGTGATATGCGTGAGCTGGCCACCGGCTCCGATGAACATCATGTGGAAGATCACGAAGCCATCGGTATCGAGACCGCAAAGCCAGTACTGGTCCTCGATCCGCGACACAAGCAAGCCCTCGAGACCGCGCGCCGCGAGCTCCCGACGGATCCGCGACTGTCGTTCCCGGAACTCGTTCTCTGAGAAGTTGATGTGCGGCTTGGGCATTCTGCTCGCTCCTGTCAATTGATTTGCCGGCGCGCCGCTTTAAGAGTCGGCGTGCTCACCGTTGGGCACCCTGAGCCTCGACAGTGCGACATCCTGAGCCCTTTCGACACCATTTAGCCCTTCTGGCAGCTCACCAGGGCGACGGCGCTGGGAGGGATGCCCGAGAGACAATCCAACAGCGTGCTGAGGTCGTTTCGCTACCCGCGCTATCGCTGGCTCTGGTTCAGCAACCTTGCCGGCTCCGCCGGCCGCTGGACCATGGTCCTCATCCTCAGCGTCCAGCTGCTGGAGATGACGAACTCGTCGTTCTGGGTCGGCGTCGGACTTTTTCTCACGCAGGGCCCGGTGATCGTCCTCGCTCCCTTTTCGGGCGCACTCGCCGACCGCATGGATCGACGCACACTGAATGTCGCCTCGAGCCTGATTTCAGCCGCAGTGACCGCTCTCTTTGCCGTTTTCACCTGGGCGCACGCCGATTTACTTGCGGTCTGGATGGTCCTGGCGCTCCTCTATGGGGTCTCGTTCGTGGCCCAGATGACGGTCCGAGCGACCCTGACTCCCAGCCTGGTCCCGAGGGATGAGCTTCTGAATGCGACCTCCATGACGCAGGTGAGCATCCAGGGTGCGCAGTTCCTCGGCCCCCTTCTTGCGACTCCGATTTTGGCCGCCGGCGGCGCAGCAGCAGCATGGGCTTTTTGCTGCTTGCTGTACCTCGGATCAGCAGCCCTCAGCCTGCCGATCGGGGAGGTGCATGGCGGCGGTCGCCGCCAGGACACCGGCTTCGGGCTGCTGGTCGCCTACCGCCATCTGCGCTCGCGCGGTGCGGCATGGGTCGCGGTTTGGGCGGTAGCGCTTCACTGCACGCTGACGATGTCGTACCTGGGAATGCTGCCGATGTTCGTGGTGGCAGATCTCAATGCGGGGACTTCGACCTACGGAGCCCTGCTCACGTCGATCGGTCTCGGGGCGGTGATCGGCAGTCTGGGGCTCGCCCAGTTCGCGGGTCGGCGCAACCAACCGCTGTGGTTCCTCTACGCCCTCGTGTTTAGCGGGGTCGCCCTTTCACTGCTGGGAGCAACGACCAGCGCCACCTATGCGCTCATCTTTGGCTTCTTGGTAGGCAGCTCGCAAGCGATGTTCATGACGATGACACTGGCGATCATCCAATCGTCAGTCGCAGACGAATTCCGCGGCCGGGCGACGAGCTTCTACCAGATGATCACCCTGACTCCGATGGCACTCGTGGGATGGGGGATGGGTGGCCTCGCTGACATCAGCGAACCGCGGCCGCTGATGATTACGCTAGGAATTGTCTTCATCATCGTGATGGCCATCTACGCTCTCTCATCGTCTTGGCTTCGCGGGCTGCTTCGCCCATCGGGCTGGGTGGCGGTGCCGGCCTCCGCCGAGTCGCCGGCCTTATAGCGGCGCGGGATGGCTGAACCACACGAGCCGGGCTCGTACCTCAAGGCAACGCTGGAGAGCCAGCCGGCCGAGCTGACGAGGCTGCTCGCCGACGATGCCGGCGCGCGCGCTGCGACGCGTCTTCGCGACTGCTCGCGGATTTTCCTGGCCGGCACCGGCACGAGCTTTCACGGCGCGCTCGCGGGCCAGTTCATCCTGCGCAGCGTCGGCCTCCAGGCGTGGGCGGTCCGAGCTTTCGAGTTCGTGAACTATCCGCCTCTATTGCGTCAGGACGACGGGCTGATCTTGCTCAGCCACCGGGGGAGCAAGCGCTTCAGTCGCGACTCGCTGAGCCGGTTTGCGAAAGACTCGCACCACTGGATCGCGATCACCGGTGAAGGATCTCCGATGGAAGGCGACGGCGTCGTGCGCACAGTGGTGCAGGAGAAGTCTCCGGTACACACGGCGAGCCACACGGCGGCGATGCTGCGTATCGCGCAGGTTGCCGCGGCATTGGGCAGCCCCGCGTGGCAGAGCCGGCTCGCGGACCTTCCTCGCCTGGTCCAACTGGCCATCGACCACGGCAGCGGCGTCGCGACTGAGGTCAGCCAGACTGAGTTCCGACCGGTGACGCATTTCGTCGGTGGCGGCCCGGCGCGCTCCACCGCCTACGAAGGCGCCTTGAAGCTGCGCGAGGCTAGCCACCTCGTGAGCGCCGAAGGGCATGACGTCGAGGGCATCTTGCACGGGCCTCTTGTCAGCATCCAACCCGGGAACGTGGTCGTGCTCGTAGCGCAGCCGGGCCCGTCCCGCGAGCGGATCGGGGAAGTCGAGACGGCCCTTCGTGAGATCGGGGCGACGGTCATCTCGTTTGCTCCGCCTTCAGATCTGGACGAGGTGCTCGCCCCTATCGTGAACGTGGTGCCGCTGCAGTTGCTCGCCTACCACGTCTCGCGCAAGCTGGGAGTCGACGCGGACAGCTTCCGCCGCGACGAGCCGCAATACGCCGCAGCGCAGGCGAAGTTCACGCTGTAGGGTCGCTATCGTCCTGGAGGAGTTCGAGGCGGCTGAGGTCGAGTCCGGCGAAACCAGCATATTCGTGCGCTGGGCTGGTGCTGGGCCGCCGCTGTTGCTGCTTCACGGCTTCCCGCAGACCCACCTGATGTGGCGGCGGGTGGCGCCTCTGTTGGCGGAGCAGTTCAGCGTTGTTTGCGCCGATCTGCGCGGATATGGACAGAGCGGTTGTCCAGCCTCCACGCGCGACCACGAACCGTATTCGAAGCGCGCCATGGCGCGGGACATGGTTGCTGTGATGGCAAGCCTCGGATTTCGACGTTTCAGCGTTGCGGGGCACGATCGCGGCGGCCGCGTGGCATATCGCTTGGCCCTGGATCATCCGGCGCTTGTTGACCGTCTTGCCGTCCTCGATATCGTGCCAACTCAAGACGTATGGCAACTCGCCGATGCGAGACTCGTGACTGCCTTTTGGCCCTGGTCGTTGCTGGCGCAGCCTGAGCCCCTGCCCGAGCGTCTCCTCGCAGCAGCTCCGGATGCAGTCGTTGAGGATGCTCTCGCGGCGTGGGGTTCTCCGGCGGGTGTTTTCGACGCCGAGGTGCGTGGAGCCTACGTCAGAGCGCTGAGCAATCCAGTATCCATTCACGCCATCTGCGAGGAGTACCGCGCGGCAGCCACGCTGGACAGGGAGCACGACGCGGAAGATCGGCTCGCCGGCCGTGGCATCTCTTGTCCTGTCCTCGCGTTGTGGAGCGACCGAGGTCCCCTTGCTCAGTGGTACTCGGAAATGGGGGGACCAGTCGGCATCTGGCAGGCATGGGCAGACGATGTGCGAGGCGTTCCCGTCGCGGCGGGCCACTTCTTCCCGGAAGAAATTCCTCAAGAGACGGCGGCCCTCCTGAGCAGCTTCTTCAAAGAGACAAGGTGACCTCGGACTTCTGGACCTCGCCACCTGTGATCGACTCATCACCGTACGGCACACAACGGGCGCAAAGGCTGCGTTCGCTGTAGCGGCCCGCCGAGGCCCTAACCTGTAACCGTGTCCGGGGAGCCGGTTCCAGCCGAACCGAGCTATGGCTCAACCAGGCATGGACTCGAATACCTACGGCGGCTGGAGCTGTTCCTGCCCACCACCGGGATGTGGGCGAATCTCGGCCTGAAGCTGATCGACGCGGACGCCGCCTCGACCCTGGTGGAAGGTGAGCTTTCGGCCCATGCTCACGGAGCGGGGCGAGACGCCCAGACCGTTCATCGAGGGACTGTCGTCACGATCGCCGACTGCGCGATGGCGTGCGCGGCGGCCGCGACAATGGGAGAGGGCGAAGGGGCCACCACCGTCGATCTGACCGTCGACTTCTTCCGCGCGGCTCGACCAGGAAGAATCGCGGCCAGGGCCCACGTCACGCATCGGGTGGAGCACCTGGTCTTCTGCGAAGCCACCGTGGAGCAAGAGGGAGTGGATGTGGCCCAGGCGCGTGGCACCATCGCGCTGATCCCAACCGAGGCCTGAGGACCCTCTGCCAAGACGCCTTTTACGACCGCTGACATTGAGACGATTCAGCGCGAAGAGTTCCGATTACCCGGCGCGGCATCGATTTGGATCATGCGACCTAGGTCCTCCACATCAAATCGTTGAGTCTCTAGGGCGACCGGCCCCGGTCGGCGACAGTCTTTGTAGCTCTGCGCAGCGACGTGGAGCGGCCGCGTGGGACATGACCTGCGGAAGAGCCGGCCGGCCTGCCGGATAAGGGAATCGCGAGTCCGCCTTGCGCCGCACCTCAACAACCGCGAGCACGAAATAGACGCCTACTGAGCGGTTCGAACATGCCCGGCCCGCGCCCGCGATAATTTCAACGATCACGGGATCTGCAGGGGAAGTGGCATGAGGAAGCAGCGCCACGCCGAGATCGCCGGCGCTGGAACCGCGGGCCTGATCGCCGCGACGCTGCTGGCGCGGGCCGGCTGGAGTGTGAGGGTTCACGAGAGGGCTGATGTCATCCGTGAGATCGGCGCTGGGATCTTCCTGCACAACAATGGCCTGCTTGTCCTCGAGGAGACCGGCCTGATGGACGAGCTCGCGCCGCGGGGCACGCGGCTGATGCGCGATCGCATGGTCGACTGGCGCGGGCGGGCGATGCAGACACGGATACTCGAGTCACCAGTGACGCGCCGCTGGAGCTTCCCGCGGCAGGCGCTCGTCGAGGTCCTGCACGCGGCCGCACGGCGCGCGAGGGCCGAGATCCTCACCGGCTCGACGATCGAAGCGGGCTCGCCAGACGGCCGCCTCGTCGACCTCTCCGGGCGCGAGTGGCAGGCCGACCTTGTGATTGGCGCCGACGGGCATCGTTCGGCGGTTCGCAACTCGCTTGGGCTGACGATGCTCGAGCAAAGATTGCCCACGACCTCGATCCGGTTCCTCCTCCAGGGCCGAGCGCTGACGCCTGAGGCGGCTTCGACCGAGCACTGGTCGCGCCGCCGGCGGGTGGCGCTCGCCGCGTGCGGGCCGGACAACACGTACGTGTATATGGCATGCCCAGAGGCGGACGAGGCGGGTTCCGTCACGCCCATCGACGTCGCGTCCTGGTCGGAGCACTTCCCCAGGCTCCGGTCGGTCTTCGAGCTCCTGCACCGTTCGGAGCCATACAAGGCCTACTACAGCCGGGTGCGGTCGCGCTCCTGGTCGTCGGGACGGGCCGCTCTGCTGGGTGACGCGGCCCACGCGCTCCCGCCGACGCTGGGCCAGGGCAGCAACCTCGCGATGTCCAACGCGCGCTCGCTTGCCACCTACCTGGACGAGATCGAGTCCGTTCCCGACGCGTTGACCGCGTGGGAGCGGGCCGTACGGCCGACCACCGACGCGACACAGAGATGGGCGGGTTATTACGACCGGATGACCAAGCACTGGCCCAATGCGTTGAGCCCGGCTCGGGCCGGCGTCATCTGGGCCTTCGGCGCCTCGCCCGTGCTGGCGGCGAGGCTCCGTCGCGCCGACCGGACGCCGCCGGTCACGAAGCTTCCAGCCGCCGGGATGACGCGATGAAGCCGGCCCCGTTCGAGTACCACGCGCCGCGGTCCCTTGACGAGGCGCTTGGGCTCATGGCCGATCTCGGCGAGCAAGGGCGACCGCTGGCGGGTGGCCAGAGCCTGGTGCCGATGCTCAGCATGCGGCTGGCCAGGCCTGCGGCCATCGTGGACCTCAACGGCATTCCCGAGCTCGCCTATCACCGGATCGAGCGCGACGTCCTGGTCGTCGGCGCGCTGTGCCGGCATCGCGACGTCGAGCTCGATGCCGAGGTCGGTGTCCGCTGCCAGGCGATCGGCGAGGCGGTGCCGCTGATCGGTCACATCGCCATTCGGAACCGGGGCACCGTCGTCGGAAGTATCGTCCACGCCGACCCGGCCGCCGAATGGCCGCTGTTCGCGATGCTGCTCGACGCTGTGGCCCAAATCCAGGGTCACGGAGGGGCGCGTCAGGTCGCGTCCCGTGACCTGTTCCGGGGCGCTTTCACCACCGCCGTGCAGGAGAGTGAGCTGTTGACAGAGATTCGATTTGCGTGGCCGCCACCGGGTTCGGGCTCCGCGTTCGTGGAGGTGGCGCGCCGCCACGGCGATTTCGCGCTCGGCGCCGCTGCGGCCGTCGTCGACCTCGCGCCCGACGGTGCCGTGCGCGAGGCGCGCGTGGCGATCGCGGGGATCGAGGCGGTGCCGTCCCGACTCGAACACGCCGAGTCGGTCCTTGCCGGTCGTGTACCGACGGAAGAGGCATGCGCCGCGGCGGCGGCGGCCGCCGCCGCGGACCTGCAGCCGAGCGACGATATCCACGCGCCGGCGGCCTACCGGCGCCAGCTCGCGCAGACCCTGGTCCGGCGCGCGCTTTCCCTGGCGGCGGCCAGGGCGGGACGCACGGAGTCGTGAAGATGGCGGACGTGGCGACGGTCGTGAACGGCCAGCCTCGCACGGGCCGGTGCGAGCCGCGCATGACCCTCGCCGATTTCCTGCGCGGACCGCTGGGGCTCACCGGCACGCACCTTGGCTGCGAGCACGGCGTGTGCGGTGCATGCACCGTGCTCTTCGATGGCAAGTCGGCGCGCTCGTGCCTGCTTTTCGCCGAGCAGGCAAACGGACACGAGGTGACGACGATCGAGGGCTTGGGCACGCCGGACAAACCTCACGCGCTGATGCGCGCCTTCAGCGAGATGCACGGCTTGCAGTGCGGGTTCTGTACGCCCGGCTTCATCGTCTCTGCGTACGAGTACCTTCGCGATAACCCCACGCCCAACAAGGACGCGATGCGCAAGGACCTGAGCGGCAACATCTGCCGCTGCACCGGGTACATCAAGATCTTCGCGGCCGTGCAACGTGCGGCCGAGATCATGGCGGAGGAGGGCTCTCGCCGGTGAGCGCGCACGCGCGATCTGACCCTTGGGTGGGGCGCAGCGTGCCGCGCAAGGAGGACGCGCCGCTCGTCACGGGCACCGGGATGTACGTCCCGGACATGAACCTACCGGGCACGCTCGAGGTCGCATTCGTGCGAAGTCCGTCAGCCCACGCCCGGATCACGCGGATCGACACCTCGGCCGCGCTCGCGCTCGACGGAGTGGTCGCCATTTTTACCGGGCCTGACATCCGGGATCACGTCAGACCGCTGGTCCTCGACCAGGAGGCGCCACCTCCGGGCCTTGAGGCCGCCGACCCGCAGATCCTGCCGGCGACGATCGAGATTCTGGCCGACGGGGAGGTGCGCCACGTCGGTCAGGCCGTCGCAGCGGTCGTCGCCGAGACGCGCTACCTCGCGGAGGACGGGGCGGACCTGGTGCTCGTCGACTACGAGAATCTTCCCGCCGTGGTCGATCCCGAGGTCGCCAGGCAGCCGGGCGCGCCGATCGTGTACGAGAACGTCCCCGACAACGTGCAGGCCCGTTATCGGATCCGTGTCGGCGACGCCGACGCGGCTTTCGCGAAGAGTCCCCACACGCTATCTCTGCGCGTGCGCAGCCAGCGCATCGCGGCGTCCCCCATGGAGACGCGCGGAGTCCTCGCCACCTGTGTCGGGGAACAGATCACGCTATGGAGCTCGACGCAGATCCC
>DASPYE010000168.1:0-4510 GCA_035636935.1 Candidatus Dormiibacterota bacterium | reverse complement strand
CCGACACCGGGTGTGATGTTCACGCCGACCTCATCGAGCACGTGCGACGCAAAACCAATCGAGTCATACCCGTCGGGCACCGCCGCCCACACATAAAAGGTCGCGCGCGGCGGCTTGATCTTCCAGCCGAGGCTGTTCAGGGTGTCCGCCACGACGCGATGGCGGCGCGCATAGACAGCGCAGGCTGCCCGCGTCTCCTCCTCCCCACCGTTCATCGCCTCAATGCCTGCCCACTGGACAGCCTGGAATATGCCCGAGTCGATGTTCGTCTTCAGCTGGCCGATCAGGTTCACGAGGTCCGCGCGGCCGCAGACCCAGCCGATTCGCCAGCCGGTCATGTTGTACGTCTTCGACAGGGAGTGAAATTCGAGGCCTACTTCTTTCGCGCCAGGAACCTCGAAAAGCGTGAGCGGTCGATAGCCGTCGAAGGCGATCTCGGAATACGGCGCGTCGTGGCACAGCACGATGTCATGGCGGCGACAGAAGTCGACCGCTCGCGCCAGGAAGTCACGGTCCGCAGTCGCCGCGGTGGGGTTGTTCGGATAGTTGAGCCACATGAGCCGAGCGCGTTGCGCGACTTCAAGGGGAATCGCGTCGAGGTCGGGCAACCAGTGGTTGGCCGCGGTGAGCGGCATCGTGTACGGATCGGCGCCGGCCATGATCGCGCCGGTGACGTACACGGTGTACCCGGGATCTGGCGCCAGTACCACGTCGCCTGGGTCGACGAGAGCGAGCGGGACGTGGCTGATGCCGTCCTTGGAGCCGAGCGTGGGCAGGATCTCGGTATGCGGGTCGAGCTCGACACCTGAGCGCTCGCTGTACCAGCGCGCGATCGCTTCGCGCAGCTCGGCAAGCCCGAAGTACGACGGGTAGCGATGATTCGACGGATCGGAAGCCGTCTCCTGGAGCACGCTGACGATGCGACCCGGCGTCGGCAGGTCAGGATCGCCAATGCCGAGCGAGATCACATCGATCCCGGCGCGCTTCTTCGCCTGCACCTTGCGGTCGATCTCCGCGAAGAGATAGGGCGGAATCCGGCCGAGCCGTTTCGCTCCGGCCACGGTCTTGCTCAAGCTGCCTTCCTCACGTGCTTGAGGATACCCGGCAGTGGATCGGGCTCGATCTCAAACCACAGAACGCGCGAATCCCGTCGCCACCAACGCAGCTGCCTGCGCGCATATCGCCGATTCGAGCGCGCCATCGCCAGCGGAAGCTCTTCGAGAGTCAGCTCACCGCGGATGTGGGCGAGCGCTTCGGCGTAGCCGATGCCGGTCAACACTGGGGCCGTGGGTGGGACGCCTGCGTCGAGCGCGGCCTGCGTCTCCGCCACGAGCCCTCGTTCCACCTGCAGGTGGCTCCGCTCGTCGAGGCGGCGATCGATCGTCGCCAGACCCGCCGTCAGCCCGATCCGCAGCGGTTGCCACGTGGGTGGTGTTCGCGTGCGCAAGCGTCGCAAGGGGGGTCCGGCAGCATCCACGATCTCGATGGCGCGGATCATGCGCACCGGATTGTCGAGGTCCACCCCGGGGTCCGGGTCCATCGCCAGGAGCCTCGCCCGGAGGCGCGCGACATCAAGCGCCTCGAGCTCGGCCCGTAATGAAGGATTGGGCGGAATCCCGGTCAGGCTGAATCCGTCGCACAGCGCGTCGACATAGAGCATCGTCCCGCCCTCCACGATCGGCGTCATGCCGCGTGACGCGATGTCGTCGATCGCGCCTCTTGCGCCTTCCACGTAATGCGCCGCGTTGAAGTTGGTCGCGGGATCGACGAAGTCGATCATGTGGTAGCGAACCTGTCGCCGATGCTCGTCACTGGGCTTGTTGGTGGCGATGTCGAGGCGCTGGTACACCTGCCGCGAGTCGGCGACCACGATCTCGCCGCCGAGCTGGACGGCAAGCTCGAAAGCAAGCTGCGACTTGCCGATTCCTGTCGGCCCGACGACGACGGGAACCTGTGTCATGGCCGCACGTCCCCTCTCCATGAATGCGGAGGGTTGAGGGGTGGGGCAGTCAGTAGTTTCTTCGGAAGTGGCGGGTGAGCTCCTGCCACTCGACCAGAAGCCGCGTTGGGCGGCCGTGGGGACACGTGATCGACTCTTCGGCGGCCTCGAGGTCGACCAGGAGGCGGCGCTGCTCGGCCACATCGAGCACGTCCCCGAACTTGACCGCGGAATGGCATGCGATCGCCGCGGCTGCTTTCTCGATCGCCCCATCGCCGCGGTTCTCCGCGAGCGCCGCCAGCGTTTCCTGGATCGCCGCCGTCGCGCGACCGGGCGGGAGCTCGACAGGAACCGCGGTGATCCGCAGGCTGCGCGGTCCGAACTCCTCGTACTCCAGACCAAGGTTGGCGAGCTCGACGCGGTGGTCGGCTGCCGCGCCGATCAGGCTCGGATCGACGTCCACGGCCTGCGGGATGAGCAAGGGTTGGCTCGCCCCCCGGCCGTTGCGCAATCTCTCGAGCAAACGGTTGTAGAGAACCCGTTCGTGCGCCGCGTGCTGGTCCACAAGAACCAGGCCGTGCGGACCTTCGGCGACCAGGTACCCAGGGCCCGCCTGACCGATCGCCCGCAGCACGGCCGTCGCCGAATGTCCGTTGGTCTCGGCTGCAGCCACCGCAGCCGGGGCGTCATGCAACGTCAGCTGCGGGCCGGGAAGAGCGACGTCTGCGCTGGACACGCTTTCCGCGGGCCGATAGCGAAACGGATCGCTCCCGTCGAGAGCCGACCGCACAGCTCGCTGGAGCGCCGCGAAGACCGCGCCCTCGTCGCGAAAGCGGACTTCTTTTTTGGCCGGATGCACATTCACGTCCACGAGCTCGGGGTCGATGCCGATGTCAAGCACCGCGATGGGATGCCGGCCGCGTTCCAGGCGACCCTGGTAGCACTCCTCGAGCGCGTAGACGAGCGACCGAGCGCTGATCGGCCGGCCATTCACCGCCAGCACGAGTGCATCGCGGCTTCCCCGGCTGAGGCGCGGCTGGCTGACCATGCCGCTCACCAGCGGCAAGCCGACCATCGCCAGCATCTCGGCTGCGACCTGCTGGCCGTAGATCGCAGCAATGGCACGTCGCTGGTCGGCGTCGCCGTTTGTGCTCACCGCCGCCCTGCTGTCGATGGTCAGGTGAAACCGGACATATGGATGCAGCAGCGCGAACGCGCCGACGATCTCCTTGATGGCGGCCACCTCGGTGGCGTCACTCTTGAGGAATTTCAGTCGCGCAGGCACGTTCGCGAAGAGATCGCGGACCTCGATCGAGACGCCGGGCAGCAGCGGCCCACCACCCTGCTCGACGACCCCGCCCGCGCGGATACGCACCGTGGCGCCGCCGCTCGCGCATTCGACATCGGCGACCGCGGCTATGCTCGCGAGCGCCTCCCCGCGAAAGCCGAACGACTGGATGACAGCCAGGTCGACGAGCGAGGTGAGCTTGCTCGTCGTGTGCCGGACGAAGGCCAGCGTGAGCTCATCGGCGGGAATCCCAGCGCCGTCGTCGCTGACTCGAATCGACGTCTTGCCGGCGCCGCGGACATCGATGTTGATTCGACGTGCCCCGGCGTCCAGCGCGTTCTCGACCAGTTCTTTGACCACCGAGGCGGGTCGTTCGATCACCTCGCCCGCGGCGATCGCATCCGCGACCTCAGGCGCAAGCATCTGGATCAATCCGAGAGCCTCGCCCGGAGCTGGTAGAGCTTCTGCAGCGCCTCGAGCGGGCTGAGGGCCGCGGGGTCGATGTCCTCGAGCTCCTTGCGGATCGGGTCCGGCCCGATCTCGATCGGCAGGCCGAGCTGGACTTCGGGTGGTTCGAGCGGTTTCTGGCGCTCGAGCTCGCCGAGCACATCTCGCGCCCGGGCGATGACGCCCGAGGGCAACCCGGCCACGGCCGCCACGTGGATGCCGTACGAGCGGTCGGCGCCGCCGGGTACGACGCGGTGCAGGAAGCGGACAGTGTCTCCCTCCTCCAGCACTTCCACGCGTTGGTTTCTGACCCGCGGCAACCGTTCCGCGAGGGCCGTCAGCTCGTGGTAGTGCGTCGCGAACAGGGTGCGGCAGCCGAGCTTGGGCGCGTCATGCAGGTGCTCGACGACCGCCTGCGCGATCGACACGCCGTCGTAGGTCGAGGTCCCCCTCCCCACCTCGTCGAAGATCACCAAAGACGAGCGCGTGGCGTGGTTGAGGATGTATGCCGTTTCGGTCATCTCGACCATGAATGTCGACATGCCCGCGCTGATGTCGTCATGGGCTCCGACCCGGGTGAAGACCCGGTCCGCCAGACCGATCACGGCGTGCTCGGCAGGCACGAAGCTCCCGCACTGGGCCAGCAGCACGATAACGGCCGCCTGACGCAGGTAGGTCGACTTGCCTGCCATGTTCGGGCCGGTGAGGATGACGATCTGCGCGCCGTCCGGATCGAGGTCCAGGTCGTTGGCGACGAAAACGCCGGCGGGCAGTCCGCTCTCGACAAGGGGGTGGCGGCCGCCCTTGATCGTGAGCTGCAAGCCTGCGTTGACCTC
>DASPYE010000167.1:0-10691 GCA_035636935.1 Candidatus Dormiibacterota bacterium | reverse complement strand
CCCGCCGTCTCTGTGAAGATGCCCTCGGTCCGCGCGAGCAGCCGGATCGCGTCGACGATCTCTTCTTCCGTCACGGCCTCGACCACGCCGCCCGTTTCGCGCGCGATGCGATTGACGTAAACACCGTCCGACGGGTTGCCGATCGCGATCGACCGCGCGATGGTGTTCGGTTTGACGGGCAGGACACGGTCCGGCGTATCGGAATGAAAGGCGTTGTACACCGGCGCGCACCCAAGCGCCTGGGCTCCTGTGAATGCAGGCACGCGGTCGCCGCGTACGAGGCCATACTCGATGAGCTCCTGCGCCGCCTGGCGGTGGCGCACGAACTGGCAGCCACTGGCGATCGGAATGATGATCTCGTCCGGGAGCTTCCACCCGAGCTGCTCGGCGGTCTCGAACGTGAGCGTCTTGGAACCTTCCGCGTAGAAGGGCCGGATGTTGATGTTGCAGAAAGCCCATGGCGTCGATTCGATGAGCTGGCTGCACAACCGGTTCACCTCGTCGTAGTTGCCTCGCACCGCCACGACATTCGGGTCGAAGACGCTGATGCTCGCCACCTTCGCGGGCTCGAGGTCGACGGGTATGAAGACGAAGCACTCCAGGCCGGCGCGCGCCGCATACGCGGCCACCGCGTTGGCGAGGTTCCCGGTGGAGGCGCACGCGATCGTCTCGAAGCCGTGCGCCCGCGCCCAGCTGATGGCGACGGATACGACCCGATCCTTGAAGGAGTTGGTGGGGTTCATGCTGTCGTTCTTCAGGTAGAGGTTGCGCAGCCCGAGCTCCGCGCCCAGGCGGTCCGCCTTCACCAGCGGGGTCAGCCCCTCGCCGAGGGTGACGACCGCGACCGAATCCTCGACGGGCAACAGGTCGCGATAGCGCCACATCGACTTGGGTCCCGATTCGATGCGATCCCGCTTCACGATCTTTCGCAGCAACACCTCGTCGTAGACGGCGTCGAGGGGTCCGAAGCACATCTCGCAGACGTGCGTCGCCTGAAGCTCGTACTCCGCGCCGCATTCCCGACAGCGCAGCCCGATCACCTTGGGCACGGGCTCAGTTTAGAGAGGGGTGATTCGAAGCCACCAGGCGAACGACGCGCCGGGCTCGAGCACGGGGGAGGAGGTCGCCGGTTCTACGGCGATCTGGCGATACCCGCCAAGATCGCCATTGCACATCCAGATGGCCACATTGGGCGTCAGCGTCGCGTCCCAGCGCACCTCGATTCGCTTTCCGGACCTCCACCCGAGCACGATGTGGTCGACCGATCCAGCCGGCAGGAAGATCTTGGTGCTGGCCCCTTCCCGAAGCGTGCCGGGCACCTCCGCCCCGATCTCCATCCCAGGCTCGTACCTGAACAGCGGGTGCGCGCACCAGTAGGCGAGCTGAGGCTCGGTGCCGGTATTTCGGTACCTGTACGCAACCCTGACCGCGTCATCGAGCTCGATGCGCCGCAGCAGCTCCCAGGGCAGCAGCCTGCCCCGACACCGCATCAGGCCCTCGTCCAGGACGTCCCACGGCAGCCGCCACGCCTCGCCGTGGTCGGGCAGCTCGCCGGTCGGCTCCAGGTTCGGCACCATCTCGTCCCAGCCCCATGCACCGCCCTCGACGAAGCTTTTCGCGGTAGGCTGGTCGACTCCGATGCCCTGGTCCAGCAGCTCCTCGCCGTCGAGGCGAAGGGAGATGATCCGCCCTCCCCGTTCCGGCCGCACGTGGATCTCCCACCGCCCGGATGCGAGTCTCATGGCTTTGCCGATGCTAGCTGTGCTCGCCGTCGCGGCCTGCGGGCCTGCCCGGACGGCCGCTCATCCCAGCCCGACCCCGGTCGCGGCGGTGCAGCCGGGCGCGAGCTCCACACCCACCGCGGACGCATCGGCAGGTTCCTCGCCGACTCCCACGACGGCACCCACAACGGCACCCACGACGAGGCCCACAGCGGCGCCCGCCCCCACCCCATCGCACGTCTTCGTCATCGTGATGGAGAACCGCTCTTACAAAGACGCCCTCGCCGGTCGCTACACGTCGCAGCTGGCGGCGAAATATGGCCTGGCAACGAATTACCGGGGTGTCAGTCACCCGAGCCTGCCCAACTACCTCGCCATGACCTCGGGCAGCACATGGGGAATCACGGACGACGGGTACCACGCCCTCCCGGCAGGCGGCCTCGGCGCGCAGCTCACATCGGCCGGGATCTCATGGCGCGCCTACATGGAGGGCATGGCAGTCGGCGCGTGCCTCAGCAACACGACTCTCTACGCCGTCAAGCACAATCCATTCGCGTACTACGGCGGCAGGTGCCCCTCCCAGGTCGTGCCCTTCACTCAGTTCTCCCGCGACATCTCAGGCAACGTTCCGCGCTTTGTCTGGATCACCCCGAACATGTGCCACGACGGCCACGACTGCTCGACCGCGACAGCCGACGCATGGCTGGCGCAGACCGTGCCGACCATCCTTGCCACGAAGGCCTGGAGGGACGGCGGCGTACTGTTCCTGACCTGGGATGAAGGCGAGGACAGCATCAACTCGGTCCTCACCATCGTCATCCAAGCGAACGTGCCGCACCGGGCGAGCAGCCACGCCTACAACCACTACAACCTGCTCGCCACCATCGAAGGTCGGTTTGGCCTCCGCCGGCTGGGCTCCGCCGCAGGCGCCGCGGCCATGACCGACTTGATGGGGTAGACGCTAGCCCGAGGCGGCGCTCATGCCGGTACGCCCGAGCGTCCCGCTCCAGAACGTGATCGAGTCCAGGTATTCCTGATCTACCGTCACCCCGAGACCAGGCCCGGTCGGCACCTTCAGCCTGCCGTCGTGGAGGACGAAAGGATCTGTGACGTCGCGCCGGTAGTACCGATCTGACGCCGAGGTGTCTCCAGGCAGCGTGAAACCCGGCATCGCGGCCATGGCCACGTTGCCGGCGCGGCCGATCCCTGTTTCCAGCATCCCTCCCATCCAGACAGGAACACCTCGCTCGACGCAGAGGTCGTGGATCTTGCGCCCCTCGAGGTAGCCGCCCACCCGGCCAGGCTTGATATTGATCACCCGGCACGCGCCGAGCTCGATGGCGTCGGCCGCCGCCTGCGCCGACGTGATCGACTCGTCGAGGCAGATCGGCGTCTTGACGGTGCGCGCGAGCTTGGCGTGGGCGAGCACCTCCTCCTCCGGCAAAGGCTGCTCGATGAGGAGAAGGTCGAAAGGGTCCAGCTCGGCCAGGTGCTTCGCATCGGCCAGCGAGTAGGCGGTGTTCGCGTCCACCTGCAGCGGCACGTCCGCAAAGCGCTCGCGCACAGCTCGCACCGGCTCGACGTCCCAGCCGGGCTTGATCTTCAGCTTGATCCGCCGGTACCCGGCGTCGAGGTAGCCGCCGACGGTTTGCAGCAGCTCCGGAATCGAGCGGTGGATCCCGACCGAGACGCCGCAATCCACGTCCGTGCGGGTGGCTCCGAAAAGTTTCGCAAACGATCTGCCGTCCGCCCGCAGCTCGGCGTCAAGCAGCGCCATCTCGAGCGCGGCCTTGGCCATGTTGTGCCCATGTACCGGTCGCAGCGTCAGCGCCACGTCCGCCGCCGAGATCTCGCGGTCTAAGAGCCGCGGGATCAGGTGGCGGATCAGCACTTGTTGAGCGCCTTCGACGTACTCGGAGGAATAGGTCGGCTCTTCGCCCGCCACGCATTCGCCCCATCCCTCGCCGGCGTCGGTGATCGCTTTGAGCAGCAGGACGTCGCGTTCGGTCTGGACCCCGAACGAAGTCTCGAAAGGCGCGACGAGCGACAGCTTGATCCGTCGCAGCTCGACAGACTTGAGCTTCACGCGCTGAGGCTATCCAGTCGGCGAACATCGCTGTCGCTGAGGCTCAGGTCGGCCGCGGCCACGTTCTCCTCCAGCTGCCGCACGCTCGATGCGCCCGGGATCGCGACCACGTTTGGCTTGCGGACGAGCCAGGCGAGCGAGACCTGCGCCGCCGTCGCGCCGTGCGCGCCGGCGATCTCCCGCAACGCGTCGATCAGCGGCGCCCGTCTGGCGCGGCCTTCCGCGGTGAAGTCGCCGCGAACCCGCCGAAAATTGGCCGGTGGCCGGGTCTGGTATTTGCCCGACAGGAGTCCCTGCCCCAGCGGGCTGTACGCGATGACGATGCGGCCTTCTCGCTGCGCCCACGGCACGAGCTCACGATCCGGCTCCCGATGCACCAGGCTGAACCGCACCTGGTTGGACAGGATCGGTCCTCCGAATGCACGCTCGCATTCCTGCCACGCGGCGAGCCCGTGGTTGCTGACGCCGGCGTGGCGGGTCACGCCCTCATCGACCAGGCGGCGAAACCGCGGCATCGTCGACCGCGGCGGGAACAACGGGCTCGGCCAGTGCAGCTGATACAGCTCGACGTGGTCGACGCGCAGCCTGCGCAGGCTGGAGCGGGCGCGCCAGCGCGCCATGAATGGGAGGCCGATCGGAAACAGCTTGGTGGCGAGAAAGACCGAGTCCCGCCTGCCGCGGATGGCTCCGGCGATGATCCGCTCGGAGCGGCCGAGTCCGTAGATCTCGGCCGTGTCGATCAGGTTGACGCCGAGGTCGAGGGCGCGGCGGACGATGTCGCCAGCCACATTGGTGTGGTAGTCCCGCCCGTACCCCCACTCGCTCGAGCCGAACTGCCACGTGCCGAGCCCGATGACCGAGACGCGCGCGCCGCCGGCCTCCGCATACCTCACGGTTCATCCGCGCGAAGGCGCTCGTACACGATCTGCGACCACGACTCCATCTCGAGGAAGTAGATACGCATCTCGTCCAGGGTCAGGAGCTCGCCGGCAAGCTTGTCGGTCTCGCGGATCTTGATGTTCGGGCTGTCGCCGTCGACCAGGAAGACCACGCCGAGATGGACCTTCGAGACGGGTGACGACTCCTCGTTCAGGAAACCAAGCAGTCGCGCCTCGAAGCGCCCGTCATAGATGACCTCCTCCTCCCACTCGCGCTTGAGGCCGTCGAGGATCGGATCGCCCGCGCTCAGGTCGCCGGGGTTGATGTGGCCGCCCACGCCCAGCGAGTACTGCTTGCGGAGCCGCCGCTCCGACGATGCGCGCAGCCGGTGCGTCAGCAGGTACCGGTCGCGATGGCGAAACACGACGTACGGGATGATCTGCTGGAAGCTCGGGTCGTTCTCCACCTCCGCGCGAGGCTTGAAGAAATGGGCATCGCGGATCACCTTCTGCGGCCGCTCGAGCTCGTCGGTGATGAATCCATGCCATGCCCCGTCGGGAAAGATGTCTTCGCGATTGACGCAGAGGACCTGCTCGGCGGCGACCTTCATGACTCGACCAGCCGGATGAGTCCGCGCCCGAAAACGGCGATCAGCTCGGCGGTGCGGTCGACGTCCTCGTCGCTCACCGGCAAGAAGTAGATCCACGCCGCGCGCTCCGTGTCCGTCGTGATCATCGTGCGCGCGGAATCGGCGCTCGGATTGCCGCACGGGCCTTCGGCGTCGGCCACGCAAATCCGCCCGTCGACGTTGACGCGTTCCTTGCCGATGCCCTGATAGCTCTCGCCCTTCCGCCCGAGGCGGATCACGAGCTCCTCGCCCTTCACCTTGTCGAGGTCGTAGAGCCCGACCGGAACCTGGAGCTGCATCGACAGGGCGTTCGCGACATCGACCAGCGAGTTGATGCGCGGCAGCGGGTCACCCTTCTTGACCCTGCGCAATAGTGCCTCCGAGGATGGACGCGTCCGCGTGGGGTCGGTGCCGAACCGCCGATACAGCTCGCGGGCCGGCTGCAGAGACACTGCCCGCGGAGACCGCGCGACCTGGGTGGTCCGCTTGACCTCGAGCTCGAAATCGTCGCGTGGGGCCGTGACCTCGAGCTCGTACAGCTCGAGCGCGATCACCTCCATGTCGATCTCGCGGCGAACCTTCACGCCAGGTATTCCAGGTGGTCGAAGAACGCCGGATACGAGATCTCCACGCACTCGGCACCCTCGATCTCGGTCTTGCCGTCGGCGATGAGGGCCGCGACCGCAAGCGCCATCGCCACGCGGTGGTCGCCGCCGCAATCCACACGCGCGCCCTCGAGGCGCCGTGGCCCCTTGATGATCCAGCCGTCGGCCTGGGCCACGACATCGGCGCCCATCGCGTTCAGCCCGGCCTCCATGGCGGCCACGCGGTCGGACTCCTTCAGGCGGAGCTCGCCCGCTCCGGAGATGACGCTCGTGCCCGCGATCTGCGTCGCCGCGACGGCCAGCACGGGCAGCTCGTCGATCATCTCGGCGGCCATCCCACCTTCGACGCGCAGCGGGCGAAGGTCACCGGCCGGTCGCACATGCAGGTCCGCGACCGGTTCGCGCGCTTCGAAGCGCGCCTTCGACCTGGCGAGATGAAAGCCCGCCGTCGTGAGCAGGTCCGCGAGCGCTGTGCGGGTCGGGTTGACGCCGACGCCAACGAGTGTGACGTTCGATTCGCCGACGATCCCCGCGGCGACCAGCCAGAACGCCGCCGCGCTGAAGTCGCCGGGCACATCGATGTCGAGCGGAGCCAGGCTTGCGGTGCGCTCCACCTCGACCGTCAGTCCTTCGACACTGACGGTCGCCCCCATCGCCTCCAGCATCAGCTCGGTGTGGTCGCGGGTCTTGACCGGCTCGACGACTGAGGTCTTGCCTTCGGCATAAAGCCCCGCCAGCAGGACGGCCGACTTGACCTGCGCGCTGGGCAGGGGCGGGTGGTACTCGATGCCGTGCAAGCGCTGACCCGCACCCACCCGCAGTGGAGGCCACGCTGCGGCCGCTCCCATCTGCCGCAGGGGATCGACGACTCGATCCATCGGGCGGCGGGACAGCGACGCGTCGCCGATCAGCTCGCTCGAGAATCCCTGCGCCGCCAGCAATCCCGCCAGCAGCCGCATCGTGGTGCCCGAGTTTCCGCAATCGAGCGGCCGGGATGAGGCCCGTAGTCCATCCATGCCGCGGCCGCGCACAGTCGAGCCATCGATCTCGACCCCCATCGCGCGTAAACAGCTCGCGGTCGACTGCACGTCGGCGCCCGCCGACAGACCGCGCACCCTGCTCTCGCCCGACGCGACCGCGCCGAGGATGAGCGCCCGGTGCGAGATGGACTTGTCGCGGGGAATGGTGATGGCGCCCTCCAGCTTGCGGGCGCTGCGCACGGTCGCGATCAACTCTTGGCCCAGCGCTCACGTACGGCGCGCGCCTCCTCGAACAGCTCGATCAGCCGCGGGTCGTCGGCCTCGAGGTGGCGGCGAAGCCGCGCCAGCTCGGCGTTGACCGCGTCGAGCAGCTCCAGGAGGTTCTCGCGGTTGGTCCGCGCGACGCCGGCGTACAGGTCGGGGTCGCCGGCGGCAAGCCGGCTCATGTCCCGAAATCCGCCGGCGGCCAGGCGCGAAGCCGGCGGCCAGTCCTCGCGTCGCGAAAGCGCGAGCACGTAACCCACTGAGAGCAGAAAGGCGGCGTGGCTCACACCCGCGACGAGCCGGTCATGGGTCACGGCGTCCATCACGATCGGATGCGCGCCGACCGCCTCGACCAGCTCGTTGATCCACGCATCGTCACGCGTGAGCACCCAGGGAGCGTGCTCGAAGAGGTCTGCTTGGGCGTGGTCGATGCCAGATGTCTCCTTGCCGCACATGGGATGTCCCCCGACCAGGTCGATCCCTTCTGCGGCGGCCCATTCCATCACCGTCGCCTTGGTGCTCGCCATGTCGGTGATGGGCTTGCCGGCGGCTTTCACCGCCAGCTGGGCAAACAGCTCCCGCATCGCGTTGAGCGGCGCGCCGATCACGACGACCTCGGCCATCTCGACCACGCTCAGGTCGGTGTTCGCGGTGGCGACGATCCCGCGGTCGAGCGCTTTGCGGACGACGAGCGGGTTGCGGTCGCTGCCGACCACGGTCACGTCCGGACGCGCTCGTTTGAGGGCAAGCGCGAAAGAGGAGCCCATCAGGCCGAGCCCGACCACAGCGACGGTCGGCACGCTGGTCTAAGCCAGCTGCTTCTGCATCGCGCCGAGGAGCCGCCGCACGTCGGCCATCAGATGGTCGAAGGCGTCGAAGTCCAGCGACTGCGCGCCATCCGACAGCGCCTGGTTCGGGGTCGGGTGAACCTCGATGATCAACCCGTTCGCGCCCGCCGCGATCGCCGCCAGGGACATTGGGCCGACGAGCGACCACTTGCCGGTCGCCTGCGAGGGATCGACGATGACCGGAAGATGGGACAGCTCGCGCACCAGGGGCACCGCGTTGAGGTCGAGCGTGAAGCGCGTCGCCGTCTCGAACGTGCGGATCCCGCGCTCGCACAGAATCACGTCGCGATTGCCCTGCGACAGGATGTACTCCGCGGCGAGCAGCCATTCCTCGATGGTCGACGACATGCCGCGCTTGAGAAGCACCGGCTTGCCGGATCGGCCCGCTTCCTGGAGGAGCGCGTAGTTCTGCATGTTGCGGGTGCCCAGCTGCAGCACATCGGCGTACTGCGCGACGAGTCCGACGTCGCCCGGCGAGACGACCTCCGTCACGACCTTGAGACCGGTCTCGGCGCGCGCGGCGGCCATCATCTTCAACGCCGACTCACCGAGTCCCTGGAACGAGTACGGCGAGGTGCGCGGCTTGAAAGCTCCGCCGCGCAGCATGCGCGCGCCCTGCGAAGCGACATGCCGCGCTGTCTCGAGCAGCATCTCCTCGCCCTCGACTGAGCACGGTCCGGCCATGACCACGACCTCGTCGTTTCCGATTTTCACCCCGCCCACGTCGACCACCGTGTCGGCCCGACGGAACTCGCGGCTCGCGAGCTTGAACGGTTTGGTGATGGGGATGATCTCCTGGATCCCGCCGAGGTGCGAGAACGCGTCCTTATATGCGTACGCGTTGCCGCCGATGACGCCGACGAGCGTGCGTTCTTCGCCGCGCGAGAGCTCGGCTTTCAACCCGATCTCCTCGACCCGCTCCACGACCGCGTCGATCTCGGCCTTGGTCGCCGCGTGCGACATGACGATGATCACGGCTTGAACGCCCCTCTCATGTAATCCAGGTCGGTCTTGATCGCTTCGGCGCCGCGTAGGTAGGCGAAACGCATCGCCGTCTGCGGCCGAGGTGTGTTGTACAGCAAGAGGATGCGGATGCACATCGGGACCCCCCGGGGATTAGGCTGCTGGACGTTCATGTCGTGGCCGCAGAGCAGCGGCACGTCGAGCCAGCCGAGCCGGCGGGCGGCGAGAGCCGGGAACTCCGCGTTCAGGTCGGGCGTCGTCGTGAAGTAGGCGAACGCGATCTCGCTCGAGTCCAGGTCGTTGAGGCGGACGAGCTCGCGCAGAAGCTCCTCGGTGGCTTCGGTGATCGCCTCCCCCGTGTTCGCGCTCGCCGTCGTGGCCCCCCTGATTCCCCTTACCGACACGCCTTGAGCAGCTCCCTGACGAGGGCGACGCCGTCTCCGGCCCTGTCGATCTCGTCGACGATGGCGCTGCCCACGACGGCGGCGTCGACATGCCCTCGCAGCGCCTTCATGTGCTCCTGGCGAGAGATGCCAAACCCGGCCGCGACAGGGAGCGACGTCGCCTTCTTGACCTGGGCGAACAGCTCGGTCATGCCAGGCGGCAGGTCCCTGCGCACCCCGGTGATCCCGGTCACGGTGACGCAGTAGACAAACCCGCTCGAGTGGGAGCAGATCGTTGCGATGCGGTCTGGCTGCGTGGTCGGAGCGACCATGAAAACGGCGTCGAGCGACGCCGAGCGGAGCCAGCCGGACACGGGCTCGGCTTCCTCGATCGGCAGGTCGGGCACGATCACGCCGGCCACGCCGGCTTGCGAGGCCTCGGCGGCGAACTTCCGCGGATCGTAGGCGAGGACGGGGTTGATGTAGGTCATCAGCACGACGGGCACGCCGTCCTTCGCGACACCGGCGGCGACCTCGATGGCTCCGGCGACAGTCATGCCGTGCTGGAGGGCGGCCTGGCCCGCCCGCTGGATCACAGGTCCGTCGGCCAGCGGGTCCGAGTGCGGGATGCCGATCTCGATCGCCGCGATGCCGGAAGCAGCCAGCCTCCTCCCCACGTCGATCGAGCGTTTGGCCGAGGGATGCCCGGCCATGATGTAGGCGACCAGTTTCAGGTCGCCGCCCTTCGACTTGAGCGCAGTCTCGAGCCGCGTTCGTTCAGCCACCTTTTCCAGGGGCCCCCGCGAAGTCACGGCGCAGCCTCTGACTTCGCGGGCATTTCGACGCTGTCCATGTCCTTGTCTCCGCGGCCCGAGAGGCAGACGAGGATCCGTCCGCCCGGCCCGAGCTCGCGCGCGATGACGCCCGCGTGGTGGATCGCGTGCGAAGGCTCGAGCGCCGGCATGATGCCCTCGAGGCGCGTGCAGAGCTTGAAGGCCGCAAGCGCTTCCCTGTCAGTGACGGCGACGTACTCGACGCGCTCGATGTCGCGCAGGAAGGAGTGCTCGGGCCCGACGCCTGGATAGTCGAGGCCGGCCGAGATCGAGTGCGTCGGCAGGATCTGGCCGTCGCCATCCTGGAGGACATACGAGTACGAGCCGTGCAGCACGCCCGGTCGGCCGCCCACAAGCGACGCCGCGTGCTCGCCGGTCCGGATCCCCTTGCCGGCCGCCTCGACCCCGATCAGCACGACGTCTCGGTCGTCGAGGAACGCGGTGAAAATGCCAATCGCGTTGGAGCCCCCGCCCACGCAGGCGATGACGACGTCGGGAAGC
>DASPYE010000166.1:0-12939 GCA_035636935.1 Candidatus Dormiibacterota bacterium | reverse complement strand
ATCCCCGCCCGAGTGATTTACCTATGGCTGTTTCAGGACGAAAAAGATTCGACGACGACAAAGTTGTTCGGTATGAGACCGCGGAGAAAGACTTCGAGGTCGAAGTCTCGCGCACCCTCAACAAGTGGTGCGTCACCGTCTACCAGCAGCCGGACCGCCAGATCCTGGTTCAAGACTTCTTCCCGGAGCGTTGGAAGGCGCTCGCGCGGGCGCAGGACTTCATCCGACTCCTGAACCAGCGCAAGAAGAAGGAAGAGGAAGGCCTGTCCGACGACGACGACTATTAGTCGTCGCTTTCCCGCGGCCGCCGGCACTCGCGGTATTGGCCATCACCTTGATGCCGCCGTTGCCGGCGCTCGCGTGAAACCCCCTGCGACCCGCTCGTGACTTTGGCGGCTGGACTTGCTCCAGCCGCGACCCGCATTCCCCTTGCGCCGCCAGGCGTCCCTTCGTCGCCAAGAGACTCTTCTTCTCCGGAAGGGGTTAGCGGCGCGAATCCGGCGCGAACGATTTTGTGTGTTCAGCAACCACCACTACGCGCCGTTGAGCGCCGCGGCGTAGGGGGAACCCGGCAGGGTTCCCCCTACGACCCGTAAACTTTCCGACTCGTGAACTGGGCTGTGCTGCGTCGGGAGTGGGGGGCGGTCACCTTTGTGCTCACCGTGATCGCCGGCATGATCGTCGTCCCTTTAGCGCTCTATTTCGCCAACCAGGGCCCAGGTCCGGTCACCCTCCCGAATCTGAACACTTCGAGCAGCGCTCG
Source organism: Candidatus Dormiibacterota bacterium (assembly GCA_035636935.1). Classification (GTDB taxonomy): domain Bacteria; phylum Chloroflexota; class Dormibacteria; order Dormibacterales; family Dormibacteraceae; genus 40CM-4-65-16. The sequence continues at coordinate 12,176 of DASPYE010000166.1, read as the reverse complement.
CGCGAGCGCCGTGCACAGCCCAAGTCCGTCCCCCTCGGCGTCGCACTCGCCATCGCCGAGCGCCTCACCGGCTCAGTAGACAGCCCTAGGAGGCCAAACCCCACAGCAATCGTTCGCCGTTCGGCCGGACGATGTCTTCCAGCGGAAGCACGAATTCGGCGATCGACTTGTGCTCCGCGCTTACCCGCATCTCGATCACGTCCGACAGCCGGAGGTGGGCGATCGCCGCGCAGTCGTGGAGAAACGTGAACACCACCGGCTGCACCAGGTTGAGCACGTAGTCCGCGATGCGCGCGCCGTCGGAGAGAGTTTGGCCGTCCACGCTGCGGTCACGGAAGGCAAGGAGCACGACCTCGTCGCTCAACATGACCGGGTCGGTCCAGGTGTACGTCGACGCCTTCGCCCCGCTCAAGGTCTGGAGGATTTCGGCGAGCCTGCGCATCGGCGGTTCCGGCCCTTCGAAAAGGAGCGGCACGTCGCGCAGGGGCTCGTTGAACTGCTGCGCGCGGTACTGGGCCGTGAAGCCAAGATCTGAGAGCCCGGCGAACGGCGCCGGGACCTTGATCGACATCTCGCCGAGATGGTGTTTGCTGGGACGCATGCTGGGTCGGGCCTCTTCCATGTCGTATTAACGCATGGCTGCCCACCGAAAGTCTCCTACCAACGTATGAACCCAGCCCAGAATGAGCTCGCCATGCCGCTGACCGGAATCCGCGTCCTGGACCTCACCCGTTTGCTGCCTGGCGCGTATTGCACGCTGCTCCTCGCCGACATGGGCGCCGATGTGATCAAGGTGGAGGAGCCCGAGACCGGTGACTACATGCGGTGGACGCCCCCGCTGGTCGATGGCCAGAGCGCCCTTTTCAACGCCATCAACCGCAACAAGCGCAGCGTCACCTTGAATCTGAGGACGGATGCGGGGCGAGAGCTGTTGCTGCGCCTGGCCGAGGGAGCCGACGTTCTCGTCGAGGGCAACCGCCCCGGCGTCATGGAGCGGCTGGGCGTCGGGTGGGAAGTGCTCCACGCGAGAAATCCGCGCGTGATCATGTGCTCGATCACGGGCTACGGCCAGGACGGACCGTTCGCATCACGCGCGGGACACGACCTGAACTACATGGCGACCGCGGGCGGGCTCGGCCTCAACGGGGAAGGCGAAGGCCCTCCGATTCCGCTCGCGGTCCAGGTCGCCGACATCGGGGGCGGCGGGCTCCAGCCGGCGGTGGCAATCCTCGGCGCGCTCATGGGAGTGCAGCGGGGGGGCGAGGGACGATGGATCGACGCGTCGATGACCGACGGTGCCGTGACGTGGCTGGCGATGGCTTTCGCGGCGCGTGACGCCGGCGAGAGTGTCTTGCGCGGCGACCAACGGCTGGCCGGCCGGTACGCGTGCTACCGCGTTTACGCGTGCAAGAACGGCGGCTATTTCAGCGTGGCTGCGCTCGAGCCGAAATTCTGGAGCGCGCTGTGCAACGCGCTGGAAAGGCCCGACCTCGTCGAGCTGCAGTACTCAGAAGATCCCGCAACGCAGACAGCGGTCGAGGAGATCTTCGCCTCGCAAACGCGACGCGAGTGGCAGGAAAGGCTGGCGCCGCTCGATGCATGCTGCGAGCCCGTGCTGGAGATCGACGAAGTCCGGCACCACCCGCAGATCGCCGCCAGGCAGCTGTTCTTGGGCCAGGCGTCAGGCCTCGAGATCAGGCCGGCTGTTGTCATGGCTGATGACTGGCGCCGGCGCGAACCACCCCGCCTCGGCGAGCACAACGAAGAGGTCTACGCGGCGGCCGGCCTCGACCCGAAACGTATCGAGGAATTGCGCCAGGAGGGCGTCATCTAGCCGCGACCAGCTCCGCCCACAGTCTCTCCACCTGCTCGCGCGTGACCTCGCGGCTTCCGCTGTTGTCGATGATTTGTCTTGCGCGAGCTCGCTTGTCGTCGATGGGCATCTGCGAGCCGATGATCGCGCGCGCCCTTTCTTCGCTCAAACCGCGTCCCTCGATCAGTCGCTGCACTTGAACCGGCTCAGGGACATAGACCAGGACGACCGCTGAGTAAAGATCCTCGAGTCCGTTTTCGAACAGAAGGGGCACGTCCTGCACCACGACATTCGCCCCATGCATCAGGGCCTCGGCTGTGCGGGCGGCCATCCATTCGCGCACGAGCGGATGCACGATCGCGTTCAAACGCCGCCGGGCGTCCGCGTCGTGAAAGACGAGCTCGCCCAGGCGGGCGCGGTCGATCCGGCCGTTGCGGACGTAATCCGAACCGAATTCGTGCTCGACGAGATCAAACCCCAAACTTTCCGGCGCGTACACGGCGTGCGTCGCCTGGTCCGCATCGATCACCGTCGCGCCCAGCTCGCGAAACATGTCTGCCACTGTCGACTTGCCCGACCCGGCGCCGCCCGTCAGCCCAATGAGCTTCAATTTGGGTGGATGGCTGATGACGAGAAATTCGATGCGGTCGTCATAGGCGCCGGTCCGGCGGGCACCGCGGCCGCGATCACGATGGCGAAAGCGGGCTTACAGGTCGCCTTGCTCGAACGCGGCGCGAAGCCAGGGTCCAAGAACGTCATGGGCGGCATCCTCTACAACCACTACCTCGAGGAGATCGTAGGCGACGCGTGGAAGCAGGCACCGCTGGAGCGCCCGATCATCGAGGAGCGGCGGTGGATGATGACTCCCGACGCTGCGATCGGCCTCGACTACAAAAACCTACGCAACCGAGCGCATCCGCACTCCTATTCGGTGCTGCGCGCGAAGTTCGACGCCTGGTTTGCGGAGCAGGCCGAGAAGGCCGGCGCGATGGTCGTCCCGGAAACCGTCGTGGATCGCCTCATCGTCAAGAACGGACGCGTCATCGGCGCCGGCACCGGGCGAGGTGACGATGTCTACGGCGACGTCACGATCGTCTGCGAAGGCATCGGCCTGGGCACCGGATTGCTCGAGAAGACCGTGATCAACGGCAAGCCGCTCCGCCGCAAGCTGCGAGACAACGAAGTCGCGATGGCGGTCAAGGAGATCATGCAGCTCGATCCCGGCCTGATCGAGGAGCGCTTCAACTGCGAGTCCGGCGAGGGCTGCACCATCGAGTGCTTCGGCGACTCCACGATGGGGATGTCGGGCTTCATGTTCATCTACACCAACCGCGACACCCTTTCGGTGGGAGGCGGCGCGCTGCTGAGCGAGTTCAACAAGACGTTGCGCACGCCCAACGACCTGCTCGAGCATTTCAAGCAGCATCCCGCGGTCAAGCCGCTGCTGCGTGGCGCCGAGACCGTGGAGTACCTGGCCCACCTGATCCCGGAGGGCGGCTACCGTGGGATCCCGCGCGTGGCTGGAGAGGGCTACCTGGTCTGCGGCGACGCGGCGATGCTGTCCAACCCTGTGCATCGCGAGGGATCGAACCTGGCGATGGAGTCGGGCCGGCTCGCGGGCGAAACCGTCGTTCACGCGAAGGAGGCGGGCGACTACTCAGAACGAAGGCTGGCCGAGTACCGGGGCAGGCTCGACCACTCCTGGATCATGGCCGATATGAAGAAGTACGACAAGGCGGTGCCCCTCCTCGAGCACAACCCTCAGATGCTGACGAAGTACCCATCCGTCCTGGACCGTTCGATGGACGAGTTCTTTCGCGTCGACGGGACGTCGAAGTGGGACAAGCAACGCAACATCTTCAGGATGCTGCGCAAGGAGGGCATGTTCCGCATGGGCTGGGATACGTTCAAAGCGCTGTGGGCGATGAAATGAAAAACACCCTCCAGCACACCGACGACGGAGTCGCGTACGAAGATGGCGTGCTCACGTTGCGCGACGGGCGCGAGTTGGCCTGGCGATGGTGGGGCAATCCCGACGGCACTCCGCTGCTGCGGATCCAGGGCACGCCGTCGTCGCGCTTGCAGCGGAATCCCGACAAGAGCGTGCAGGCCGACCTCGGGGTGCGCTACCTGATGGCGGACCGGCCGGGCTACGGCCACTCCACGCGCAAGCCGGGCCGAGGCATCGTCGACATCGCGGACGACTACGCCGCGCTGCTCGAGCACCACGGTCTGGAGCGATTGCCCGCCATGGGCACGAGCGGCGGAGGCCCCCACGTACTCGCACTTGCGTCGAGGTATCCCGACAAGGTCTCGGCTGTGACGGTGGTGGTGGGTGGCACGCCGCTCATCGAGGAAGAGGTGGCGCAGCTGGTCGGCGTGAACGCGCGGGGCTACGCCCTGGCCGAGGAAGGCTGGGAGCCGCTCCACGGCTTCCTGACCGAGGTTCGGGCTCGGCTGCTCGGCGACGAGGGCATGCAGGGCGTGCTCAGCGACGCACCACCGACCGATCGGGCGATCATGTCCGACCCGGTCTGGCAACGCATGTCACGCGAGAACCTCGCTGAGACGCTGCGGCAGGGCGCCGAAGGTTGGACGGACGAGTCATACGCCATGCATGGGAGCTGGGATTTCGATCCTGCCGAGGTCAGGACATCGGTCACGTGGTGGCACGGCGACGACGACAAGAACGCGCCACTCTCCGCCGCGCGGCGCGTGGTGGCGCAGCTACGGAAGGTCGCCCTCCACGTCTGGCACGACGAGGGTCATTTCGTCTCCCTCACGCACGACAGAGAGATCGTTCAGGAGTTACTGGCCCGGAGCAGGTAGTTTTTTTCACCTCCCCACTCGCTGGGGAGGTCGGGAACTCTTCCCCATTCATGGGGAAGTACCGACCGAAGGTCGGGGATGGGGCCGCCGGGTGGGGGCCTCCGATCAACCGGAGACGTCGACATGGATCGTGTGATAACCGCTGGACCCGCTGGGATAGCTCGCCGCGTTGCTAGCGTCCTGGAGCGAGCCCGACCCGTCTGTGGCGCGCACCTTGAGGGTATAGGCGCCGTGTGAGGTGGGCGTCCAGGTGGCGCGCCAGATCACCCACGTCAGCTTTGACAGCGGCGGGTCGAAGGCGGCCGCGCTCCATCGGGAGCCGCCGTCGGTCGAGTACTCGACCTTGCTGATGCCTCGAAGGCCCGCGAAAGCGACGCCCGCCACCTGGATCGCGCCGACCTTGATGATCTCGCCGTCCAGCGGAACGTCGAATCGCGAGGTCGTCTTGACGACCGCGTTGTGGTCCCAGCCCTGCTGCTCCCAGTAGCCGCGCGCCTCCTGGGTCACGAGGTCGATGCTGTCGAGCCACTTCGGGCCCTTCATGCCGTAGTGGCCCGGGATCAGCATGCGGGCTGGGAATCCATGGTTCATGGGCAGTGGCGCGCCGTCGAGCTCGTAGACCACCATGACTTCCGGAGCGTCATTGACGAGGCTGAGCGGGATGCTCTCCGTGTAGCCGTCTCGCGCCTTGAAGGCGACCCAGCTCGCCTGTGCCTGCGGGCCGGCCATCGCGACCAGGTCGCGCAGGGCCACTCCCTTGAAGTCGCCCGTGCTGATCTGGTCGCCGCCGACGTTGTTGCTGATGCACTCGAGGGTCACGTACTCCTGCGTCGCGGGAAGCGCGCGGAGGTCCGCAAGCGAGAGGCTGAGGGGCTTGTCGGCAAGGCCCCCGACACGCAACCGCCAGCCCTGGCCGTCGACGCTGGGGTCGACGAAGTTCTTGGACACGACATAGAAGTTGCCGACCGGGGTTATCTCTGGCGAGATCCCCCGCAGCCCTGATCCGGGCGGGTTGAAGATGGCCTGGTACCAGTCAGGGAAAAGGCGGAGGGCCACGCCACCGACGCTGGCGGCGGCGATGCCGACTGGGACGGCGGCAAGCAGGCGGCGCCGGCCCAGGTCTACCTCAGACGGACCTGTCCCGCCGAACTGCAGGACCACCGCGTAGATCGCGAAGAGCGCGGCCCAGGTCACAGGAGTGGCCGGACCGTCGTTCAGGCCGAGCGTGCCGGCGCCGGCGACCGGCAAGAGGATCACCACCACGACCATCCAGGCCAGGCCGGCGAACGCAAACGGCACCCAGGTCGAAGTCCAGCGCAGATTCGCCACAGCCGACGCGGCGCCAAGCGCTCCGAGAGCGGCGACCATGGCGACGATCAGGCCTACCTCCTCGACCACCTTGCCCGCGTGCTGGAGGGTGTCGATCAGGAATCCGAAGACAAAGCCCGGCATCAAAGAGAGGATTGGTTCGTTGAGCAGCTGGGGCAGCGGCCGCAACCCGATGATGGCGCCGCTCCAATACATCAACGCGACGAGCGCCGCGCCCCCGACGCAGCCCCACCCGAAGCCGCTCAGCGCCGCCGCTTTACGTGTCACGCGTGAGGTTGTACCACCGAAAGCTACGCGCACGATGTATGGATTCGTCGGCGGCTGGTAGCATCCACGAGTCGGATGCCGGCCCCGATCACTCCCGAGGACCTATACCGTTTTCGCTGGATCGACCACGTCCGCCTGAGCCCCGACGGCGAGCGGGTCGCGTACCAGGTCGGTTGGGCTGACGCCGGCGCAAGGCAGAGCCGGAGCCGGATCGTCGTGCGCCGACTGCTCGATCCTGAGCCCGTTGAACCGACCGCGGGAGTGCTGCGCGATCACTCTCCGGAATGGTCGCCCGATGGCCGGAGCCTCGCCTTCGTCAGCCGGGTCGGTGCTGCAGACCAGCTCTTTGTGCTCGACGTCACCACAGGCGGTGCCGCTCAGCAGCTCAGCTCTGTGCCGGACGGTGTCGGTATGCCGCGATGGTCACCCGACGGCAAGCGAATCGCGTTTCTGGGGTCGGTGCTGGCCGACCCGGACGCCGTGGTTGACGACCCGCGACCGCCCGAGAGCCGCGACCAGCTTCGTCGGGCGCCCGTCGCGCGCGTCGTGCGCCGGCTCGATTACAAGCACGACGGACGCGGTTACGTCGACGGCCGGATGCACCACCTGTTCGTAGCGTCCGCGACGGGCCCAGACGTGAAGCAGCTGACCGACGGGGCGTGGGACGTCAGCGATTTCGACTGGTCGCCCGACAGCTCGCGCCTGGTGGTCGCCGGCAACGCGGAGCCGGGCTCCGACCTGCAGCGCGAGCTGCACCTGTACCTCGTCGACCTGGAGACGAATCTGGTCCGGCTCGGCGGCGGCTTTTACCTGAGCTCGCCGATCTGGTCGCCCAAGGGCGACATGATCGCATTCATCGCGCCGAACGGCCTGGATGTCGGCCTGCTGGAACGCATGTGGGTCGTGCCGATCGCCGGCGGAGGACCGCGCTGCCTGACGGCTGACTTCGACCAGGCGGTCAACGACAGCGTCATCAACGACATGCGCGCGGGCCATGCGACCAGGATCACCTGGTCGGCAAAAGGCGACCGCATCTACTTCCCGGCGAGCGGATCGGGCGTGACGTCGATCCACTCGGTCGATCTCGATGGCAACCTTCGCGAAGAGGCCGGCGGGCGGCGCCGGATCTATGACTTCGACGTCGCCAACGGCGTCCTTGTCTTTTGCGCCTCAGACCCCACCAACCCCGGCGAGCTCTACATGCTCACGCAAGGCGCGGAGGCGCGTGTCACCGACCTGAACCCGTGGCTGCACGAGCGCTACGTCGCGCTGCCGGAGCAGGAGTACTTGACCGCTCCGGACGGGTGGAAGCTCGAGGGTTGGGTCCTCAAGCCGCCGGGCTTCGATCCGAGCCGGTTGTACCCAACGGTGATGGAGATCCACGGCGGCCCGCACGCCCAGTACGGATGGTCGTTCTTCCACGAGCTCCAGATCCTCGCCGGGATGGGCTTCGTCGTCTTCTACATGAACCCGCGAGGTTCCGACGGCTATGGCGAGCGTTTCCGCCGCGACGTGGTGCGGGACTGGGCGGGCAAGGATTACCTCGACCTCATGGCGTCGCTCGACCAGATCATCGAGCGCACCGGGTACATCGACGCGAACAGGCTCGGCGTCGGGGGCGGCTCCTACGGCGGCTACATGACGAACTGGATCATCGGCCAGACCAACCGGTTCTCGGCAGCGGTCTCCATGCGGTCGATCTCCAACCTGGTCAGCGAGTACCCGCAGCACGACATCGTACTGTGGGGGGTCCTCCAGCTAGGTCCGCCGCCCTGGCCGAACCTCGATGAGCTGTGGCGCCGTTCGCCGATCCGGTACGTCCAGAACATGCAGACCCCGCTGTTGCTCACCGCCGGCGAGATGGATCTCAGGTGCGCGATGTCGCAGTCGGAGGAGCTCTTCGGCGCGATGCGCCTGCTCGGCAAAACCGTCGAGCTCGTCCGCTTCCCGGAGGAATCGCATGACCTGTCGCGCAACGGCCGTCCCGACCGCCGGGTCGAGAGGCTGCGCCGGATAGCAGGCTGGTACGAACGGTACCTCGGCACGTCCGCGGTAGACCGACCCGCCACGGAGGAGGCGACCCAGATCCTGCCCATCCCGGCCGAGGCGCCGCGCGAGTGGGCCAAGACCGTTGCCATCGGCAGCCGGTCAGAGGTTGACGAGCTTGCGGTCGAGAGGTCGCCAGTTACCGCGGTCGCCGAGCCGGAGGTCATCCAGCCCACTGTCCCGGATGACGCGACGGCGGAAGCACCGATCGTCCAGCCGGAAGCGTTGCCCGATCTGCCCGGTCCGGATGAGCCCGCCCTCGAGCCTGCCGCGGCGGCCGCGGCTGAGACGGTCGAGCCGCAGCCCGAGCCTGAGCTGGAACCGCTCGTCGCCGAAGCGGCGCCGGAGCCCGTACGGGAACCGGAGCCCGAGCTGGAAGCGCTCGTCGCCGAAGCGGCGCCGGAGCCAGAACCCGCACGGGAACCGGAGCCCGAGCCGGAACCGGTCGTCGCCGAAGCGGCGCCGGAGCCAGAGCCCGTGCGGGAACCGGAGCCTGAGCCCGAGCCAGCCAGGGAACCCGAACCTGAGCCGGAACCTGCGATCGCGGCCCTGGCTCCCGAACCCGAGCCCGCTCCCGAATCCGTCGAGCTGGTATCCGCGATCACGGAGCCGGTGCTCTCCGCCTTCGACGAGCCGGGTTTCTTCGGCGAGCCGCCTCCGATTCCACAGCCAGAGCCAGAGGCAGTGCCGGAGCCAGAGCGTTCGCGGGAACAGCTGGTCGCTGAGGCGTTCGCGCACCAGTCGGAACCAGAACCAGCGCCTGAGCCCGAGCGCGAGCTGCAGCCCGAGCCCGTGCCGGCCAGCGCCATCGCCGAGCCCGCAGCGCAGGCCTCCGCCCCGGACGTGAGCTCCACGCTGGTGGCCTGGCCGTCGGGGTCTCGATCCGCAGCACCCGGAAACGGAGCGCCGGCCGAACCGGCATCTTTCGAAGAGGCCACCGGGGTCATTCCGGTCTGGCAGCACACAGACCCGAATTCGGATTCCAGGCGCACCGTCTCTCTGCAGGCGCTGCCGCCGGAGCAGGTGGCGGCGGGCTCGACGTTCGCGGCCATCCTGACCTTCGAGTCGGGCCCGTTCGCGGGAAGGATCGTCGCGCTGCCCAACCAGATGATCACGATCGGCCGCGCGCCCGACAACGACGTCGTCGTCGGCGATCCCGCGACCTCAGGTCATCACGGCCGCATCGAGGTCCGCACTGGCTCGTTCTGGATCAGCGACCTGGGCAGCACCAATGGCACGCAGGTCAACGGTGAGCAGGTGATCGAAAAGCAGCTCACCGACGGCGACATGATCGCCATCGGGCAGAACGCGCTCCGCTTCACGCTCGAGTCGTAGTTAACGCGCGCTTGTGCGCGCCCGCAGCGTTTCCACCAGGACGTCGTACTCGCCGGCATGCCGCCGGATGTGCGCGCCGCTGGGCCGTGCAAGGAGCTGCCACCAGGGGAGTCCGTCGAGATCTTCCACGGCAGCCCACACATCGGGATCGAGATAGCCGGGGTGTTTTTGCTGGTTGGACTTGAGCGCCGTGATGGTGTCGAGGGTTTCTTCGTTCTGGCGCCCAAACCACGCCATCACTGCCGGCTTAACCTCGTGCAGGTATTCGATTGTGTCAGCCTGCGACGTCGCGTCGGTGACCTGGTCCGCGACCGCGCCGGGGATGCCCGCTCCATAAAGGGCCTCCCGCGGAAATCGGGCCTGCCACTTCGGCGAGTCCGCCACCTCGGGGACACCCTCGATCGCGGAGTGGATCGTCCAGTCGAGGATTCGCGCGCAGTGCCAGAGGATGAACCCCGGTTTGCTCGTTCCCGGGATCGCGCGCTCGCTCCACTCGCGGTCGGTCACCGCCGACAGACGCTCGTCGATCATGTTGAACGAGCCGCTGAGCAGCATCTTCAGGACGTCTGTCCCTCGCATCGGGCCATCGTAATCCGCCCCGGTAGGCTTTGATCGCGATGGCCTCGGTCACGGAGATCTGGCGTTACCCGGTCAAGTCGATGGCGGGCGAGCCTATGGAATCATGCCTCGTCACCGCGGACGGCCTGGAAGGAGACCGCCGCTGGGCGCTGATCGACTGGTCGCCGAATCGAGCCGGAAAGTGGTTCAACATCAAGCAGCACTCGGCGCTCATGACCTATCGGTCGCGGCTGGTAGACGGCACGGTCGAGGTCGTCGGGCCGGACGGGTCGAGCGTTCGGCTGGACGGTGATCTTGTGCGGCGTTTCGAGGCCGAATCGTCACGCCCGCTGGAGTTGCGCGATCTAGCCGGAGGCAACTTCGACGACTCGCAGGTGCTGATCGTCAACCTGGCCTCAGTCGAGGCGTTTGCGCTCGAGGCTGGGATGCCCATCGACCACCGCCGGTTTCGAGCCAACTTCTACCTGGACGGGCTAGAACCCGACGAGGAGCTCTCGTGGCTCGGGCGTCGGCTCCGTGTGGGCGATGCCGCGCTCGAGGTGACCAGTCGCTGCGAGCGCTGCAAAGTCATCACGATGGACCCCGACACGACCGAGGCCACGCCCGAGCTGCTACGCCTGCTGGTCGACCGCCACGACGAGCGGTTTGGCATGTACTGCCGCGTGGTGCGGCCTGGCAGGGTTGCGGTCGGAGATTTCGCAGGGGTCTAACCTTCACGCAGGGTTCACGCAATTCCCAGGAGGACAACATGACCGTCAAGGCTTTCTCCGACGAGTGGGCCGAGCAGTTCCAGGACGAGGTCAATCGTTCGAGCGTCTACAAGGCCGCGGCCAAAGGCTGGAAGTGGACGGTCGGCCTTGTCGTCGAGGCTGAGCCGGACAAGAACTTCCCCGAGGCGCGGGGCGTGGTCATGGATCTGTTCGACGGCGCGGCCCGCTCGATCAAGGTCGGGCCCGCCGCCGAGGCGCAGAAGTGTGACTTCGTGATCACGGCGCCCTACTCGCGCTGGAAGCAGGTCGCGACCAAGCAGCTCGACGCCACGAAGGGGATGCTGCAGGGCAAGCTGAAGTTGAAAGGCGATCTGCCGACGATCGTGCGATACACGAAGGCGTCGCAGGAGATGACCGAATGCACGACACGGGTGCCGGTCGCATGGCCGGACGGAAGCTAAGAACCAAGACGAACACCAAACCTGTCGAATACGCGGACGCTGAGCCGAGCGCATTCTCCGCGATGCTCGGCGGCCTGATCGAGGCAAACGTGGACAGCCGAGCCGACAGAAAGAAGGATTTCGACTCGCTCGAAGCCCGGGTCGGGATCTGGGTCACTGACATCGACGAGGGCGTGACGCTCGACTTCCGCAAGGGATCGCTTGTCGTCCATAACGGCCTCCAGGCCAAGCGCGATCTCACGATTCGGGCTGAGGCCGGCACTGTCATGAACCTGAGCAACCTGAAGATCGGCCTGCTCGGGATGCCGATTTACTACGACGATGTCGGGCGAAGCGTCGCGATGAAGCTGGTGCAGGGCAAGCTGCGGATCGAGGGTTTGCTCGGCAACCTCGCCACCCTCAACACCGTGACGCGCATCTTCTCCGTGCAATGAAGCTGGCCGTGATCGGAGCCGGGAGCATGGGCGCGCAGATCGCGCAGCAGGCGGCGCTGCACGACGTAGAGGTGATGCTTCAGGACAAGGACCAGGCGCAGCTGGGGAAGGCTCGCGAATCCAACCAGGGCCACCTGGCGCGTCGCGTCGAGAAAGGGAAGCTGTCGCAAGCGAACGCCGAGGCCGCCCTCGAACGCGTCGACACCACCACTGATCTCGGCCAGGCGGTGTTCGAGGCCGACTTCGTGATCGAAGCGATCTTCGAGGACCTCGAGGCAAAGCGAGCGATCTTCGAAGAGGTGGACAGGCTGGCACCACCCGCCGCGATCCTCGCCAGCAATTCATCGACCATAGGGATCAGCAAGCTCGCCGA
>DASPYE010000165.1:0-13313 GCA_035636935.1 Candidatus Dormiibacterota bacterium | reverse complement strand
CGCGTAGACGAGGATCGCGGCCATCTACAGCACCTTCGCTTCGCTGAGGACCCGCACGATCTTCTCCACGGCGGTGCCGTCGTCTTCGATGACCTCGCCGGCCTTGCGTTGCTCGGCGTCGGTGACACCTTCGATCGTCTCTGCCGGCTGGCCCTTCTCGACACCAAGATCCGCGACCGATAGTTGTTTGATCTCCTTCGAGCGCGCGGCCATGATGCCCTTGAGCGACGCGTAGCGGGGCTCGGCGATCGCGGCGGTGACCGTGATGAGCGCCGGGGTGGAAGCCTCGACGACCTGGTAGCCGTCGGCAGTCTGGCGATGCACCTTCACGCTCGAACCGTTGGCCTCGACCTTCTTGGCGAACGTAAGCTGTGGGAATCCGAGGAGCTCAGCGAGCATCGGCGGAACCATCCCGGTGCTGCCGTCGTAGGACTCGGTCGCGCAGATCACGAGATCCGGCTCCTCGGCCTTGATCGCGGCCGCGAGCACCCGTGCAGTCAGCAGCGCATCGGCTCCCGCAAGCTCGGCGTCCGAGATCAGCACGCCCCGGTCGGCCCCCATAGACAGGCCTTTGCGGATCGCATCCTTGGCCCGCTCAGGGCCCATCGAGACGAGCACGACCTCGCCGCCGTGAGCTTCCTTGAGCTTAAGAGCCTCCTCGACTCCGCATTCGTCGCCGGGATCGAGCACGACTTCCTTCTCCCGGGAGATGGAGTTGTCGGCCTCGAGTGTGAGGTTGGAGTTCGGATCTGGGACTTGCTTGACGGTGACGACGATCTTCAAAGGATGTCGCCCAATTATCGCTGCGCCGAAAAAGCGACATGGAATCGCTCGAGGTCCGCCGGCGTGTTCAGGCTCTCGAACTCCGCCGGGTCGAGCCCCTCCAGCCACGTCACATCGAGCGCTTGGGCGACGTCGTGAGCGGTGTAGTTGCCGGCGTCGAGGGCGCCCACGATCGCCGGAAGGGCGGTCTTGCGATATGCCCCGCAGACCGGCTCGAAGAGGCCATCGTGGCGAGCGATCGCGGCGTCGCTGTTGCTTGCGGCCGCGACGGCAAGCTGCGCGGTCGTCTGAGTCACGTACGGCATATCGCAAGCAACCGCGAACAGAACGTCATGGCGTGCCGCCATCAAGCCGGCCTCGAGGCCGGCGAGCGGGCCGGCGTCACGCTTGCGGTCGAACACGACCCGGTACGGCACGAGCTGCTGCATCTGCTCCGGTTCACCGAAAGAGACCACCACCTCCGAGAACGCCGGAGCAAGCCGTTCCACCACGTAGCGCAGGAGCACGGTGTCCCCTACCTCGATCCAGGCCTTGGGACGCCCCATGCGCCGGCTGTCCCCTCCTGCCAGCACGAGCAGCGTCGCCTCCATCAGCATTAGTTTCGCCATGAAGGCGATCGATTTTCACGTCCACCTGCCCACGCCCGGCTGGCTCGACGTGTCGATGCGGGGCTACGTCGAGGCGGCGGAGACCTATTTCCGATCCAAGGTGGCGCGCAAGTCGCTGGACGAGCTGGCCCAGGAGTACGACGCCATGGACACCGTCGCCGTGCTCCTCGTGTGGGACGCCGAGACGGCCACCGGCCGGCCGCGGGTGCCGAACGACCTGGTCGCCGAAGCGGTTCGCGCGTACCCGAAGAGCTTTGTCGGATTCGGCAGCGTCGACCCCCTGAAGGGCGACCGCGCGGTCGAGGAGGTCGATCGCATCGCCGAGCTCGGTTTGAAGGGCGTGAAGCTGCATCCGTCCCTGCAGGCGTTCGCGCCGAACGAAGAAAGGCACTGGCCGCTGTACGAGAAATGCCAGGAGCTCGGCCTGATCGTCCTCTTTCACACAGGGACAAGCGGCATCGGTGCCGGCCAGCCAGGTGGCCAGGGGATCCGCATCGACTTCGCCCGACCGATCTGGCTCGACGCGCCGGCGGCGGCGTTTCCGGACCTCCAGATCGTCGCCGCGCATTTCGGCTACCCCTGGCACCTTGAGCTGCTCGCGATGGCGTTGCACAAGACGAACATCTCGATCGATATTTCCGGTTCGGCGCCGCGCTACATCCCGCCCGAGGTAATACGCGATATGAAGGGCCGGCTGCAGGATCAGTTCGTGTTCGGCAGCGACTATCCGTTCATCCAGCCGCAGCGGTGCCTGGACGAGCTGAAGACCCTCGACATCCCAGAGCCCGTGCTGCAAAAGGTGCTCGTCGACAACGGCAAGCGGCTACTTGGAATTGCCTGACTTGTAAAGCTACTCTTGACAGCGCGCGGCCCTTGGCTAACGTGCTGCGCATGTCGCAGACCGCCGAGCTTCAGCGACGCCTCCTCCTTGCGGAATCGGACATCATGCTCGATGACGTCGAAACGCTCCGCCTGCTCGACGCCGTGGAGGCGCCGCCTCGGCTACGCGAGGCCATCCGCGCGCTCCAGATCCGCCTGGGCCGGCGCAACCCTCCGGTGCCATCGGAGACTCTCGACGCCGCGCACGAGCTGGTCTTCGCCGTGCAGCAGAGGTTGATGGCCGCGAACCCGCGCAACCCGCGACCCCTTCGCCACCTTGGACGGCCGAGCGGTCAGCCGATGTTCACGATCGTCCGCGAGGACAGGAGGTGGAAGGTGCTGACCCTTCCGCCACCCACCAGCAATGGCGAGGACGCCGACTGGATCGAGCTCGTCGACGAGACCGTCGAGCGAGCCTGGGACCGCTGGTGCTACGCCCAGCAGCAGGCGGTTCGCGCGACGCGGCTGCGCGTGCACGCGCGCATGGCCGTCGCGGTGTTGGACGTTGCTTGGGACAACTACTGGGCGCTGGTGCAGGACGCAGACAGAATCAAACGCAGGCTCAGCGGCGTGCGCGGGCGGCTTGCTGGAGGAACTTCCGCAGCTCCTCGGCTCTGACCGGCGCGTCCGATGCGCGAACTCGGGACGCGAACAGCTGCAGGAAGCGGCGGAGGCCCACGTCGTCCAGCATGGCCGCGGCTTCGATGATCTCCGCCGCGGATTCGCGATGCTCTGGATCGAGGACGCGGCTGAGGCTGTTCGCGAAGTCGTCTGGCAGCTCGCTCATGGCCTTGCGATGACAATTAAACCCGTGGAGCGGGTGGTGATTGGCGACGTGATCTGGGAGCCGAGCCCTGAGGTGATCGAAAGGAGCCGACTCAAACGATTCATGGACCGCTACGGCATCGAGACGTTCGACGAGCTCCTGAGGCGTGCGGACGACGACATCGAATGGTTCTGGGATGCCGCGATCAAAGACCTCGACGTTGCCTTTTACCGCGACTACGACAAGGTCGTCGACCTTTCGCAGGGCAAGGCATGGGCCCGCTGGTGGATCGGCGCGCGCATGAACATCGTGGCCAGCTGTCTCGACCGCCATCGCGACGGAGAGTTTGCAAGCAAGCCTGCGATCATCTGGGAGGGCGAGCCGGGCGACAGCCGCACGATGACCTATGGCGAGCTCGACCAGCAGGTTTCGAGGTTGGCGGGCGCGCTGCGCAAGCTTGGTGTCCGGCAGGGCGACCGGATCGGCATCTTCATGCCGATGTGCCCCGAGGTTGCAATCTCGGTGCTGGCGGCGGCCAAGATCGGCGCCGTCATCATTCCGCTGTTCTCTGGCTACGGGCCGGAGGCGATCGCGACGAGGCTGCGGGACGGCGAAGCGAAAGTCCTGATCTGCGCAGACGGTTTCTACCGCCGCGGTCAGGTCATCGCGATGAAAGAAACCGCGGACCGCGCGCTCGTGAGCTGCCCGACCGTCAAGAAGGTGATCGTCCACCGGCGCGTCGTACGCGAGATCCCATGGACGCATGGACGGGACGAGGTCTGGGAAGTGCTGCTGGAGGACCACCCAGACCGCGCGAGCACACAAGAGCTCGATCCCGAGGACCCGCTGATGATCATCTACACGTCGGGCACGACGGGCAAGCCGAAAGGGACGCTGCACGTGCATGGCGGGTTTCCCATCAAGTCAGCGCAAGACATGGCGCACTGCTTCGACATCGGCCCCGACGACGTCGTGTTCTGGTACACAGACATCGGCTGGATGATGGGTCCCTGGCTCATCTTCGGCACGCTGCTGCTGGGCGCCACGATGGTGCTCTACGAGGGCACACCGGACCACCCCGCGGCGGACCGCCTGTGGCGGATGGTCGACAAGCACCGGGTCACGGTGCTCGGCGTTTCCCCGACGCTCGTGCGTAGCCTGATGACACACGGCGACGAGGTCCCGTCTCGTCACGACATGTCGAGCCTGCGCATCCTCGGCGGAACAGGAGAGCCCTGGAATCCCGAGCCCTTTCAGTGGTACTTCAAGCACATCGGGGGAAGCCGTGTGCCCGTGATCAACTACACGGGCGGCACGGAGATCTCCGGCGGAATCCTCTGCGGCAATGTGATCACGCACCTGCGCCCGACCTCGTTTGCCGGACCGGTGCCCGGAATGGCGGTCGACGTGCTCGACGCCGACGGCGAGTCGGTTCGCGGCGAGGTCGGCGAGCTGGTGATCCGGAATCCGTGGCCCGGGATGACGCGAGGCTTCTGGGGAGACCGCCAGCGCTACCTCGAGACATACTGGAACCGGTTCGAGAACATCTGGGTCCATGGAGACTGGGCCTACGTCGACCCGGAGGACGGTCTCTGGTACGTGCTCGGGCGCTCGGACGACACGATCAAGATCGCCGGCAAACGCCTGGGTCCGGCAGAGGTGGAATCCATCCTGGTCGGTCACCCGATAGTGGCCGAAGCAGCCGCTATCGGTGTGCCCGACGAGATGAAAGGCGAGGCTCTTGTGTGCTTTGTCGTTCTGCGCCCCAACCATCAGCCCAGCGATGCGCTCGCCTCGGAGCTGCAGGAGCTCGTCTCCGGGGCGTTGGGCAAGCCGCTGAGGCCGAAGGCGGTGCACTTCGTAGGCGACCTGCCGCGCACGCGCAACGCGAAGATCCTCCGCCGCGTGGTCAGATCGGTTTACACAGGCACCGACCCAGGCGACCTTTCGTCGCTCGAGAACCCGAGCGCGCTGGCGGCCATCGGCGCGACCCGTGCCTAGAAGCTGAGGACCTTATCCGCCTCCATGGTCAGCCGCACCAGGTCGGGAGGCGTGATGTACTTGGCGTTCGGGGTGAGCATCTCCGGCAAGACCCCACGGGCCTCGGCACACCCCTTTCAAACGTAGATCGGTACTTCCTGGTCGATGCATTTGTCGAGCAGGTCACGAAGAGGCGGCACGCCCACCCCCACGACGTTCGCAATGACATCTGGTTTGATCAGCTCGGCCGCGTCGCCCGCGAGGGCGATGGCGACCTGCGTGCCGGCCGGCCTGGCTCCGTTCACCGCGATGTGGAATGGGACGGTGGCGCGCGTTGGGTCAGTTGGTCCGCTTGCCGCGACGATGAGAAGACCGGCCACGGCCAACAGTATGGCTTGAAGTCTTGAGGCTGACGCGCGCCGACTGGGTGAGGCTGCTGCTGCTCTGGCTGGGCGGGATCGACATCCGCCTGACGATGCTCGCGGTCCCGCCTCTGATTCCCCTGATCCACCGCGACCTGCACCTCGACGAGAAGGCGATTGGCGCGGTCGTTTCCGGTCCGGTGCTGATCCTTGCCATTGCGTCGATCCCAGGTTCTCTTCTCATCGCCCGGCTCGGCGCACGCGGCGCGTTGCTGGCGGGGCTCGGGGCGGTGGCGGTTTTCGGCGCGTTGCGCGGCTACGGGCCAAGTGTTTCTGTCCTGTTCACGTCGACGTTTCTCATGGGAGTCGGTGTTGCCATCACCCAGCCCGCGTTTCCCGCCCTGGTTCGCGAGTGGTTCCCCCGGCGCATCGCGATCGCTACGGCGGTCTACAGCAACGGGATCTTGATCGGCGAAACGCTTCCCACCGTGCTGACCACACCGATCGGGGTGCTCCCACTAGCCCACGGCGACTGGCGTTGGGCTCTCGCTTCGTGGTCGGCGCTGGTCCTGGTAAGCGCCATCGCAATCGGTGCGGCGGCGCCATCGAAGGCCGCCACCGCCGCCACCCACGCTCGATGGTGGCCCGACTGGCGGCAGAACCAGACGGTCCGAATCGGCCTTGTGATGGGAATGGCATCCGCCACGTACTTCGGGGCCAACGCATACATCCCTGACTTTCTGGAACAGACGGGGCGCCACGACCTCATCTCCCCCACCTTGGCCGTGCTCAACGGATCGCAGCTGCTGACGGCTCCCGCAGTTGCCCTCTGGCAGAAGCTGCTCACCGGCCGCATCGGGTTCATCGGGTCCGCGGTTCTGATGGGAACAGCACAGGTCGGCCTGGTGCTCACTCCCGGGGTGGGTATCGTCGCCTGGGCGTTCGTGCTCGGGTTCGCGACCGCGCTTTCGTTCGTCGTGGTGCTGAGCCTTCCGCCACGCATGGCTCCGCCCGGCGGCGTGGCCCGGATGAGCGCGGCGATCTTCACGCTTCAGTACGCGACGGCGTTCGTCATCCCTCTGCTCGCCGGAGCATTGTGGGACGCGACCGGTCTGGCCCTGCTGGCCTTCGTACCCGGAATCGGGGCGGCGGCGGCGATGGCCTGGGGTGCGATGGCCCTCCGCATTCCGTCGAAGGGGGCAGTCCCCCCTGCTGCGCCGGGACCGGCGTAGCCGGCTCCCAGCGCACCCCCTGCAAGGGGGGCAGGCCCCCCTGCTGCGCCGGGCCCAGCGTAGACGGCTCCCGGCGCACCCCCCTGCGAGGGGGGCAGTCCCCCTGCTGCCCCGGGCCCGGCGTAGCCGGCTCCCGGCGCACCGCGCGCCGCCGCCTGAGGGGTTAAGGCGTCAGGCCGACTTTGTAGTCATCGATGATCTCATTCGCCGCGCGCAAGCCCTCCGACGCGCCGCCCTCCATGTACCCCTGGAAGTCCTGTGAGCAGTGCTCGCCAGCAAAGTGGCACTTGCCCCTGACAGGATCGGGCTGGCGGACCTTCTCGTAGCCGGCGAACTGCGTGTACTGCCCGACCTTCCAGTAGGAGTACGAGCCCAGCAAGAATGGGTCGCTCAGTGGCACGTCGAGGGTCGCGCGTCCATTCCACTGCCGGGTGATGCCTGGAAACACGGGCTCGATCTGGCTCAGGAATGTCTTGGCGAACTTGGCCACTTGCGCGCCATTCGTTGGATCGCCACCGAACGAAGCTAGCGGCACACCCCCGCCCGTGTAGTCGACGAGGAGTCCGGTGGTCCCATCCTGCGCGCGCGTGACATCCCAGGTGTTCTGGTAGCCGGTGTCCGAGTAAGTGCTGCCGTTGCCGATCCCCCACGGCCCTGGCGAGTTCCAGTACCGCGTGTTGAATTGCAGGTGGAGCTTGGCATTCTTGCCGTAGCCCAGCTGCGTGATCGCCGTTTGCTTGAGCGAATCGAAGCCCGCCGCGCCAAACGCGGCGTCCGAGGAGAGGATTGTGCGCAAGACCGAGAAGGGGATGGCCATGATCACGCGGTCGACGATCTCCGTGGTCGTCGTCCCACCGCTTTTCAGGAAGAGCGTGTAGGTGCCATCGGAGTTGCGGAGGATTCCGGTCAGCGCGGTGTTCAGCTGCACCGTCTCCGGGGACAGGGCGGCCGCGATCGCCCGCGGAAGTCGCTCGTTCCCACCGGCGATGTGATACCGCTCGTCGGACGCGCCGAAGATCTGGAAGTTGCCAGGGTTGGAGGAGAATCCGAGCAGGTAGATAAGGTTGAGCGAGCTCTGCTGCTGCGTGATGTTGCCGTACTCGATGTTGTATGCGACGTCGAGCAGCCGGCCCATCGGGCTCGAGTGCCCGCCGGGGACCCGGCTCTCGATCCAGTCGTAGATGCTCATCTGGTCGAGGACGCGCCCCGCGGGAGTGGACAGCTTATAGGTCGTCGGATAGCTCGCGGCGTTGACATCCTTCTTCACGTTGTTCCACACCGGGTTGAAGTCGGCCTGGGCCTGCGCGTCCGTGTAGTAGTTGCCGAAGAAGTAGTTGGTGTCCGTGGAGTGGACCGGCTGGGCCCCGAGCAGGTCAACGGTTGGGAGCTTGAACCGGCTGGCGAGGCCGAGGATCGTCTTGTGACCGCTGTCGATGAGCTCACCGCAGTGCTCGCTGGTCTGGCCGTTCAGCCACGAGGTGGTGTCGGAGTGCATCCGACCGCCGACACGACTCGACGCTTCGTAGACGGTGGAGGTGATGCCGGCGTCCTGGAGGGTCAGCGCGGCGTTCAGGCCGGCGATGCCACCACCAATGATGGCGATTGTGCCCTGTGTGCCGGCCCGTCTGGTGACCGCCGCCACCGCGGCGGCGGGGCCGCTCAGGGCGGCTGCTCCGACCGCCGCCCCCGTGATCTTCAAGAAGTCACGTCTCGTCAGGTTCATGAGCCGGCGCTCCTCGCGGATCTGGGCCACCGAGCGGCCTGACCTCTCGGCCTGGTCGAAGTCTGCGAAAAGCGTCTGGAACCTGCTCAGCAGCGGGTTGCGGGCCATGGACACAAACCTCCTGCGCGAAAAAACGGGGCTCCCAAGCTTATGGGAGCCCCAGATCCAAAAGCGTTACTTAGCGGTCATCGAATGGCCACCGCCGCTACAACCTGCTGCTGGTAGTGGCCCGGGTTGCTGCCGTCGTCGAAGGTGCTGACGGATGTCGTGTAGTCAACGGATCCGGCGGTGGTGTTGCCGAAGTAGTCGCCGATGAAAGTTGCGTTGGGTGAGCACACGCAGAATCGAAGCGGAGAGTTGAGCTGCGGGTCCCAGGTGTGCAGGCTCAAACGGATGTTGTGGCCCTTGGGCGTGAGCGTCGGCGTGTAGAACTCGATGCTCGTGTTGATGCAATAGTTCGTGGCGCCGTAGGGCGGCAGGCTGCCGCCGTAGTTGACGTTGCTCGTGTCCAGGGCCAGGCCGGCCGCCGTGGCCTCGGCGGTGCCCGCTGACGGGCAGGCGAGGCGACGGTCGTAGAAGTTCACGCTGACCGTTCCGTTCGCAGCCACGGCGAGATTCGGCTGGAACTCGTCAACCGGACTTGCGTTGTCGTTGACCAGGATGGGCGCCATCCACGTCATTCCGCCGTCGTAGGAGGCCGTGATGTAGACGTTCGAGACGGAGCCATCTTCCTGGTTGTAGGCGATGTACAGCGGGTAATTGCCATTGACCCGCATGGTGCCCGTCGCGAATGTGTTGTCGATGCCGTCGGTGAAAGTCGTGTTCGCGTAGCCGCCGACGAACGACGGAATCAGTACATTCTTGACAGCGATCGGGCGCGCGGTCCAGGTCCGGCCGCCGTCGGTCGAGAAAACGGTCGACACGGTGATGCAGCAGTAGCCGTGCTTGGCCGGGAAGTTGGTCACAGACGTCCAGACCGCCCCGTCGGGAGTCACATGCGGCAGCAGATATGTGTCGCTCGCGGTGTTGTTGACGGTGGGCAGCAGCTGAGGGGCCGACCAGTCGGTGTGTGTGCCGTCGGCGTACGCATGCGCGGTTGAAACGAGGGGCTTGCTGTTGATGCCGTCGAAGATCGCCCACATCGCATAGATCGTGTTGTAGTGCGGGCTGCTCGGGTTGGTGTCGATCGTGATCCATTGCTTGTCCGGTTCGTGACCCTTCATCGCGTACGCAGCGACGTAGTCCGGCGCGCCGTTGTGCGTGGTGATCCACTGCGTCGCCGTCGTCGAGCCATGTGGGCGGACCGAGACGGAGATGACCTCGGCCGCGACGGTCGGATTCGGCTCTTTGTTCTTGTTGATCTGGTAATTGTGTGAACCGCCGGCGTCGTAATAGAACTGGTAGGGCAGGATGAGCTCGTAGTAGTTGCCGAAACCGTCAAACGCGCCGACGGGGTCTGTGTTGTCCGTCCATCCCTCATAGCCCGGGATGTGGCCCTGGACCGGCCAGGTCGTGCCGCCATTCCATGACTCGTAGAAGCCGAGGAGGTGGTTGTATCCCTCCGCGCTCACGAACCATTTGACCGATCCGATGAGGTGATTCGGATTGGTCGGATCGACGCGAATGTCCGACTCGGAATGGTTCTTGACGAGCGCTGACGGGCCCGTGGCGAAACCGGAGTTGCTCCCGACCTGGGTCGGATACGGGGCCGCGGCGCCGGTGTCCTCATCTGTGGTTGCGCCGGGACAGCCGGTCAGACCGGTGTAGGCGTCGTTCGGACCTGCGTTCGCGGCGTACGAGATCTCCGGTCGGTAGCAGCTTGTCTTTGTCGTCGCGTAGACGTTCGTAACCCCGTTTCGAATGCCGCTGTTTGCGTAATACGTGTTGCTCTGTGTGCCCTGCGGCGGACCGCCTGACGCGATTGCGAGGCTGGGACTCACCAGCCCCCCAACCAGCAAGAGTGGCGAGGCAAGCAACAGCAAGCGTCTGTGTCTCATACCGTTCCCCCTTAAGGTGCGCCCCCCCGTGGACCTTCAGGACACTACTTGAAGAGGGTTAAGAAATCAATCGTCGCCTCAAACTGACGTGATCGACCAGCCAGCCCAGTCCTACCGCCCAGGAAGCAAGGACGATTTCGACCGCTTGTACCGGTCGACCTACCAGCGCATCTTCGCGACGCTGGTGATCATTCTCAAAAGCCCGGCGGCCGCGGAGGATGCGACCCAGGAGGCTTACCTGCGCGCTTTCCGCGCGTGGCGCACGTGGAAGCAGGATGCCCCAGCGGAAGCGTGGCTCTTTCGGATCGCTCTGAACGTGGCCTTTACCCAGCGCCGCCGGGAGCGTCTGTTCGAGATCGGGGCAATCCTGCAGCGCCTGGGGCGGCCCGCTGATCCGGATCCGACCGACTCGATGCAGTCGGATCTCGTTCGCGAGCTCCGTGCACTGCCGCCAAAGCAGGCGAGCGCGATCGTGCTGCGCCATCTGCACGGGTTCACCAACCGGGAGATCGCGGCGGTCCTGAACGTGCCCGAGCGGACTGTCGCCTCCCGGCTCGCTGTGGCCAAAGGTCGTCTACGCAGCCGGCTCGGGGATCGGATGAAGGACGAAATGGGTACTTCGATGGGCCAACCAGTCCCTCTGGAGCAATGACGTGGTAAATGGCGAAGGCTTCGACCAGTGGCTGGAGCAAACGCTGCAGCAAGAGACCGCCGGACGCGGAGGTCCCAGCCCGGACGCGGCCCAAGCCACCTACCACTCTGCACATCTCCAAGGAGGTCTACAGATGTCAGGTCTTGCCACAGCGGCCAGCGTGATCTCCGCCAAAGGGGCGGCAGGGCTCGCGGTCGCGGTACTCGCAGTCGGTGCCGCCGGGGCGACCGCAGAGACGGTGGTGACCGGCAGCGCCAATCCCAGCAACTGGGGGCAGCAGGTCGTCAAGCAGGTTCAAACGTGCAAGGATGCGCTCGCGCCCGGATCGCACGGCATCGGCGAGTGCGTGAGCACCTTTGCCAACCAGCATGGAAAGCAGGTGAGCTCGGAGCATCAGGCCAGCGGGGAGCCCACCAACCACCCATCGGCCACCAACCACCCGTCGGCCACCAACCACCCGTCGGCCACCGATCACCCTGGCGGGAAGCCGACGAGCCATCCCAACTCGACGGACCACCCGACTGGACCGCCAACCCCGCATCCATAGTTAACAAGAGGGCGTTCGAGGTGAGGATCGGGCCGCCGCGCCCGATCCTCCGTTTTTTGCTACATGTCCAGGCCGCGGAACCCATGCATTCCGAGCGTCAGCGAGATCTCGCCGCCGTGATGGACGTCGTGCTCGGCGACGTGCCAGATGATGTACCTCCTGCTGCGCCAGGGCCGGCCTTTTCGCGCGTTCCGAGCCGGACGCTGGAACTCTGCGACAAGGTCAGTCTCGGTCCACTTGTGAAGGCAGGACGCGAGCTGGGCCCATGAGGATTCCAGCGCGTGGCTGATCGCCGCCGCATCTAGGGAGGGCGAGCCTTCGTCCTCGTCGAAGTCGACCAGGTCCCTCAGCTCGCGGTCGCCTTCGCCCATCCATTCGCTGAACCACCAGGCCCTTGCGGCGACGATGTGGCAGGCGAGCATCCGGATGGGCCACAGTCCTTCGGCGACCGACCACGAGAGCTGCTCATGTTGCAGCGGGGCGATCGACTTGATGAGGAGCGCGTTGTGCTGCTCCCACCCCGCGTAGAAGTCGAACACGGTTCCGGCCATCAGCTTCGACGACGCAGGTGGTACCAGCGACCGGGGAAGCGATCGGGCTGCTCTCCTCCCCACGCTCGCACCATGTCCCACGACCTGCCGAAACGCTCCTCGAGCTCGTTCTGCGCGAGCTTGGCGTTCACGAAGAAATTGGGCTTGGCGTAGAAACCCCAAACGAGAAAGTCGGCGCCTGGCACTGTCACTTCGTTGACACCAGCCGCGTATCCGTCACGGCGCGCCTCAGGAATTGAATGCAGGCACCCCAGGTCGAAGACGAGGCTGTAGCCGACGCCGATACTGAGCTCCTTCAAGCGGGTGACATCGCCCTGGATGAGCCGCGGCGTCACGTTGGCGGCTTGCACTTTCTTGCGGGCCGCTTCAATGGCCGTCGAGACGAAGTCGATGCCGGTCACATCCCATCCGTGCTGCGCCATGTACATCGTGTTGGTGCCAGTGCCGCAGCCGAGATCGAGGGCTTTGCCGGGAGCTCGGGCCTGTGGTCCCTCGATCAGCTCTTTCAGCTCGGGCGGCGGGATGCCGGAGTCCCAGGGCTTGAATCCGAACCGATACATGGCCCGAAACATGAGACTCGCCAGGTTGTTGGCCATCAGCGGTCGGGTGAAGCGGCCGGTGTCGGCCGGCCGGCGGTGCGAGGTCGGGTCATCGCGAATGCAACTGCGATCGTCACTGCCAGTGAGGGGGCCCAATCGATGAAGCCGCCGAAGCTGATCACCTGAGGAACGGCCTGCAGCAAGGCTGATGCAGCGGCCGGCCACCACTTCCCGAGGCGCACGCTCGCCAGCGGCACCAGCGAAAGCGCGATCAGTCCCATGGCGATCAGGTAGGGCAAGGGCCCGGCCCACGCGTAGATGGCCGGGAGCGAATGGCAGACCATGGCTCCGGATGTCGAAGAGGTACAGGATTCGAGGCCGCCGGGGAGGTACTGAGCGGCGAGCGCGAGCACGGAGAGGATCGGTGCGGCCACGGCAAGCGTGAGGACGACGCGCCGGCGGCCGCGGGCAAGCAGACCGAGGGCGCCGAGGGCAAGCGCCAGCGGCAGGATCAACATCCGGCGATCGCTCGGCGAACGAGAGCCACGGTTGTGGCTGGAGTCTGAAGAACATCCACCGCCGTGAAGCGGAGGATTCGACAGCCAGCATCGATCAAGCGATTCTGGCGCCGATTGTCGGCCGCCAGGCTGTCCCGATGTGTCCCACCGTCGTATTCGATCACCAGTCGCCGACC
>DASPYE010000164.1:0-3998 GCA_035636935.1 Candidatus Dormiibacterota bacterium | reverse complement strand
ACGAACGCCCAGTCGATCTCGGGCGGAGGGGGCACGGGAATCGTCTGCGCGTGATCTTCGTTGAAGATCAGCCTCACCGAGACCCCTCGCTTGACCGCCGCTTCGAAAGAGCGGAGCAGCGTCGCTGACGGTGATTCCTCCAGGCGAAGGTCGTACATGGCGAGGTCGAGCGTCTTTGTCGCGCCGTCGAGAAACGACCCGACACGCTGGGCGACGACGTCGGCGGTCTGGCCGCCGTCGTTCAGGAAATAGAAGTCGAGCGGACCTATTGCGCGTCCGCCTTGGGCTCGCCCGTCTGCTCGCGAGGCTCCTCGATCCGGACGGGCAGGGGTCGGGTGGCCATCTCGGCGGCTTCCTCGGGATCGTCTGTGATCGTCATCAGCTTCAGGTCGTCAGGAGCAATCGCCCCGGCCGCCAGGACGTGGTCTTTCAGCCACTCGAGCAGACCGCTCCAGTACGGAGAGCCGAAAAGCACGATCGGGAAATGCTCGATCTTGCCGGTCTGCGCGAGCGTCAGCGACTCAAACAGCTCATCGAGCGTGCCAAAGCCACCGGGGAAGATGACGAAACCGCGCGCGTACTTGACGAACATGTTCTTGCGGACGAAGAAGTAGCGGAACTCGACGCCCAGGTCGACGTAGCGGTTCAAGGACTGTTCGTGTGGCAGCTCGATGTTGCAGCCGACCGACAACCCGCCGACCTCGTGGCAGCCGCGGTTGACGGCCTCCATGATTCCTGGCCCACCACCGGTGATGACGGCGAACCCGCGGTTGGCGAGCGCGGCGCCCAGCGCGCGACCGGCCTTGTAGTAAGGGTCGTCGTGCTTGGCGCGGGCGGAGCCGAACACGGTCACCGCGGGCCCGACTTCGTTGAGAGCGTCAAAGCCCTCGACGAACTCGGAGAGGATGCGGAGCACGCGCCACGGATCGGCGTGGTGGCTGAGCTCCTCGATTGCGCTGCGCTCGAGCAGCGAGCGGTCCGCGGGGGCCTGCTGGCTGGGGACGACCAACCGACCGGCGCGGCGGCGGTCAGCGCTGTCCCGGCGACCCGACTCGTGCATCAGGCCCCTGTGGTCTTCGGTTTCGGAGTCCCGACCTCTGAGGCGCCGTTGGTCACCACGATGGCAGTTTCGGGCTCCACGGCGGAGCTGAGGTCGCCATTGGAAGAGACCGGCTCGGCATCGATCGCCACCGGAGGATCCGGCTCAATTTCAATCGCATCAGAAACGACCTTAGCGGTCGAGTGATCGGGCATGCCAAGGAGCTCATCGAGGCGAGCCTTGAGCGAGGCGACCTCGGCGTCAAGCTCACGGACCCGGTGGCGGTGCCGCATGTGTTCGCTGAAGTGGTGAAGGCTGTTGAGCCAGTGATAGGCGGTGCCGGCAACCAGGACCACGGCCAGGGGAACCAGCGCCACCGTCCACAGGGGCACGCCGTTGAGGTGGAAGACCGACCAGCCGAGCCTGACCGTCGCGGTGTTGCTGTACCCGAACACAGTCGCCCCGACGCCGATGGCAAGCCCGAAAAGGAGGGCGCACGCGAGCACAAAACGCTGCCAAAGGTGGCTCAGATCGGGCACCCGGCGAAGGTTACTCCCTTGATCGCCGGGTGGCGAACCTTAACCGGCGCCTAGGAGGCCAGCCGCTCCAGGACGATTACCGGGATCTTCCGGCTGGTCTTCTTGCGGTAGTCCCAGAAGCCCGGATTGATGTCGGCGTGCTGCTTGTAAAGGCGCTCGTAGTCCTCGCCGTCGATGACCTTGGCACGGGCGTTGAACTTCTCCCCGCGCGCCTCGACCGTCACGATCGGGTGGGTCTTGAGGTTGTGGTACCAGGAGGGGTGCGTGGGCGCGCCGCCCTTCGACGCGACGATCACGTGATGCTCGTTGTCGCGCGTGTACACCAACGGATTCTCGCGGTCTTCGCCGGACTTGGCGCCTTTGGTGGTCAGGATCAGCACGTCGCGGCCCTTGAAGGGACCGTCAGTGGCCTTGCCGCCGTGGGCGCGCATGTCCTTGATCAGGTTGCGATTGAAGTCGTGAAAGCTGCTGGTCATACCCAATTTCATACCCTTGCTCGGGACGATCTATTCGCTCTTGACCTCGTCGCAGCTGGAAGATCGTGGCTTCCAATCCCTCTGAGACCTGAGATAGTGCGCTGCGGTGGGCCAGCTGTCGCCAGACGGGATGTGGCGGTGGGACGGGATGCGCTGGGTCCCCGTGTCGCCCAGTCAGCCGCTTGCCTCTGGGCCTGCCAGGTCCCGGCCGTGGATAGCGATCGCGGGCGGCGCCTCTTCCATCGTCGCCGTGATCCTTCAGTTCTCGGCGTGCATATTTCCGTACGCCTATTACTCCGACGGCTCTCCATCGATTTTCAATGGCGCATTCGCCGGAGACGCCTGGTTCATCGCCGAACCGGTCACGGTGGTTCTGGGCGGCCTCATCGCCGCCATCCTGGTGATGATCGGGATCAACCGCACAACCGGCGCCTTGAGCGCTGGTGCCCTGGTGGCGCTCGGTGTTCAGTCGACCACGATGTGGGCCGGATATATGGGCATTGCGGCGAACCAGGGGCGTGTCGGACCCGGGGGCATCATCGGCGTGGTCGGCGGCGCGCTGCTGATCGCCGGCGGGTCGCTGGCATTGACGGCTGTGGTGACGGAGCGCCTGAAGCAGGCGCCGGCGGAGCCAAAAAGCTCGACTTAATGAGACAACGGATCTAAAGCCGGGCACAAACTGTGCCGAAAAGTGGCTTTCGGACGGCGTTCTTGGGCGCGTTTCGGCACAGTTTGTCGTGGAAGCGAGGGGGACGATCCGGCCCCGGAAGCGGCGTGGGCAGATGTCCCGCGCTCATGGGCAAATGTCCCATCCAGAACCCGACGGTTTTGGGCGTTGCGGACGTTGGGCAAAGTTGGTGGGGATACTGACTCGATTTGCCTTGACTGCGCGCACAGGCAAGACCGCGTGGTGCTGTGAGAGTTGCCGCAAGGCAGCTCTACGTCATGGGCTTGACGCCGCCAACATGGGCAGCGACACGCCTCCACGACCGCTGGCTCAGACTGCCTCGGAGCTTCGGCTCTCTCGGCAACCCGCACCGTAGCCCAGCCACCCTGCGACTGGCGGCACTCACGGGCTTGAACCGCAAGGCCTCTGAAACCCGCGACCGCCGGCGTTCGCACCTCCCAGGTTCGACCGGGTAGCCCTGTAGGGCGCACGTCTGGTCGGCGGGGTATCATCCACCGGCACCGACGCCCATTACCTCGAGACGAGAGGGGGGCCCTGAGTGGCAGGCCATGTCCGCAGCCTGCGTGGCCGGGTCGAGAAGCGATCCCTCGTGAGGAGTTGAAACATTGCATGCCATCCCCTTCGCCGCAGCGCTGCTCGCCGAGCAGCCTGGCCTTCGTCGCTACGCCTCGGGCCTGACCAGCCAGCCGGCCGACGCGGATGATCTGGTTCAGGAGACCAACTGCCGTGCCCTATCCAGGCGCACTCAGTTCAAGGGTCAGCGGATGGCAGCGTGGCTGCACATGATCGCGCGCCGCCTCTACCTTGACGGGAAAGCTCGACGGCCGACCGATCAGTTGAAGGATCGACTGCACCCAGCTGCGCTAGATGTCGAGGGGCAAGCCCTCGCTCGCCACCAGCTGCGCCTGCTGCCAGCCCTCGACCCTGCCCTCGTGTTATCTGTCCTCGGCCTGAGCGGGCGGGAGATCAGCCTCCGCCTTCGCATACCGGGTGGCACGGTCTACTCGCGGATCTCTCGCAGTCGCAGCGCTGCTCGCGCCAAACTCGAACTCGGCGATCAGGTCGGGGGGGACTTGGCCTCGACTGAGTCGACGGGTGAGCCTCTTGGTTGAACGGGCCCCTTTTGGCGACACTCGGGCCGCCGAACCAGGTTCGGCCTGGTGGAGGCGGCGGGAGTTGAACCCGCGTCCGAAGCAGCTTCCCCCGGGATTTCTACGAGCGTGTCCGAGATTTTGGTCCTCGCTTGGCGGCTCCTC
>DASPYE010000163.1:0-3238 GCA_035636935.1 Candidatus Dormiibacterota bacterium | reverse complement strand
CGAGGACTGCTTGGTGCGACAAGACATATGTCCCCGTCCTTCTTCAAACAGAACCCGGCAGCCTTGCGCCACTCGTAGGTCATGTCGTAGTAGTTGCATCGCGTGTCGACGCAGAGGTTTCCTCCGATGGTGCCGGCGTTGCGCAAAGGGGGAGATGAGACCAGGCCGGCCGCTTCCGCGTAGCCCGTGAAGTGTTCGTTGAGGTGCGTGTTGTGGGCCGCGGTGCTCAAGGTCACGCCTGCATCGATCGTGTATTCGGCGGACCCGTTGCGGATCTCGCGGGGCAGGAAATCGAGCCCTATCAAAGTGTCGATCTCGAACTGGCGGCGCTTCAGCTTTGGAAACAGGTCGGTGCCGCCGGCAACGAACATCGCGCGCGGGCCCAGATCCGCGGCCATCTTGGCGGCCTCGCGCGCCGTCTTCGGCCGCAGGTATCTAAATCGTGGCAGTCGCAGCATCGAGGTCCTTGGGTGGTGGTTCGACCTTGATCGTCGGCGGATATGGGATCGACGGAAAGCGCGGCGGGCCGTAGCGCGCGGGCTCTCCTTTCTCTTTGCGGCGCAGCGCCTCGACCACTTTCTCCGGCGTCACCGGGACCTCGTCGATCCACACCCCAAGAGCGTCATAGACCGCGGCGCAAAGCGCCGGCGGGACTGGAAGCAGCGGGCCCTGTCCTGCCTCCTTCGCGCCGTAGGGCCCTTCCGGGTCGACTGTCTCGACGATGAACGTCTCGATCTCCGGTGTGTCCAGAAACGTGGGTGACTTGTACTCCAGCATCGACGGCCATTTGTGCAGGCCCTTGCGAAATGCCTGCTCTTCCATCAGAGCTTCCCCGAGGCCCATGTACACGCTGCCCTCGACCTGGCCCTCGACAAGCAGCGGGTTGATGGCGCGGCCCACGTCGTGCGCGATCCACACCTTGTTCACGCGGATCAGCCCGGTGCGCGCGTCGGCGTCGAGGTCGACGACGCAGGCGGAGTAGCTGTACGCGGGACTCGGCCCGACCCCAGAGCCCTTGAACGGCCCGGCGATGCTGGGCGGCGTGTAGCTTCCCGCGCAGGTCAGCGTGCCGAACCGCGCCTCAGCCAGGATGCTGGCTTCCTCGAAGCTGAAGTCGCCGATGCGGCCGTCGCTCACCTCGACGCCTGCAGGGTCGCGGCCCATCTTCACAGCCGTCGCTTCCACGAGCATCGCGCGCATCTTTCGCGCGGCTTCGAGCGCCGCGTTGCCCGCCATGAACGTCACGCGCGAGGAGTAGGAACCGAGGTCGATGGGAGTCGTGTCGGTGTCGGCGGTCACCAGGCGGATGTCACGAGGCTGGAGTCCAAGCTCCTCGGCCACGATCGAGGCAAGCACCGAATCCGATCCCTGGCCTATGTCCATCGCCCCGCAATACGCCGTGACGCCTCCGCGATCGACCTTGATCTGGACCTCCGAATGGGGCATGTCATTCCAGTAGATGGCCGTTCCCGCGCCCGACAGGTAGCTGGAGATGGCAAAACCCATACCGTGACCGGCGCGCTCGGTCCGATCTTGATAACCGGACGCCTTCATCACGCGGTCGGTGCACTCTTCCAGGCCGCACGAGGTGACACGCAGCCAGTTCACCGTCCTGGTGTTCGGCCTGACGAAGTTGCGCCGTTTGAGGCCGACCGGATCCATGCCGAGGTCGCGCGCGATCTTCTCCAGGTGGAGCTCCAACGCGAACCGCGGCTGCGGCGTGCCATGCCCACGCTTGGGTCCGCAAGGCGGCTTGTTCGTGAACACGCGGCAGCCTTCGAAACGGTAAGCGGGAATGTCGTAGGTAACTGTCTGGAGCGCACCCGTGTAGAAGGTCGACGCGACTCCGTATGAGCCGTAGGCGCCTCCATCGAGAGCGCTGCGGAAATGCATCGCGGTGATGCGTCCCTCCCGCGTCACGCCGGTCCTGACCCACATCAGCACGGGATGCCGGCCGCGGTGCGCATAGAAAACCTCTTCGCGGCTGAGGGTGCACTTGACGGGCCGACCGGTCAGCATCGCGAGCTTGGCGACGATGATCTCGTGCGCGAAAGGATCGGTCTTTCCGCCGAAGCCTCCGCCGTGCGCGGCTCCGATAACGCGGATCCGGCTCATCGGCAGCTCCAGGACCTTGGCCAGGGCGCGGTGCACGTAGTGGACGACCTGGGTCGACGACCAGAGCGTCACCTTGCCGTCGACAAAAGTCGCGATGGCGCTGTGCTGCTCCATCGGTAGGTGCGTGTTGCCCTGAAAGAAGAAGACGTCCTCGCGGATATGCTCGGCGCGGCTGAATCCGGCGTCGACGTCCCCGAACTCGAGCGCCACGAACTTGTGGACGTTGTTCGGGCCGCCGTAGTCCTGGATCGGCTCGTCTCGCGGGGGCTCCAGCGCGGCGTCGATCGACATCACCGGCTCGAGGACCTCGTACTCGACGTTGATCGCGTCGCAGGCGGCGGCCGCGATCTCCTCCTCGGTCGCAGCCACCGCCGCGATCGGGTCGCCGACGTAGCGGACCTTCTCGTGCTCGAGGGCGCGTTCGTCCTGCGTGACGGGAAGGATGCCGAACTTGACGGGAAGGTCATTCCCGGTGATGACCGCGATCACGCCAGGGATGCGCCGGGCGGCCGAGGTGTCGATCGAGAGGATGCGCGCGTGCGGGTGCGGGCTGCGCAGGATCTTGCAGTGGAGCGTGCGCGCTGGGAGCATGTCATCGGCGTAGACGGCTCGGCCTGTCACCTTGGTCGCGGCGTCGACCTTGGGCAGCGGCTTGCCAACGACCTTCAGTCCATTCACCTCCCCACTCATTCGGAGATGGGCCCCATCCCCGCCCTGCGGGCGGTACTTCCCCATGAATGGGGAAGAGTTGCCTCAGTCATCGCATGCGCTCCGCGGCCAGCTCGACCGCCTGCAGGATCTTGGTGTAGCCGGTGCAGCGGCACAGGTTGCCGGCGAGCGCTTCCCGGATCTCGTCGCGCGTCGGCCGAGGGTTGTCTTCGAGCATCGACTTGCTCGCCAGCAAGATGCCCGGAGTGCAGTAGCCGCACTGCGCCGCGCCGAGCTCGGCGAACGCCTGCTGCAGCGGATGCAGCTCCGAGCCCCTTGCCATTCCTTCAACCGTCGTGATCGCGCGGCCCTGGATCTGGATCGGCAGCAGCAGGCAGCTGAGCTCGGGCTTGCCGTCCACCAGCACGGTGCACGTCCCGCACTCGCCGAGCTCGCATCCGTGCTTCGTCCCCGT
>DASPYE010000162.1:0-14210 GCA_035636935.1 Candidatus Dormiibacterota bacterium | reverse complement strand
GGGCAGGCCGAGGAGCCTGGCCAGCGGCTGGAGGTCCGCCACCACCGGGTGGACCTCCTCGGAGCCGACGACCGCGACCGGGATGATCGGCGCCCCGGTGCGCAGCGCGACCTGGACGAAGCCGCCTCGTCCCAGACGGCGAATTCGGTAGCGCTCGCGGTATGGCTTCGACGCGCCTTTGACGCCTTCGGGAAAGACCCCGACCAGCTCGTCTCGCTCGAGCAGCGCCGTGGCGTTGTCGGGATGCGCGAGCACATTGCCGGTCTTGACCAGCAGCATGTTGGTGAAGGGCATCGCAAACGCCCAGTCGACAACGAGCATTCGGGCATGGCGCGGATGAGGGTGCTCGGCAATGATCGCGGTGCGGATCATCGCGCCGTCGTACGGAATGATGCCCGCGTGGTTGGCCACGAGCAGCGCGCGCCCGCGCGCGGGCACGTTTCGCACACCATCGACCTCGACCCGCCAGTAATTGCGATAGAACCAGAGCGCGACGTTCTTGACGCGCTCCGTGAATTCGGGGTCAAAGCCGAAGCCATCGCTTCGGAGTTCCAGCTGGGTACTGGGACTCACAACACGGAGAGCCCCCACTCCGCTCAATTATCATGAGCAACGGCCTCGCTATGCCACTCGCCCTTCAGGCCGCAGCAGACGAATATCTCGGTTGGCTTCAGCTCGAAGCGAACCGCAGCCCTAACACCGTGCGCGCTTACAGCGCGGAGATCCGCAAACTCCTCGGCTTTTTGGCGGCCAACTCCCACTCGCTGACCGTCGACGGGCTGCGCCACGAGGACCTGCGCGCGTTTCAGCGCCACCTCGCGGAAAAGCTGAAAAGCCCGGCCTCGCGTGCCCGCGCGCTGGTGGCGATCCGCTCCTGGCTGCGGTGGATCGCGCGCGAGGGGCTGATCGAGCGCGATCTGTCGAACGGCATCACTCTGCCCAAGCTCGAGCAGAGGCTGCCCAAGCCGATCGACCCTGACGAGCTCACGCGGTTGCTTGCCGCGCTGCCCAGGGAGTCGCTGTTGGAAAAGCGCGATCGCGCGCTCGTGCAGTTCCTGGTCAGCACCGGGTGCCGCATCTCCGAAGCGCTCGGTCTCGACCGCACGGATTTCCCGCGCTCGGGAAATCGCCTCGTGGTGACCGGAAAAGGTTCCAAGCAGCGAAGCGTCTACCTCACGGCCGACGCGCGGGAGGCGATGGAGGACTACCTGACGTCGCGGACCGATGCGTGCATGGCCATGTTCATCAACTTCGACCGCTCCGCTGGTGATGACCGCGAGCGACGCCTCACGTCGGCCGGAGCGCGCTACGTCGTCAAGCAGATCCGCCAACAGCTCGGCGCCTGGTCTTTCAAATCGCCGCACGTGGCCCGCCACACGGCGGCCACGACTCTCCTCGAGGTAACAGGCGGTGACGTGCGCCTCGTCCAGGAGGTCCTGGGGCACGCCAACCTGAACACCTTGCAGGGCTACACCAAGATCGTCGACAGCCGGAAGCAGGAGGCTTACAGGCTCTACCAGCAGTTCCTGGACGGCAAGAAGAAGGATTCCGGCTCGTAACCGCCCCGGCGAGGGTCCGTTGCAAAGAATCGTGAGGATCCGCCATGCGTTGCTGGCCGGCTTCGGGCTCGGAGCCCTGGCGGTGATGGGTCTGGTCGCCTTCAACACGGACATAGGCCTCCGGCTTCAGGGCAGGGTGACGGTGAACTCGAGCGCGCCGTCGCCATCACCCTCTCCGTTGGCGACCTCATCGGCTTCGCCAAGCGCCGCACCCCTGGATCGAGTCGGTGCGCCCGGCCCGCTAGCCGGCGCCACCCTTGTCTACGACCCTGAGAACAAAGGCCTCCTGCTCTTCGGAGGCGCAAGCACACAGACCACTGCCGACGGCCATACCGAAAGCGTCTTCCCACCAGGCACGTGGGTTTGGGACGGAACGTCGTGGCGTCAGAGGATGGTGGAAGGTCCTCCGGCGCGCAGCTCCGCGGTCACCGCATACGACTCCGTCCGCCACGTGGTCGTCCTTTTCGGCGGGGCTGGAGTGGATGCCGGCGACAGGCCCATTCTTCTGGACGACACCTGGACCTGGGACGGTGCGCAGTGGAGTCAGATGACGCCGGTGCACGTGCCTCCCGCCAGGTATCGCGCCGCCATGGCGTTCGACCAAAGACGTGGGGTCACGGTTTTGTACGGCGGCGAGGGTTCGACCAACACGCCGTATGCCGATACGTGGACCTGGAACGGTGAGGACTGGGCGGAGCAGAGTCCGGCCACGTCCCCATCGCCGAGGCACTACCCCGCGATGGCGTACGACGCAGAGCGCGGAAACGTGGTCATGTTCGGCGGCAGCGCCGCCGGCGTCCGGTTGAACGACACATGGATATGGAACGGGGCGACGTGGACAAAGCAGAGCGCACCAGCCC
This sequence comes from Candidatus Dormiibacterota bacterium, assembly GCA_035636935.1. GTDB lineage: Bacteria > Chloroflexota > Dormibacteria > Dormibacterales > Dormibacteraceae > 40CM-4-65-16. Next base: position 11,791 of record DASPYE010000162.1, on the reverse strand, counting down.
CGACAGCCAAGGGATTCGGCTACGCGACCTGGGACTCGAAGTCGAAAGAGGTCGTCGTCTATGTCTACTACGCTGTCGACAACCACCCTGTCGCCGAGTACACGATCACCTGGAACGGCGCGCGGTGGACGAATCGCAGCTCATCCGGCGATCCAAGCCCGCGCGCCGACGGGGCTATCGCTTTCAATGAACGGACGGGCCAGGTCGTGCTCTATGGCGGAACCTTCGACCAGCCCCAGCCCTTCGCCGAAACGTGGGTCTGGGACGGTGCGAGTTGGTCCTTGTGGCGGGCGGCGGAGGGCGCATAGTATTCGATCGTGGTCGAAATCAAAGAGGCGAAGCTTTTCCAGGGTCTGCCGGAATCGGAGATGCGGTCGGTCGAGAAGCAGCTCAAGATCGTCAAGCATCCGGCCGGTCACGAGATCGTGGTCCGCGGCGAGGGCGGCGTCGGGTTCATGGTGATCACCGACGGCACAGTCAGCGTGAAGACCATTCAGGGCCACACCCGTAAGCTCGGGCCAGGCGACTCATTCGGCGAGATGGCCTTGCTCGACCACGAAGGCCGCAGCGCGACCATTACTGCCGACACCGACGTCACGATGGCAACGATCCCGGAATGGAACTTCAAGCCATTCTTGAAGGAGCACCCCGAGGTCGCCTACCGTTTGCTCCAGACGCTGAGCCGCCGCATCCGCCAGGCCGAAGCAGACCTCTAAGCCTTCCCGGCGATCGCCTCCTCGACCAGGCGGATGACCTGCGCCGAGGCGTTGAAATCCGACGTAAGGCGGTTTTTCGTCAGCGCGAATGCAAGCCCGGTCGCCGTATCGCCAAAGGCAAAGCTTCCGCCGACGCCGCCGACGCCAAAGGAAGTCTGCGGATCCTCAGGAGTACCCCCGGGCACCCCGATCGAGTAGCCAAGGCCCCAGGTGGTCGGCATACCGAACACCTCGTCTTGCCCCGTCACGCGCTCGGTCGTCGCCTGCTTGAGGCGGGCAGGGGTCAGGAGCTGGACGCCGTCGACTCTGCCAAGGAGCGCGGCGTACATGCGCGCGATCGCACGCGCTGACGTCTTGCCCCCGGCCGGGATGTCGGCGGCAAGCGTGTCCGGGCGGTTGCCGAACGCCGCGTCGGGCATCAACGACATGGGCGCGGCCTTGAACATCGGCAGGTCGGGTGGCATCGCCGGCATCTGGAAATCGGGAGGCATCGGGGTGTCCTCGAGCACGGCCAACCTGTGGTGCTCCGACTGCGGCATCCCGAAATACAGCTCCTGCTCAACGCCAAGCGGTCCGGACAGCTCTTCGCGCAAGAGCTGCGAGATGGGCTTGCCGGTCACGCGCCGGATAACCTCGCCGACTATGTAGCCGAACGTGTAGGCGTGGTAGCCGATCTTGGTGCCCGGCTTCCACCAGAGCTCGGCGTCGGCGATGGCGGAGCACATCTTGTCCCAGTTGCAGAGGTCTTCGATGGTCGTGGTAAGAGGAATGCCAGGTACGCCGGCCGTGTGGTTGAGCACATGGCGGATCGTCACGCCGTCCTTGTCGTGAGCGGCAAACTCGGGCCATACCTCGGCCACGCGCGTGTCGTAGGCGAGCGCCCGGCGCTCTGCAAGCATGTGGATCAAAGTCGAGGCCGCCGCCTTGCACACGGAGTAGCAGTAGAAAGGCGTCTCCGATGTGACAGCACGTCCTGTCTTGGGATCGGCGAGGCCCGCGACCGCGTCGATGATCTGCTCGCCGCGCTGATAGGCCGCGACCTGTAGACCCTGCTCCGCACCGGACTCGACCATCTCTGCGATGGCTCGCTGGACCCGCTGGTTGATGCTCACCGCTTGCAGTTTGCTCATGTCAGTGCAGACTGCGCAAGCAGACCAAAACCATCGGTCGGGGCTCAGAAAGGAAAGAGCCGGGCTCCGAAGAGCCCGGCCCTGGTTGAGTTTCGCTGATCGGGCGCCTTACTCGTCCTCGATCTGGTTGTACATGAGGCTGTCCTGGATCTCGTAGAGAGCGTCCATCGCCTCCATCACCGACGCCGGCTTGGTCTGCGCCAGAACGGTGACCTCAGGCGACTCCTCGATGACCTTGTTGATCGCAACCGAGAGCACGGGCGGCATCTGCCGCTGATCGGCAAGGTTCAGCATCTCGAGCTCATTCAGGAGCTTGTCGATGTAGTGCATCTTGTTCCGGCGTGCGTACTTGGCGCGCTGGATCCGGCGCTCGCGCGCAGTCATGTGCTCGATGGCGCGGCTGGCCTGCTTGATCATGGGCATGTTCCCTATCTCCTCGACTACAGTTTAAAGACGACATTTCTTTTGTCAAGAACCACCTGTAATAAATCGATTTAGCTCTTCAGGCCTGTGCTAGCATCCCGAACAAGCGACCGGATGTGCCCTTCATGATCGCCGGCCGTTCGACCCGCATGGAAGTCCTCGAGCTGCTTCGGCGCAAGGGCCGTTCCAGCGCGGAAACGATCGCCGGCGACCTCGGCGTGACCCCCAACGCCGTCCGCCAACACCTCACCAACCTCGAGCGAGATGGCCTCGTGGTCAGCCAGCCTGAACGCAGTGGCCGGGGACGCCCCTCGCTGCTGTTCGTGCTCACCGAGCGGGCCGACTCCGTCTTCCCAAAGCGCTACGGCCAGCTCGCGACGATGGTCCTCCAGGAGGTCCAGGAGATGGGAGGACCGGAGGCCCTCGACGAGGTCTTCGCACGGGTCGCGGCGCGCCACGCCAGCGCGATCGAGAAGGACCTGGACGGCCTCGAGTTCGAGGAAAAGCTTCATCGGGTGGTGAAGTGGATCGGGAGGGCGGGCACCCTGGTCGAGCAGTCCGAAGGCCCTGAAGGCATCCAGGTCACGATCCACAACTGCCCTTTCCGCAACACAGCCCTGAAGTTCCCCCAGGTCTGCTCGATCACCCCGCAGCTCATCTCCCGTCTCACCGGCGCGGCGGTGTCGCAGTCTGACTCGATCCACCGGCGCGATCCTTACTGCTCATTTGTCGTCCAGCGCCCTACCAACTCTTAACAGCGGGCAGGTCAGCGAGGTCGACGCGCTGGCCGCCGAGCGCTTCGGCGTTTCCGTCGAATGGCTCATGGAGGCGGCGGGTTGGCAGATCGCCAGGTTCGTCGGTCAACGGGCGGCGGTCGTTTGCGGCGTGGGTAACAACGCAGGCGACGGCCTTGCCGCCGCCAGACATCTACATCGATGGGGTCGCCTTGCCGGCGTTTGCTGCGTTGACGCCGCTCGTCTACATGGCCCTGCAGCGCGCGAGCTGGCCGCGTTGCGCAACCTGGGGATCGAAATCGAGGACCAGCTGCGCTTCGACGACGCCGAGGTGATCGTCGACGCGATCTTCGGCACCGGGCTCACGCGCGCACCGGAAGGAAGATTCGCGGCGTGGATCGACGCCATCAACAATTCGGGCAAGAGCGTGATCGCGGTCGACATCCCGTCGGGGCTCGACGCGGACTCCGGCGTCGCCTACGCTCCAACTGTGCAAGCCAACGTAACCATCACATTGGGGCTCCCCAAGCCGGGCCTTCTGAAGCTGGCCGGTCGCGTCCTTGTCGCCGACATCGGGGTACCCAACGAGGCGTACGCCGCACTCGGGATAGACGTACCGGGCGACTTGTTCGCGAAAGGCGACCTCATCCAGCTGTGACACGCGAGGTCGTCTGGGACCACGGCGTCTCGCTGCCGGGACACCGGCTGTGGCTCGACCCGCTGGTCGTGCGCAGCTTCGCCTTCATCTCCCACGCGCACACCGACCACGCACGACGGCATAAGGAAGCCCTGCTGACGCCACAGACCCTCGCCCTGATTCCAGAGGCCCGGCGGCCTCGCGGCTGGCGGATGCTTGGTTTTGGCGAACCGATGCGCCGAGGCGACGGAACAGTCACATTGCACCCGGCGGGCCACATGCTCGGCTCGGCCCAGCTGCATTTCGAGCATGACGGCGCGTCCGTCCTCTACACGGGCGACATCAAGCTCCGGCAGCCAGGTCGCGTCCGCACCTTCGTGCCCCGAGCCGATGTCTTGATCGTCGAAACCACGTACGGGCGGCCGCACTTTCGCTTTGGCGATCCGGACGAGACGATCGAGCTCATCGCGCGGTGGTGCCGCCGCGCCCTGGACAGCCATGTGACTCCGGTCTTGCTATGCCACGCGCTGGGCAAGACCGAAGAGGTCATGCTCGCGCTGGCGCATTACGGGTTCGCTTTTGCGCTCGAGAAACGGTGCGTGCCGTGCGCGCACCAGTACGCGCAAGCGGGTCGTTCGCTCCCGGACTGGATCGAGCTCAATGGCGATCCGATCGCCGACCGGGTCGTCATCGCACCACCGGTCGGGAAGGATGAGGTCCGCAAGCTCGGGCGCTACCGGACCGCATTGATCTCAGGTTGGGCGAAGGATCCAGAGTTCGCGCGCCTGTTTGGTGCGGACGCCACCTTCGACCTGTCCGACCACTGCGACTTCGACGAGTTGATGGGGGTGGTCGAGCTGACCGGCGCCGACCAGGTGTACACGGTGCATGGCTTCACCGAGGACTTCGCGCGTTCGCTGCGTAGAAAAGGAATCCGGGCCTGGGCGCTGGAGGCTAACGAGCAGCTGGCTCTGGCGCTGTAGACGGCGCCGGCGCATCGGCTCTTCGGCCGCGCCGCGCCAATGCAACCAGCGCGATTCCCGGCACCGAGGCGTTTAACCCGCCGAACAGCGCCGCCGACAGCACCAGATCAAGCTCTGTTTGATTGGTGCCCGAATCGCCGCCGGCTCGAATCTCGCCCACGATCGAGATGACGACCATGGGCAACAGGTTCGCCGCGAACCACAGCACTGGGGCCCATCTCGCCATAAAGACCCTGGCCAGCAGGAGACCTTGGCCAACGCCCAGGAAAGCCGCAATCGTCAGAGTCTCGACCCCGATGATCACTGTGAGAAATGGAATCGAGCCCGGGATCAGTGGGCGGATTGCGTCCACGGAGAGCAGCCCGTTGGCGATCCGTACCTGCAGCGCTCCGCTAGCGAGGCCGGCGGCAAGCCATGCCGCCGCGGTCGCCGGTATCCACAAGGCAGTGGCGAGTGAGGAGCGGCGTGTCAGCAGCCGCAGAACGACGTACTGCGGGAAAGCCATGATCGCCGCGACGATAGGGGTCGTGATCAGGTAGGCATTGACAAATTCAGAAAGCCAGCCTCGGCTGAACGCCAGAGACGCAAACGCGGGCCCGACCATGCCGGCGACCACCCACGCCACCCAGAGCGCAATGCTCGAGACTAAAGGCCGATTCACGATCGTCATCTTGCTTTGAAGGCCGCCGCGATGCGCGCACACGCAGCCACCAGGCGGGGAACAGGTGCTAGCGCAGTGCCCAGCCTGACCGCAAGACGGCGCGGCGGAGGTTGTGGTCGCCGGCGGCGGCGTCGCTCAGCTTGGTCAGGAGAAGGTCGACCCAGGCGGCGAGCTCGACCGGCGGCGCCACCTCGAGCGACTCGTTCTTGACCCGGGCGCGAAAGCTGCGCCCGTCGACGTCGATCGACAGCTCCGTGATCGGACCACGGTTCAGGTGCCCGCGCTTGGCTTGAGCCATCGGTATGCGCTCGACGAGGTAGTCGAGCAGCTCGACCGGCTCGTCGCGCTCGACAAGAGGCGCGTGGCAGAAGACGCACGCGTCGTCAATAGGCAAAGCAGGGGCGGAGCAGACTGTGCAGTTCAATTGTGTGGCGGGTTTAGGGGCGATTTACGAGATTCAGTCCGTGTAGCGGGTAATTGTGCGGTCTTCGCGCCGTTTTTCAGCCTGGTATAGCGGGCAATCCTCGAAGTTGCGAACGCAGATCGGCGGGCTGTCTCGGAGCGCGTACTTGAGCTTGGAGCGGTGGTCGACGTGGCAGTCGAAGCGGTAGACGCGAAGGATTCCGCGCTTTTCCTTCACCAGCTCCTCGAGGTAAGGGCACCTCCGCATCGCAAACTACGATAGGCGACGTTGCTTGAGTTTTCCCAAGCGGGCGGCGCCGTGGGCGCCACCCCGGCCACGCTCGAGAAGACGCGAATCCTCGGCGCCTACTTCCGAACGCTGAACGACGATGACCTGCGGCGAGCCGCCGTCTACATGAGCGGCCGCGCCTTTCCACCTTCGAAGCGCCGCACGCTCGGCCTCGGCTGGTCGACCGTGAGCAAGGTCGTTTCGTCTCTTTCCGAGCGAGGAGAGGATGAGCTCGGGACGATCTTCCGCAAGCATTCGGACCTTGGCGACTGGGCGGGCGAGGCGCTCGACGGCAGCACCAAACCGGAACCGGTCACGCTCGCCGACGTCGAAGCGTCGCTGGAGGCAATTCGCACCGCGCGCGGCAACGCCAAAGCCAGGCCGCTGGAATCCCTGCTCACTCGCATGGACCCCGAAAGTGCGCGCTTCTTCATCAAGATCGTCTCAGGTGAGATGCGGATCGGGCTCAGCGAGGGGCTCGTGGAGGCCGCGATCGCGGAGGCGTTCGGGGTTCCCATCACACAGGTCAAGCGGGTGCATCTCGTCACGGGCGACATCGGCGAGACCGCTGTCCGATGCAAACACGGCGACTTCGAAGCCAGCACGATCACCCTTTTCCAGCCCGTGCGATTCATGCTCGCGAGCCCGGTCGAAACCCCGATCGACGTGTTCGACAGGATGGGCGCGGGCAAAGTCTGGACCGAGGAGAAATACGACGGTGTTCGCTGCCAGCTGCATCGCCAGGCGACACGTGTCGAGCTGTTCTCGCGCGACCTCAAAGAAACCACGGGAGCATTTCCAGAGCTGGTCGAGAGCGCGCCCGCAATCAGGCACGACGTGCTCTTCGACGGCGAGGTGCTCGCGCACCGCGACGGCCGCGTGCTGAGATTCTTCGAGCTGCAGCGCCGGCTCGGGCGCAAGAAGGTCGAAGTGGATCTGCGACGAGAAGTCCCGGTCGTGCTCGTGATCTTCGACTTGCTGTGGCTGGACGGGCGCACGTTGATGGACGAGCCCTTGACCGCCCGGCGCAAGCTACTCGAAGGTCTGGGCCTGGAGCACCCGTTCCTCCTGGCGCGGCTGGAAGAGGCAACCGACCCCGAGCACCTCGACCGGATCTTTGCCGAGACTCGCGAGCGCGGCAACGAAGGGCTGATGGTGAAGGATCCGCTCAGCCCGTATACGCCAGGACGTCGCGGGCTGGCATGGCTCAAGTTGAAGCGTCCGCTCGCCACCCTCGACGTCGTGGTGACAGCGGTCGAATGGGGTCACGGGAAACGAAGAGGCGTGCTGTCCGACTACACGTTTGCCGTGATGGACACCAGCACTGGCCGGTTGGTTAACGTCGGCAAGGCATACACCGGCCTGACCGACGCGGAGATCGCAACCTTCACCAAACGATTCCTGGAGATGACAGTTCAGGATATGGGCCACACACGGTTGGTGAGGCCCGAGGTCGTGCTCGAGGTCGCGTTTGACTCGATTCAGCATTCGTCGCGGCATCTGAGTGGTTACGCGCTGCGATTTCCCCGCATCGTGCGCATTCGCGATGACAAGCCCGTCGCGGAGGTCGACACGCTCGAGCGCGTCGCGGAGCTGCACGAACGCTACTTCGGCGAAAAGTCAGAGGTGCCGCTGAGCGAGGTCGCGGAAACGTGAGGTTGACTTTCATGGGTACCGCTGGCGCGCGGTTCATGGTTGCCAAACAGATCGCAGCTTCGGGCGGGCTGTTCCTCGAGGAGAACGACACACGGATCAGCCTCGATCCAGGCCCCGGCGCGATAGTCCAGTACGCCCAGCACGGCGTGGACCTGACGACGCTCGACGCGATCGTCCTGAGCCACCGCCATCTCGATCACACAGGCGACGTCAACGTGATGCTCGAGGCGATGACCGACGGTGGCTTCCAGCATCGCGGCCAGCTTTTCTGTCCGGCGGATGCGCTGGACGACGACCCGGTGGTGCTCAAGTACGTTCGCCGATTTCCGCGCGAGATCATCCGCCTGGCTCCGGAAACGTCCTACACAGTCAACGGCTTGCAGTTCGCGACCAGCGCCCGTCACGTCCACCAGTCGGAGACGTACGGCTTTCGATTCGGCGAAAAGCTCGGCTGGATCACCGACTCGGGCTACTACGACGGCATCGCCGAGCAGCACCAGGCGGAGGTGATGGTCATCCACACCGTCTTGCGCGAGTGCATTCCGACCCTGCCACACCTGTGCATCGCCGACGCGGAGCGGATCATCCGCGACGCCAAGCCGCGTCTGGCTTTCCTGACCCACTACGGGACGACGGTGTGGCGCGCGAATCCTTCAGAGATCGCCGCTGACCTGTCGCAACGCACTGGGATCGACGTACGCGCCGCCGGCGACGGCCTGTCGCTCGAGCTATGAATCGATGGCGATGGCGCGGCTCTGTCGCGCTGCTCGCCGTTTGCCTCGCGTTCGTAATCTTTCCGCTGCTTCCCAACGACGACGTCATCAACTCCGACTGGCCGGCATTTGCGACTGGCGCGAGACTGATCGTCTCCGACCCCGGCCACCTGTACGACTTCGAGACCCAGAAGCGCGTGGAGCTCGACGTGACCGGCGGGCGCGTCCTGGTGACTCTTGGCATCGAGGGCATCCTTCCGTTCCTGGCGCCGGCTTGGGTCGCGCTGCTTGCCGTGCCGTTCGACGCGCTCGGACCGGAGATCGGCGGAAGGCTCTGGGTCCTGTTCGGTCTCCTCTGCCTTGCCGGGGGACTCTATTTCGCGACGAGGCCAAGGCCTCCGACCGCGATACTCCCTGGCTTCGCGGCCGTCCCGACAGCATTGTTGCTGCTGAACGCGCAGCTCGATGGCATCGTCGCCCTGGGTCTCGGCGCCGCGTTCGCTCTGTGGTCGCGCCCGTACCTCGCCGGGCTGGCCCTGGGCCTGACCCTTGTCAAACCTCAGCTCGTCTTGCCTCTCGCCGCCGCAGTTTTGCTCGCGAGACAGTGGAAGGTACTTGCGGCGTGGGCCGCGACCGGGGTCGCTCTGCTAGGCGCCACGCTCGCCCTCAACCCGCATTGGGTCTTTGACTGGCTCGGCCAGACCCGCGCGACGGTGCAGCCGGGGAGCCGCGAGGTCGACCTGCCTCACCTCGGCGTCTTGCTACCTGCCGGTATGCAGACGGTGAGTATCGCGGTCCTCACCGTCGCGGCAATCACCCTGGTACTGCTTCTCGCCCGGCGACGCCGCAACGATCTCCCCGCCATGGCCGCGGTCGTGATCGCCGGTGGAGTGTTGGCCTCGCCTCACGCGCTCCCGGCCGACCTCGTCCTGGTCGCGCTGGCCCTGGCGCTGTGGGGTCAAGCCCGGTGGTTCGACTGGCTGGGGCTCTCGATCGCCGCCGTCATCTGCGCGCTGACACCCGCGCCGGTTCCGGCGCTGGTCGGGGTGCTGGTGATCGGCTGGGTTTGCCTGCGGGCGGCGGGCCTGGTGGTTACCTGGACGCCGCGAGAACAGGCACCGGCGTCTGCGCGATGATGCCGTCGATCAAGCCGTACTCGACCGCTTCCTGCGGCGACAGGAAAAAGTCCCGGTCGGTGTCTCGCTCGACCCGCGCCAGAAGCTGACCAGTGTGGCTCGCGATGAGCTCGTTGAGCACGGTTCGAATGCGGATGATCTCCTTGGCGTGGATGTCCAGGTCGCTCGCCTGGCCTTGCAGACCCTTGCCGCCGATAAGAGGCTGATGCATATGAATCGTGGAGTTGGGCAGCGAGAATCGTTTGCCTTTCGCGCCGGCCATCAAGACCACGGTCCCGAAGCTCGCCGCACGACCGATGCAGACGGTCGAGATTGGCGCCTGCACGTATTGCATGGTGTCGTAGATGGCGAGACCCGCCGTGACGGCGCCGCCGGGAGAGTTGATGTAGATCTGGATTTCCTTTTCCGGCGCGTCGGCCGCGAGGTACATGAGCTGCGCGACGACAAGGTTGGCCACGACGTCATCGATGGGCCGGCCGATGATGATGATCCGGTCTTTCAGCAGCCTCGAGTAGATGTCGAAAGTGCGCTCGCGGTTGCCGCCCTCGTTCTCGACGACGGTGGGTACGTAAGCCAATGTGACTGGCACTTTACGAGAATTGTTGCTGCCGCCATCTGACTTCTTCACAGCCTTGAGGAAGGACCTGAAGCAGCAGCTGCCGGCGCAGCTGCGCAAGTTCCGGACGTCGCGCCGCGGTCGGCTGATGAAGCTCCACTTCGGCGAGCCGGCCTTCCACTACGAGGCATGGCACCACACCGGGGCCGGTAGGCTGGAGGTTGGCTTGCACTTCGAATCGTCGGCGGCTGACAATCAGGCTGCCTTCGACTTTTTCCGCTCCAGGATGGTCGAGGTCAAAGCGGGATTGCCCCGCGCGGAGCTCGAGCCTTGGGATCGCGGGTGGTCGAGGCTGTACGAGACGGTTCCGGCCGTCCGCCTCGATGATCAGGTCCTCGGACAGACCGTGGAATGCATGGCGGAATACGTGATCACGCTGCAGCCGATGCTCGAACAATTCTTGAGGAGTCGCGATGAGAACAGTTGAGGTGACGGACGACCTTCAGGCCTACCTGGATGGGTTGGTGCCCAAGCGAGATGCGGTGCTCGCGCGGATGGAGGAGGAGGCGGACCGCGAAGGCATCCCGATCGTCGAGCCGCATGAGGGTTCGCTCCTCTACCTGCTGGTCAAGATCGCGGGCGCCAAGCGAATCCTGGAGCTCGGCACCGCGACGGGTTACAGCGGGATCTGGATGCTGCGCGCCAGCGGTGGCGGCACCTTGACGACCTACGAGATGGATCCGGGTCGCGCCCAGCGGGCGCGAGCCAACTTCGCGGAGGCGGGGTTTGGCAAGGCAGCCATCGTGCTCGAAGAGAACGCGAAAGACGGGCTGGAGAAGCTCGAGGGTCGTTTTGATGCCTGCTTCATCGACCTGCTCAATTCGTTCCAATCGGAGGAGATCACGCGACGCGTCCTGGAGCTCTGCATCGAAAAGCTGGACGGTGGCGCGCTGCTCATGGCCGACAACGCGCTGCGCCAGGGCGAGGTGATCGCACCAAAGAATCAGCAGGCGAAGAATGTCGCCTCCTACAACGACCTGGTGGCCAAGCACCCGCGATTGGAAAGCGTGGTGATCCCGATCCGCGACGGCCTCTCCGTCGCCAGAGTCAAAGACTGAAGACATGAGCGGCGACCAGGCAACTGTCCTCCCCACTTGTTGGGGAGGTGGCCCGAAGGGCCGGAGGGGGCCAGGTCCTAGGCGACGAGTTTCCTCCCACTTGTTGGGGAGGTGGCCCAAAGGGCCGGAGGGGGCCAGGTCCTAGGCGACCAGGCATCTCCTCCCCACTTGCTGGGGAGGTGGCCCGAAGGGCCGGAGGGGGCCAGGTCCTAGGCGACCAGGCAACTCCTCCCCACTGCTGGGGAGGTGGCCCGAAGGGCCGGAGGGGGCCAGGTCCTAGGCGACCAAGCAAGTTTCCTCCCCACTTGCTGGGGAGGTGGCCCGAAGGGCCGGAGGGGCGCCGATGGGCCGGAGGGGACTCACGTCCTAGCGACGGGCTTCGCCTCGTCTCCTTCGATCCAGTGCGTGCCGTCCGCCGCGTGCTCCTTCTTCCAGATCGGCACGCTTTGTTTGAGCTCGTCGATCCCCCACCGGCACGCCGCGAACGCCTCGGCACGGTGCGGGCAGGACACCGAGACCACAACCGACACCTCTCCGATCTCGAGGTGCCCGGTCCGGTGGGCCATGGCGACCCGCGCTTCGGGCCACCGATCCTTGATCTCCTGCCCGATTTTGCGCATCTGCGGTACCGCCATCT
>DASPYE010000161.1:0-13903 GCA_035636935.1 Candidatus Dormiibacterota bacterium | reverse complement strand
TCGTCGACGGCGCGGTCCTCGACTTCCTTGAAACGGGCTGGGTCGATCTCGCCCGACTCGAGCTGCTTGCGCGCCGTGGTCAAGAACTCGGGCCTCAGCAGGCTGCCCACGACCTCCGCCCGTGGCTGTCGATCCATCGCTCCCCCTCCAGCTCCGAGGTGCGCCCGGCGCCGATCGGGAGCATGATGACAGGTACAAATCTGCGCGGTCCGGTTATCGGGATATGGAAAGAACAGGACTCTGATGCAGCGACGTGAGGTGATGGCGACGGCGTTCCTACAACGAATCGGCGACCCGGGTTATCGCCTGCTGGGCGAGAACCCCACCAACGCGAGCCTGGATGACGCTCGCAACTGGGCCCACACCTACGACGAGCTCATCAAGTTCAAACACGAGCTCCTCGACCTTTGCCATCGCTACGCCGAGCGCTCGCAGCCGGAAGTCTCGCGGGCGATCCTCGAGACGGACGTCCTCCTGCTCGAGATGCAGGCCTCTCGTTTCGAGCAACGGCGCGACTTCTGGAAGATCCGAGCGGCCGAGATGCAGGGCGGCCGGAGTCGCGGCCCCGACTGAACGACCCGGATCGCCCACAGAGCGCTTTCGAGATCATCGCCATCGCAGCCTCGGCCGGTGGCGTCAACGCCCTGAGCCTTCTCCTCGCCCGGCTGCCCGCGAAGCTGGGCGCGATCGTCGTCATCGTCCAGCATGTCGACCCGCGCCATCGCAGCCTGATGCCGCAGGTGATCGGCCGCCAGTCACCCATGTCCGTGATGCACGCTGAAGAAGGCATGCAGCTCGAGCCAGATCACGTCTTTCTCGCTCCGCCGGACCGCCACATGCTCATCAAGCGCAAGGGCACCTTGACCCTGACCGACAGTGAGCTCGTCAACTTCGTCAGGCCATCGGCGGATCTCCTGTTCGAATCGGTTGCGGCCGCTTACGGCGATCGGGCGATCGCGGTCGTGCTGACGGGCAGTGGACACGACGGCGCTCTGGGCGTGACCGCGATCAAGCAGCGAGGCGGCACCGTAGTCGCGCAGGATGAGGCTTCCTCAGAATTCTTCGGTATGCCATCCGCCGCCATTAAGACGGGCGCCGTTGACTTCGTGCTGCCTCTCGAAGAGATAGCGCCGACCCTGACGGCGCTCGTGGGTGCCCAGGCCGGCGAATGACCATGCAGGACGGCACCGATTTCGAGCGCCTCATCGAATACCTTCGCGACGCGCGGGGCTTCGACTTCACGGGGTACAAACGGGCGAGCCTCATGCGGAGGGTGACGCAGAGGGCCCACGAGCTCGGCATCCATGACTTTCGCGCGTACCACGACTACCTGCAGGTGCATGCCGAAGAGTTCGCGATCCTGTTCGACAAGATCCTGATCAATGTCACCGAGTTCTTCCGTGATCCCCCGGCATGGGACTACCTGGGCAAGAACGTCGTGCCCAGGATCGTCGCCAAGTCCGGCGACATTCGCGTCTGGAGCGCCGGCTCGTCCTCGGGCGAGGAGGCTTACTCGGCCGCGATCCTGCTCTGCCAGGCCATGGGTGAGGAGGCGTACCTCGATCGGGTCAAGATCTATGCCACCGACGTCGACGAGCAGGCCCTGAGCAAGGCACGAGCGGGCTACTCCGCCAAGGAGGTGAGCTCGCTCGACGCGGCCATCAAGGATCGGTTCTTCGAACGGCAGGGTGAGCGGTTTGTCTTTCGCGCCGCCCTCCGGCGGACGATCATCTTTGGGCGCCACGACCTCACGCAGGACGCGCCGATCTCGCGGCTCGACCTGCTGATCTGCCGCAACACGCTCATCTACTTCACCGCGGAGACACAGGGCCGAATCCTCGCCAGGTTCCACTACGCGCTCGACCACGAGGGTTACCTGTTCCTCGGGCGGGCCGAGATGCTGCTCACCCACACGGCCCTCTTCACGCCGCTGGACCTCAAGGAGCGCATCTTCTCGAAGGTCGCGCGCCTGCAGCTCCGGGAACGGCTCGTGCTGCTGGCGCAGTCGGGCAGCCTGGAAGCGACAAACCAGGTGGCGAAGCAGCTGCGCGTCCGCGAGCTTGCCACCGAGGGCACCCCAAACCCGCAGATCGTCGTCGACGCGATGGGTGTTCTCGTGAGCATCAACCAGGCAGCCCGCGAGCTCTTCGATGTCCCTCAATCGGACACCGGTCGCGCCCTGAAGGACCTCGCGCTTTCCTACAACCCGATCGATCTCCGGACCCCGATCGATATGGTCTTTCGCGAGCGGCGACCGACCTCTCTCCAGGGCGTCGAGCTCAAAAGGAGCGACGGCACGCCGGCGACTTTTGACCTCCACGTCGTGCCGCTCATCGACGAGGACGGTTCGGTTGTCGGAACGACCATCAGCATGTTCGACATATCGGGTCAGATCCAGCTGCGGGCGGACGTCCTGCGGATGAGGCAGGAGCTGCAGTCCAACAGGGAGGAGCTCGAGACCACCAACGAGGAGCTGCAGTCGACCGTCGAGGAGCTGGAGACGACCAACGAGGAGCTGCAGTCGACCAACGAGGAGCTGGAAACCCTGAACGAGGAGCTCGAGTCGACCAACTCAGAGCTGAACAGCATCAACACCGACCTGGCCTTGCGCAGGGCGGAGGTCGAGCGCCTGAACACCCTGCTCCTGGCGATCACCGGCAACATCGAGGTCGGGGCCGCGGTCCTCGACAGAAGCGGACGGGTCCAGGTCTGGAACGAGCGGGCCGCCGACCTGTGGGGCGTGCGGTCAGATGAGGTAGTCGGGCAGTCGTTCTTCGACCTGGACATCGGGCTCCCGGCGGAACAGCTGCGCAAGCTGGTCCAGGCGGGGAGCGGCGGGGCAAAGCGCCACGACGAGCTTGTTGTCGTCGCGACGACGCGGAAGGGGCGTCAGATCCGCTGCCGCGTGGTCGCCCATGCGCTGGGGGACGGCGAAAAGCCAGGCGGGGTCGTGCTTGTGATGGAGGAGCTGAAGGCCCTGGCCGGCTAGGCGACCGCCGTGATCGAGGTGCGAATCGATTGGCGCCACCTCTCGGCGAGGGTCTCGAGCATCTCCACATCGGTGGCCGCCTGGTACCTGTCCGGGTACGGCAGGTCGCGCGCGACCCCTCGCAGCTTGCTTGACAGCCTGTCCGCAGTATCGACGAGCCGCCCGTAGGCAACCGGCCAGTAATGGGGTGTTTCGCCGGTGCCCCATGTCAACAGCGATAGGCAATATCGCTCATGCGCGTTGAGCGTCTCCTGGCGCGTGTGGTCGACCCTGGCCCGCAGCGACTCGAGCGGTTGCTTCCGAAAGCGGCGCTCGAGCGAGGCCAGGATCAGGCGTTTCGACTGCAGCATCAGAAGGCGCGACGAGATGAGCGAGTCAGGGATGGTCGGCGGGCGCGTGAGCTCGGTCATCGCTCGGCACCCAGACCCATCGCTGCCGCGATGCCGTAGCCGCGGTTGCGGACGACCGTGATCACCTCTTCCAGCCCGACCTCTCGCAGCCTGCTTCGCAGACGCATGATGTACGTGCGTACCTGGGCGTCCGAGAGGCGGGAGTTGTGCCAGGCGAGCGTGGCCAGCTGCTTGCTGGTGAAAGGCCGTCGCGGATGCCGCAGCAGGAAGTCGAGCAGGTCGGCCTCGCGCCGGGTCAGGCGCAGCGACTTGCCCCCGTAGGTGAGGGTGTGGTCCACGCGATCGATGACGACGCCGGCGAGCTCGGCATGCCGGTCACGCCACATGCCAAGGCGGTCGTCGATCCAGAGGAGGCTCGCCCGCAGCTGTGCAGCCTCATCGGTGCCGTCCGCCCGCGCGATCACCGAGCGGAGGACTGAAGCGAGCTCTTCGTAGATTGCGATCCACCCCGCGACCTCGGGCAAGACAGAGGTGGTTACATCCTCGCCTGGAAAGTCGGCCCATGCGCGCTTGGCCTCGGGCAACACCACCCTTGCCTCCACGTCATTGAATCTACACCCGAACGCCCGAACCGGCACGCAAATTTAGACCCTGAATGTTGCGTAGAGCGCGCTATCGTGAGCGCCGGCATGGCTGCAGGCAGCAGCAGGATCACTTCGCTACACCGGGGGGCTACGTCTGGGCAAGGGGCCAAGAGCCGGAGGGAGGGTCTGGCCCCTTTGCCTTTCCCAGGGGTGCACGTACCCGCCATCGACAGTCTGGAAGAGATCTGTGGATGGTTGGGCACGTTTCGCGAGCGACTTCGGGTGGCTCGAGTCGACGAGCGCCCGCACTTCGCCGCGGTGGTGGAGCAGCTGGAGGCCCGTTACACGACGAGGCGGGCCGAGCTGTCCTGAGGTAGGCATTTTGGCCCAGCTGAAGGTTCGTCGCGAACCGCCATCCCCGCCCCCACCCAGCAGCCTCACGCGGCGTATTCGCGTCGTCATCGTGGAAAACCACCAGCTCGTGTCCGAGAGCCTGGGGCTGCTCCTCGACGGTCAGAGCGATATGGAGGTTGTCGGCAAAGCAAGCTCAGTCCAGGACGCCGCCACCTTGCCGCCCCTGGCCGCGCCGGATGTCGTGGTCATGGACTTCCACCTCGACGACGGCACGGGACGCGACGCGGCGCTGGTGATTCGGCGGACGTTTCCGACCACGCGCTTTGTGTTCTTGAGTCGGGACGGCAGCGACGATGCCCGCCTCGCTGCCGTCGAAGCCGGGGCCAGCGCGTACCTGTTGAAATCCGACCCAGCGTCCAATGTGCTCGACGCGGTGCGCAAGGCCGCCAACGGCATCAGCATGATCTCGCCGACGGCCGTCGCTCGCCTCGTCAGCACGGGCAGAGATCGAGCCCGCACGCGTGACAGCTTGAGCCCGCGGGAGCGGGAGGTCCTGCAGCTCATTGCTGACGGCGTGGGGACCCGCGAGATCGCACGACGGCTCGGAATCAGCTATGCGACGGCACGCACCCACATCCGGTCGATCAGCGGCAAGCTGGGAACGCATTCCCTGGTGAACACCGTGGTCACGGCGCGAGAGCTGGAGCTGGTCAACTAGCCCTTTTCGGTCCCCTTTTCCGGGAGCATATCGGACTAGTTGAGGAAGGTGCCCATGCGACCGAAAAGGTCTGGATGGGCCTTCAACGCCCGCAGCAGCGCAACGCCGTCGAACTGCCGCACGTCGTACTGGCAGATCACCACAACGGTGTAACGGCGACACATGACCTCGAAAGCCTCCTCGTAGCGGAGCATCTCTTCCTCGGAGACGAACATCTCCCGTTCGGACACCATCTCGCCGACGATCCGGATCAGGTTCGGTCCCTTGTCGCGACTGTCGGCCAGGTATGCCTCCCACTCGGTGATCGCGCCTGCCGCCGTGCCGTCCCGGAAGCTGACGGCATTGAACAACCCATCCCTGGAAGCTTTCTCCAGGTCGCCCAGAGCGTCGGTGTATCTCCTGCGCTCTGCGCCTGTGGCCACCAAAAAACAGGGCTCCCGGCGCCGCAAGCCTTCAGCCAGGAATGGCAGCGTGAGGCGAAGTCTGCCGGCGTCTGTGCTGTACAGCGTCGCGAGGTGACCGGGGACCTCGACCCGCTCTCCGCCGACGTTCACGGTCGATGCGTCTGCGGCGGCATGCGTGGTCGAAGGCTGCTGCATGAAAGCCTGAAGGTCCGCCTCGTTGAACCTCCTCTCGCGCCGCCGCCCCACCCGCCTGGCGGCGAGCAATCCAGAGTCGCTCCAGCGTCGAATCGAGGCCTGACTGACGCGAAGAAAGCGAGCTGCCTCTGCGGTGTTCAGCAATCTCTCAGCTCTGTACTTTAACATCATGGCTGCACATCGAAGTAAACCATTGCACAGTACAATCGGGTTACAGGTTGCATAAATCTCTCCACGATCCGCGCGCGGGCGCTCTCCAGGTCCCGGAATGGCTCGGCCAGGCCCGCACTCGCGGACTGCTCAGCCGGCTGTCCGAGGAGGTCGTTTCGGCCGTGGTCGCGGGAGGCCACCGAGTGGAATATCCCGCTGGGGCGGTGGCTCTCCGATGGGATGACTCCCCGAAAGCCGGCGTCGTGCTTCGCGGCACCCTGAGGGCATACATCGCCCGCCCAGATGGCGGCCAGGTCACGACCCGCTACCTCGCGGCCGGCGATATGACCGGGGTTTTCGCGCCGCGGCAACCGCAAATCACGAGGGCGGTCCAGGCGCTTGAACCGTGCGAGCTCCTATTCATCGACGCGGCCCGGATAAAGGAGCTGTCGGTTGCCATGCCACAGTTCGCGTGGGCGCTCATCGAGGAGCTCACCACCGTCCTGCACTCGACCCATAAGTCGCTGTACGTGCGATCGGTCGGATCGGTCCGCCAGCGGGTGGTCTGCGCGATTCTGGACCGCGCCGAGGTGTCCGGAGGCGTCTCTGCCGGGATGCATGTCCTGGGGACTCAGCAGGAGCTGGCCAACGCGGTCGGTTCGGTACGCGAGGTGGTCGCGAACGTCCTGCAGGCACTCAGGCGCGAGGGCCTTGTCGAGATCCGTCGTGGCGGGCTGGTTATCGTCGAGCCGGAAAAGCTGATGGGCGAAAGCCTCGGTCCTCTGAGCTAGAGCGAGGAGACGGCCACCTCGACGCGGCGGGTCCGCGGCCCATCCCACTCGCATAGGAAGATGGCCTGCCACTGGCCCAGCGCCAGCTTCCCCTCCCGCACAGGCGCCAGGCACGAGGGACCGCTGAGCATGGTCTTGATGTGCGAGTCCGAGTTGCCCTCCGTGTGCTCGAATGCCGCCTCTTTGGGCACCAGCTCCGACAGATGTGACGCGATGTCATTGGCGACGTCGGGATCGGCGCCCTCGTTGATGGTGACGCCGGCGGTCGTGTGCGGGATGAAGACGACGCAGGTGCCCTCGGCCACTTCTGACCGCTGTACAACTTCGGCGACTCGCTCCGTGATGTTCACGAGCTGCGCCCGGCGGGTGGTCCTGACCTCGAAGTTCAGCCAGCTCACGCTTCGGTGATCACCGACCAGTACCTCTCCGGCCGGTAGGCATCTCGGATGAGGTTGCCGAGCCCCTTCAGCTGCGTGGAATAGCAATCGACCGCGGCGCTCTTGCGAGACGTCGCTGAGACTTCCAGTGGCCGCAGTGCGAATCGGTGGTGCTTGAGTCGCGCCAATGCTTCGTCGGTAGCGCCGGCGATGGCGCGATAGATCGCGTCCTCGTAAATGATCCACGTGACCGCTCGCCTGCCGCGCGCGACGTCCAGGCAAGCCGACGCTGTGACGAGATGGTCGGGGTGGGAGAGTCCGAGCGGCGAAGCGATCATCTCGGGCGCGCGGTCTCGCAGGATGGCTTCGATGGCGCGAGCAACCCCCGGCTGTGCTGGCGGCTCGCCGTCCCTGTACTGGCGGTCGAGAAATTCGAGCCACACCGGCTGAGAGCCGAGCTGGGCGAGCGCAGCCTTGTCCTCCGCACGCCGTGCGCCGACGACATCATCCGACTCCGCGAATCCGCATTGACGATCCCAGTCTGTCAACGGGTGGGGCGGCGGCTTGCCGGCGGTCACGGTCACCACGATCGCCCCCGGATGCGCGGCCACCAGGTCCGCGCAGCCGAGGACGGCGTCGTCCAGGTGTGGCGAGATCGCGACTAGCGTCGCGCCGGAATCTGCTCCAGTACCTTCAGCGATTCCTTGATGAAAGCAGGAATATCGGACGGCTGGCGCGACGTGACCAGATTGCGGTCGACGACCACCTCTTGATCGACCACGTTGGCGCCGGCCTTCTTGAGGTCCCCCTGCACCGTCTTCCACGCGGTCATGCGGTGGTTCTTGTACTCGTCCGCAGTGAGCAGGAGCTGCGGCCCGTGGCAGATCGCGAACACGGGTTTGCCGGCTCGCATGAATGGTTTGACGAAAGCCACCGCTTCCTCGTGGGCTCGCAGCTTGTCCGGGCTCGACCCGCCCGGGATGAACAGCGCGTCGAACTGGTCGGGCTTCACATCCTGGAACGACTTGTCCACGGTCGCTCTGACCTTTCCTTTGTCGCCCTCGAGCTGAGAGCGGGCCTCGAGGCCGACCACCGTGACCTCGTGTCCGGCATCTCGGAATGCGTCGTAGGGTTCCTTGAATTCAGAGTCCTCGAACTTCGGGCCCAGCACGCATGCGATCCTCATGGGCACACCTCCCTGATTTGGTCTTGCAAACCACCTTACGCGCCGGCGTCTGGAGATTGTCAAGACTGGTTTGCGGGGGCGCCCTGCGGGGTAAATCAGACGTGCATGCAATTCCAATCTTCCGTCTCCGTATGGCTTGACGCGTCTGAGGACGACGACCGGGCGATCTCCCAGGAGTCCGCATCGGGCCTGGCCGACGTGCTTTCAGGGCTCGAGGAGCGGCCGCAGACGGCCCCCGAGCCGGGGGAGGCCGACGCTGACGCGTTGGGCGCCTACCTTCGCGAGATCGGCCGCGGCACGCTGCTGACCAAGGAGCAGGAGGTCGAGCTGGCCAAGCAGATCGAGGCCGGTTCGGACGCCGCCCGCCGCCGGATGACGGAGGCCAATCTGCGGTTGGTGGTTTCAATCGCCAAGAAGTACCAGGGCCGCGGGATGCCGCTTCTGGACCTGATCCAGGAGGGCAACGTCGGCCTGATGCGGGCGGTCGCCAAGTTCGACCACCGCCGCGGCTTCAAGTTCTCCACCTACGCGACCTGGTGGATCCGCCAGGCGGTGCTGCGCGCGATCGGCGACCAGGCGCGGACGATCCGCCTGCCGATCCATATCGGCGACCAGACCAACAAGCTGGTTCGGATCACTGACCGCCTGCGCGATTCGCTCGGCCGCCAGCCGACCGACGAGGAGATCGGCGAGGAGCTCGGACTGACCACGCTTGAGGTACAGGCTTTGCGCCAGACCTCGCGTGACACCCTGTCGCTCGAGACGCCGATCGGCGAGGAGGGCGACACCGAGCTCGGCCACCTGATCGAGGACGTCAACGCCGAGTCGCCCGCCAGCGCGGCGATGCGGACGGACCTCAAGGACCAGCTCGACGATGTGCTGGGCGTCCTGCAGCCTCGCGAGCGGCGCGTGATCCAGCTGCGGTTCGGCCTCGGCGATGGCCACCAGCGCGCGCTGGACGAGGTCGCCCGGCGGCTCGGGACGAGCCGCGAGACGGTGCGCCAGCTGGAGCGCCAGGCGCTCGAGAAGCTCCGCCGGACCGGGCACGCCGCGCGACTGCGCTCTTACGCCTCGGTCTAGTTGATCTGCGTGGTCTTGTGCCCCGGCGAGGCAAGGTGTTTCTGCTGGCCCACGGCGTAAGCCTCACGTAGCCAGTCGGCGACTTCTTCGTCGACATCGTCAGGCCCGCGGAGCCTGAACTCGTGGACCTGGTTGCGAGGTGATGGTCCCCAGATCTTCGTGAAGCGTGCGCTGTCCCGCCTGCGCGCGAGCACGACATGCCCGTGGAGCAAGTGTTTCTTGAGAGTGAAGGCGGCGAAGCTCATCCGGACCTGGAATGCGATTCGCGTCTTCTCAGGCAGCACGGTGACCGGGCCGTTGCGCCTGGCTGCGGCGACCAGCGCGCGAAACGCTGCCACGACCTTGGTGTCGCATCCTACGAAGTGATCATCAAGTCGGTAGCGGCCGCATGCGTGTGACTGGTTGCGGTTGGCGAACCGCCGTCCACAGTGCCGGCATCTCCAGAGCTCCGCCTCGATGCCGACAGTCTGACAATGGGGATTCGATGATCGGGCTGGCCGCCTACGTGGCGTTTCTCGGAGTCTCGCTGCTGGTGATCTGCACCCCGGGGCAGGACACCGCTCTCACAATTCGCAACACGCTGCTCGGGCGGCGCCGGGCGGGCATCGCCACTGCGTTCGGGGTCGCGGCGGGGCAGGCGATCTGGACGGTGGCGACCAGCGCGGGGCTGGCCGTGGTCCTGGCCGCGTCAGGGCCGCTGTTTCTCGCGATCCGGCTCGCCGGGGCGGCGTACCTCATCTACCTCGGAGGGCGGTCGCTGGCCGGCGCGATCTCTCGCCGGCCTTCGAATGAGGTGATGACCTCATCCACCTCGGTGCAGCTTGCGCCCCGCTCGGCGCTCGTCCAGGGAATCCTCAGCAACCTGTCGAACGCGAAGATGGTCGCGTTCTTCATCAGCCTGCTGCCGCAGTTTGCCGGCCCGCATTCCAGTTTCGTCTTGCTGCTGGCGCTGGGGTTCAATTTCTGCCTCCTCACACTGGCGTGGCTCGTCGTCTATGCGTTCGCGGTCGAGCGCATGAGCGGTTGGCTTCGCAGGGGCGAGGTGCGCAGGGTGATCGACGGGCTGTTGGGCGCCGTGCTCGTCGGGCTCGGGCTTCGCGTGACCTCGCAGGCGCTGGCCCGCTGACTTCGCGCGTCTACTAAATATGTCGGGGCCGCCCGAGGGCGGCCCCCAGAAAACTTCGGTTACTGCTTGGAGTTGGCTCCGACGAGCTCCTTGCCGGCCGCGCTGCCGACCGGGATCTTCACCGGCTGGGGGGCCGGGACCTTGGGAAGGTCGACCGTCAGCATCCCATTCTCGAAGTTGGCCTTGATGTCCTGCTGCTTGATCTCGCCTGGCAGCTGGATGCTTCGTGTGAAGTTACCAAAGGTCAGCTCGCGGCGCAGGTAGTTGCCGTCGGCCGACTCGGCCTCGTGCTTACGCTGCGCATTGATCCTCAGCACGCCATCGGCGAACGTCACCTCGACGTCCTCCGGCTTGAAGCCCGGCACCGCAGCCTTCACCTGGTAGGCCTGGCCGCGGTCGACGATGTCGAGCGGCAGGTACCAGGTCCGTGCTTCGCCCCCGTTCTCGACGAGCGGCGAGCTGAAGAAGTCGGTGAACAGCCTGTCGAAATCTCTCATCGGACTCCAGCGATTCATAGCCATCTTTTCGCTCACCTCCTGAAAATTTGACCTGGAGAATTGCTCCGAAGCCGGAAATACCACCCTTGCGGACTCGCTAAACGTGCCTACACTTGCCTCGATTCCGGCGTCTTTTCAAAGGAGGATTCAGGGGATGGCGAGGGCAAAACAACTGACGCTGTGGGTGGCGGATCAGCCGGGTGTGCTGGGCGAGATCGCCAGCGCTCTGGGGGAGAAGAAGACCAACATCGAGGCGGTCATGGGCGCGACCGAGGGCGGCCGCGGCGCGGTGCGGATGGTCGTCGACAAGCCGGCTACCGCCCGCAAGGTCTTCGCCTCGCGCGGGTGGCAGTTCACTGAAGAGGAGGTCCTCGCCGTGACGCTGTCCGACTCGCCTGGCGCGCTGGGCAGAGTGGCGACCAAGCTGGGCCGAGCCGGCGTGAACATCGAATACCTGTACGTGGGGTCGGCTGGCAGCGCGCGCAAGCTCAACGCATACCTGGGCGTCTCCGACCTCAAGGCAGCGCTCAAAGCCGCGCGCTAGACCCATCCCGGCTCTGCCGGGTACTTCCTCGCAAACCAGGAACAGCTATTTCTTGACGGCGTAGCCGGCCAGGCCGCGTTCAAGCCTGGCGAAAGCGCGCCGCGCCTGCGAGCGATAGTCGTCGGCGAGCCGCGCGCCACGATGTCCCGCGAGGACGCGCCGGCGCACGTGGCCGACCAGGGTGCGGTGGGTGGCCATCAGCGCGCTCGCGACGCTGAGGGGCTCGATATCGGTGGGATCGGCTCCGGTCTCCTGGGCCAGCAGCTCGGCCAGGCGCGCCGTGTAGCGGTCCATGATCTCGCGCTCGCGGGCGGCCAGCGAGGGACTGGCGGGGACGGCCCGAGCCGCCTTCATTATCAGGTCGGCGCTTTGCCTTGTCTCCAGACGCGCGGCGCCCGCCAGCAACCGTCGCCGAAAGGCCTTGATCACGGACTCCCCGGTCGGGCGACCGCGCACTGATTCGATCAACTCCTCCTCGAAGAACTGCATACCGCCGTAAAAGAGGTCCTCCTTGGTGGGAAAGTAGTTGAAGACCGTCACCTCGGAGACATCCGCGGTACGGGCTATCTCAGCCACGCTGACGCGGTCGAAGCCCTTCGCCTCGAAGAGGGCGCGGGCGGCCTCGAAGATCTGCTGACGAGTCTGCTGCTTCTTGCGTTCCCGGAGCCCGACCGTACCGGCCACGTAGGCGATTGTATCGGAATAGATGGAGCTGCTATATTATTTGGGTCACCATAAGTTTAGGGTGACTAACCGGAAGGCTGGGAGTTCAGGAGGTAAGTCCAATGACTGGTTATTCGATCGCGTTGTTCCTTCACATCGTCGGAGCGCTCCTGCTTTTCGTGCTCCTCACGGTCGAGGGCATTACGCGCCGGCAGGGAACCACAGGGGCGCGATTCAACCGCATTCTCGGACCGATCTCGGCACTGCTGATCCTGGTGCCAGGTCTCTACATGGTCGCCTCGAGCGCCGGCTGGTCCGGCTGGGTCGAAGTAGGCCTCACCACCTGGGTTCTGATCGCCGTGAGCGGGGCGATCACCGGGATCGGCCTCCTGCGCGGCCGCGTGAGCATGCGGACGGCGGCCATCTCGTGGTCTGCCCGCGTGGGTACGGCGGTCGCGGTGGTGTTCATCATGACGGTGAAGCCGGACCTTCTCGCCTCGTTCGTCGCCGTGGTGATCGGCCTGGCGGCCGGTCTTGCCGGCAGCCTCTTCACCGTGCGTCAGGTCCAATCGGCATGAGCACTCCCGCGGCCAGGCGCGAAGAGGTCTCGACGGCCGGCGAGCCATCGCGCAGCCGGTGGACAGCGCTTGGCGTCATCGCGGTGGCGCAATTGATGATCGCCCTCGACGCCACGATCGTCAGCATCGCGCTGCCGTCAGCGCAGGCGGCGTTGGGCGCTTCGGACGCCGACCGGCAATGGGTCGTCACCGCGTACACGCTCTCGTTCGGCGGCCTGCTTCTCCTCGGGGGCCGGATCGCGGATTTCGCCGGGCGCAAGCGCGTCTTCCTGATCGGTCTGGCCGGGTTTGCGGTCGCCTCGATGATCGGGGGCGCCGCGCCGACTTTTGCCGTGCTCGTCGCGGCACGAGCGCTGCAGGGCGCTTTCGCCGCCCTGCTGGCCCCAACTGCCCTGTCGTTGGTGGCGGTCACGTTCACGCAGCCGCGCGAGCGAGCTACCGCGTTCGCGGTTTACGGATCGATCGCCGGCAGCGGCGCCGCGATCGGCCTCCTTGTTGGTGGCGTGCTCACGCAGTACCTCACGTGGCGCTGGTGCCTGTACGTCAACCTGCCGATCGCCATCCTGGCCGCGGTCGGAGGCTGGATCGTTCTGCCGAGCTCGGGCGCCCGAGTGCGCGCGCGATTCGACCTGCCGGGAGTTGTGCTGGCGACCGCGGGATTGGTCGCGCTCGTCTACGCGTGCACCGAAGCAGTGAGGTCGGGCTGGTCGTCGGCATCGGTGATCGGCCTGCTTACCGCCAGCGTCGCGACCCTGGCTCTGTTCGTCTTGCGAGAGGCGCGGACGCCGCACCCCCTGCTTCCGCTGCGCATCCTCGCCGACCGCAACCGCGGCGGCGCCTACATCGTGGTCGCGCTTGTGATCGCCGGCATGTTCGGCGCGTTCCTCTTCCTCACCTACTACCTGCAGGCAGTCCTGCACTACACCCCTTTGCAGGCCGGACTCGCCTTTCTTCCCCTGAGCGTGGGCTCACAGGCGGGTTCGTGGTTGATCGCGAGCCGCCTCATGCCCCACGTGCCGCCGCGGGCGCTGATGGCGCCCGGAGCCTTGGTCGCGGCGGCGGGCATGGCGCTGCTGACCCAGCTCCAACCGGCGGGAGCCTACCTGTCGCTGGTGCTGCCGGCGGAGGTCCTCCTCGGTCTGGGTATCTCGTGCGTGATGGTTCCCGCCTTCAGCACGGCGACGCAGCGCGTTGATCCGCGCGAGGCAGGGGTGGCTTCTGCGACGGTCAACGCCGCCAGCCAGGTCGGAGGTTCGCTGGGCACCGCGCTCCTGAATACCGTCGCCGTCAGCGCGGCGGCCGGCTTCGCGGGCGCCC
>DASPYE010000160.1:0-1966 GCA_035636935.1 Candidatus Dormiibacterota bacterium | reverse complement strand
TCCTCGCAGGACGATCGCCCGTTTGCCCTGGCGGATGCGGCCGTACGGCCGGTTCAGCTCGTCGCGCCCTTCGATGAGCACCTCGACATCACGACCGATCCATCGCGCGGTCTTGCGCGCCGCGATCTCACGCTGCAGTGCAAGCAGATCGTTCAGCCTGCGCAGCTTCTCCTCATGAGGCACGTCGTCTTCCATCCGAGTCGCTGCGAACGTTCCCGGCCGAGGCGAGTACATCGCGATGTGAACGACGTCGAACTCCATCTCCTCGACGAGAGCGCGGGTGTTGAGGTAAGCCATCTGGGACTCGCCTGGAAATCCAACGATGACGTCTGTCACTAGTCCGATGTCCGGCATCAAGCGCCGGGCGCGCTCAATGATCGCCCGGTAGTGCCGCGTCTGATAGCCACGCGCCATCCGCTTCAGCACGGCGTCGTCGCCAGACTGGACCGGCAGCTGCAGCTCGCGGCAGACCACCTCGCTGGCGGCCATCACCTCGAGCAGCTCGGTCTCCAGGTCCTGGGGGTGTGACGTCATGAAACGAAGCCGCTTCAGACCTCGGATCTCCTGCACCTCGCGGACCAGCGCCGCCAAGCCGCCTTGGCCGGCCGGGTCGTGGTAGTCGTCGACGTTCTGGCCGAGCAGGACGATCTCCCTGGCCCCTTGGGCCACCGCCTGCCGGCATTCTGCGACGACCGCCTGCAGTGGCACGTGCTGTTCTCGGCCACGGACCCGCGGCACGATGCAGAACGTGCAGTTGTGATCGCATCCCTGGATGACCCGCACGTAGTGGCTGATCCCGGTACGGCCCGCTGCCGGCATCGGCTCGCCCTGTGAGTAGTCGTAGCGGGCCTCCAGGTCGGCGACGAATGACTCGTATTCGCCGATCGGCACCACCGCGTCCAGGTGAGGAAAGCGGTCCTTCAGGTGCTCGCCCTCTTTGGCGACGATGCAGCCCGTGACGGCGATGGTCCGCCCGGCCGATTTCCATTCCTTCAGCTCGTGGAGCTTCGAGTAGACACGCTCCTCGGACGCCTGCCTGACCACGCAGGTGTTGAGGATCGCCACGTCCGCCCGCTCCAGCGAATCCTCGACGTAGCCGGCCGCGAGCATCCTGCGGGCGAGACTTTCGGAATCCGCCGAGTTCATCTGGCATCCGATCGTCCAGATGTGGAACGACCTGGTCTGGACCCCCGTTACCTGCTCTCCACTAAAAGACGGATGCCGGTGCGCTCCTCGCCGTCGATCGAGATGTCGATGAACGCCGGGATGCAGACAAGGTCCAGGCCGCCCGGCGCCACGTAACCACGGGAGATCGCGATTGCCTTGACCGCCTGGTTGATCGCGCCTGCGCCGATGGCCTGGACCTCAACTCGCCCCTTGCTGCGGATCACTCCCGCGATCGCGCCCGCGACGGCGACCGGCTTGGAGGTGGCCGAAACCTTGAGCACCTCAACTGGAGTGCGCTCCGCTGTCATTGCTGGAACCCCTTCAAATATGTTCACGATCGACGCGCTGGATGGACGTAGCCCGGCCGCTGGAAGAATCAATGTTAACCAGTACCGAATTGAATGTCACGGGTCCAGAGGCCACCACGAATCGGTTGGGGACACCCGTCAGGAACCGCTGAAGGACGACGTCTTTGTCCATGCCGATGCATCCGTCTCGAGGTCCGACCATCCCCACGTCCGTCACATAAGCCGTTCCTCCAGGCAGGATCCTCGCGTCCGCGGTCGGCACATGCGTGTGCGTGCCTACGACCGCGCTCGCCCTGCCGTCCAGGTACCAGCCCATCGCGTTCTTCTCGGACGTCGCCTCGGCGTGCATATCGCAAAAGACGATGCGCGCGTCCGGATGCGCGGCGAGGATCGCGTCGGCGGTGCGGAAGGGGTCGTCGAGCGCGTCCAGGAAGATCCGCCCGATCAGGTTCATGACCAGCACCTGACGACCTCCTGCTTCGACCACGCAC
>DASPYE010000159.1:0-5775 GCA_035636935.1 Candidatus Dormiibacterota bacterium | reverse complement strand
GCATTGCAGCGCGCGTGCGCCGACGAAGAGATCCGCGTCGTGGTTTTCGCCGGCACCGGCAGAGCGTTTTCGGGCGGGTGGGACCTTGCCGAGAGCGACCTGACCGACCCTGAGCACCATCCGCTGTCCGGTAGGGCGGGGAGGCATACCTGGCTCGAGGTAGTGCGGACGCTCCGACGCCCCGACAAGGTGTTCATCGCCGCGGTGCACGGCTGGGCGGCCGGGCAGGGCGTCGAGCTTTGCGTCCTGAGTGACCTGGTCGTATGCGACGAGACCGCCAGGTTCTATTTCGCGGAGACTCGCGTGGGTTTCGCCATGACCTCGGGGACGGCGAAGATGCTGCCGCTTCTGGTCGGCATGGCCAACGCGCGCAGGCTCGCTTTGCTCGGCCAGACCATCGATGGCCGCGAGGCCCATCGCATCGGACTTGTGGTGGAGGTCACCGCCAAAGGTGAGCACGAGGCTGCGGCGCTTCGGCTGGCGGACGAGGCGCTGAAGGGTGCGCCGCTGGCGATCGCGGCCCAGAAGCAGCTGCTGGATGGCGGGCTCGCCATGCCGCTGGAGGCGCTGCAGGACTTCGAGGTCCAGGTCAGCTTCCGGCTGACGCACACCGAAGACCACCAGGAAGCGAAGCGCGCGTTCGCGGCCAAGCGCCGGCCGGCCTTCAAGGGTAGGTAGTCGGGATGAGCATCGTCGACTTCCGGGTTCGCCTTCCGACCGAGCTGCGGCCGGCGGTCCACATGCCGCCCGAGTACGTGGACCAGTACGACGCGGTCCTTGGCCTGGAGGCGAGGCGCGACCTCAGCCTCGACACTCTCATGGCGGAGATGGATGCCGCGGGCGTCTCGCACGCCGTGGTTCATGCCGAGTACGAATACGGTGACCCGGCCGACGAGCTGAATGAGGCGGTCGGCGCGCTGGTCGCCAGCAACCCGGATCGATTTTCTGGCTTCGGGACAGTTTCGCTCTCGCCGCTCCGCGTGATGCGCGCCATGAGGCAGGTGGTCCGGGTGGGGGAGCTGGGCCTGGTCGGAATCAACATTCAGCCATCTTTTTTTGGCATGCCGATCGACCACCCGCAGCTGTACCCGGTCTACGCGAAGGCGTGCGAGCTCGGCCTGGGCGTGGGCCTCCACACGGGCGTCAACTACACGAGCCACCTTCCCATCAAGCACGACCACCCTCTCCAGCTGGACCAGGTGGCGTGCGACTTCCCCGACCTCACGCTCATCGCATGCCACGCCGGCTGGCCGTGGGGAGCCGAGCTGGTGGCGGTCGCCCGCAAGCATCCCAACGTCTACCTGGAGTTCGGCGGCCTGGCGCCCAAGTACGTCGGCGCCACCGGGACGGGCTGGGAGGTCGTCTTCCGGTTCATGAACAGCCTTCTCTCGAAGCAGGTGCTCTTCGGCACGGATTGGCCCGTGTTTCCGATGGCGAGGGCGCTCGCCGAATGGCACGAGCTCGGCCTCAAGCCCGCGGTGTTGGAGGCCCTGCTCGGCGGAAACGCCGACGCCCTGCTCAGTCGACGGGAAACGTCACGCCCTGGGCAAGCGGAAGCTCATCCCCGTAGTTGATCGTGCACGTCTGCCTCCGCATGTAGCCCTTCCACGCGTCGGATCCGGCCTGGCGTCCGCCGCCGGTGGCCTTCTCGCCGCCGAACGCGCCGCCGATCTCCGCGCCCGACGTCCCGGCGTTGACGTTTGCGATGCCACAGTCGGACCCGACGGCGGACAGCCACCGCTCCGCGGCCGTGAGGTTGGTCGTGAACAGGCCGCTGCTCAGGCCCTGCGGCACCGAGTTGTTGACCGCGATCGCCTCCTCCAGGCTGTCCACCTCGAAGACATGCACGATCGGCGCGAAGACCTCCTCCTTGCAGATGGGCATGTCGACGTTCGAATGCACGATGGTGGGTTCGACGAAGTAGCCCTGGCGGTCGGCGAGGACCTTGCCGCCATAGACCAACCTGCCGCCCTGGCGTTGCATCTCGGCCAGTCCCTCGCTGTAATCGTCCACGGCCGACTGAGAAACAAGCGGACCCATCAACGTGGAGTCGTCCAACGGATCTCCGATTCCGATTGTTCTGTAGGCGGCGACCACTTGCTCCAGGAAACGCTCGGCGATGGGGCGCTGCAGGATCAGGCGGCGGGTGCTGGTGCAGCGCTGGCCGGCGGTGCCCACGGTCCCGAACACGACCGCACGCAGCGCAAGCTTTAGGTCCGCGTCCGCGAGCACGATCACCGCGTTGTTGCCGCCGAGCTCAAGGATCGCGCGTCCCGATCGCTTGGCCACCGCGATCGCCACGCGCTCGCCGAGGGCGCACGAACCGGTCGCCTGGATCAGGGCGACGCGTTCGTCGGCAAGCAGTGCTTCGCCGGTCGAGCTGCCGCTGCCGGTGACGATGCTGAAGACTCGCTCCGCCTCGGTTCCGGCGGTCACCTGGTGAAAGATCTGCTGCGCCGCGACGGAGATCAAAGGTGTCAGGCTCGACGGCTTCCAGACGATCGTGTCGCCGCAGACCAGGGCCAGGGCCCACCCCCAGCCCGGGACCGCGACCGGAAAGTTGAACGCCGAGATGATCCCGACCACGCCCAGCGGGTGCCACTGCTCGACCAGCCGGTGGTCACGTCTCTCGGACGCGATCTCCTTGCCGAACAGCTGCCTGGATTGGCCGACGGCCAGGTCGCAGATGTCGATCACCTCCTGGACCTCACCGCGGGCCTCGCTCAGAATCTTGCCGTTCTCCAGGCTGATGAGCCTGGCCAACTCTTCCTTGCGCGCCCGAAAACCATCACCGAGCAGACGCACTATCTCGCCGCGCCGCGGGGCCGGCACCAGCCGCCATTCCGTGAACGCCTCATGCGCCTCGGTGACCGCGCGCCTGCAGTCGTCCGGGGTCGCGGTGCGGACCCGGGCCAGGACGTCACCCGTGGAAGGGTTGCGCGTTTCGATCGGCGCACCCGACGCGTCGTCCTTGAACGAGCCGCCATAGGCGACCCCGCTGTACGTTCCGCCGGCCTTCATGCCGAACGCGCCGAGGATCTCTTCGACCCTCATCTTTCGATCGGCTGCGATCGTGGTGCCCATAACAGTCCCATCCTTCTCAATTCGTCGATCAGACGACGTTCTTTTCGGGTTCGACGTTACCGGTCGCGAACCGCCGGTGCGCGAAGACGTCGAGCGGCACCTGGGGTTGCTCACGCGAGAACCACTGCGCGAGTAGATACCCGACCGCCGGCGCCTGCTGAAAGCCGTGGCCGGAGAAACCGCAAGCGCACCAGAAGCCGTGAAGGCCGTCCACCGGGCCCAGGATCGGCTGATGGTCAGGGGTCATCTCGTACAGGCCCGCCCACGCTGTCTGGATTCCGGCCGTGCCGAGGCGCGGCGCCCTGCGGTCGATCACCTCGGCCATGGCGTCGAGCACGCCCCAGTCGACATCGGTGTTGAAGCTGGGCTTTTCGTCGCGCATTCCCATTCCAAACAGCAGGCCGTCGCCCTCGGGATGGAAGTAGAACGAAGTCGCGAAATCGATCGTCATGGGATGCCGGCGTGACACCTCTGGCATGGCGTCGGTGACAAAGATGTTGCGTGGGTAGGGTTCCACCGGCACGTCGATCCCGGCCATAGCGCCGACCCTGCTCGCCCACGCGCCGGCGCAGTTGAAAACCGCGGGCGTGGAGATCTCGCCGGCGCTGGTGCGCACCCCCCGTATGCGTCCTGCCTCCTGGACGATGCCTTCGATTGCAACGCCTTCGAGCAGCCTGACTCCCAGCTTCCTGGCCGCGCCCGAGTAAGCCAGGGTCACCGCGTGCGGGCTCGCGATCCCGTCGCTGGGACAGAACGTGCCGCCAAGGATGTCGTCGCCCTGCACAAGGGGGGCGAGCTCGCGCACCTCGCGTGGTTCGAGCCAGCGGGCGTCGGTGACGCCGCTCTCATGCCACATCGGCAGCAGGCGTCGGAAGTCGGCGACCTGGCTGTCGCTCGTGAGTACGAACAGGTAACCGATGTGCCGGAATTCCGGATCGACGCCCGTCTCGGCCTCGAGGCCGGCCAGCAGCTGCATCGACAGCTGCTGCATGACGACGTTTGCGGCGGAGGAGAACTGGCGCCTTATCCCGCCTGCGCACCTGCCCGTCGACTGCGATCCGAGCGTCTCTCTCTCCACGAGCACAACCTCTGCACCGCGTCGCGCGAGGTGGTACGCGATGGAGCACCCGACCACCCCGCCTCCCACGACCACGGCGTCAGCCGAGTCCCGGATCATGACCGGAACTACACTCTGCTCGGGGATGGAGTCGGGAGGCGAGACGGGCCGTGAGCGCCCACGTTATGGACCATCTGATTCAAAGGTTTCGCCGCGATTCTCCGGCATTCGGACCTACGCGCGGCTTCCCCATGTAACCGGCCGCCTCGAGGGCGTCGACGCCGCCATCGTCGGCATCCCCTTCGATACCGGTGGAACGTACCGCGTCGGTGCTCGTTTTGGCCCTGAGCACATCCGCAGCGCCTCCGCACTGATGCGGCCCTATCACAGCGGAAGCGGGGTGGCGATCTTCGACCGTCTGTCGGTGGTGGACCACGGCGACGTACCCGTCGTTCCGGGCTACGTCGAGGAGTCCCATCGCCGGATCGCCGCGGGCCTGCTGGACGTGTTGCGGGCCGGTGTCATTCCGATCGACCTTGGAGGGGATCACTCGATCGCGCTGCCGGAACTACGTGCTCTGGCCGAAGTGCATGGCAAGGTCGGCCTGATTCAGCTCGACTCCCACAGCGACACTTCGGAAGAGTATTTCGACCAGCCCCACACGCATGGCACACCCATTTATCACGCGGTGAAGGAAGGATTGATCGAGCCATCGCGATCAATCCAGGTCGGACTGCGCGGTCCCATCTACTCCGACAGGGACTATGCGATCCCGCGCGAGATGGGGATGGAGGTGATCACCGGTGTGGAGGCGCATGAGCTGGGCATGGCCGCGGTCGCCGAGCGCATCGTCGCGCGAGTCGGTGACGCCAAGGTGTTCTTCTCGTTCGACATCGACTTCATCGACCCGGCCTACGCCCCGGCGACGGGGACGCCGGAGATCGGAGGCTTCACCACGTGGGAAGCCCAGTCTCTGCTGAGGCGCCTCGCGGGCATCAACTACATCGGCTTCGACGTGGTCGAGGTCATCCCGGCGTACGACGTCGCCGACAACACATCCTTCGTGGCGGCCAACATCGTGTACGAGTTTCTCGCGCTCCTCGCCCGCTCCCGGTGAGCGGCCGGCTCGTGGGCAAGATCGCCATCGTCACCGGGGGCACGAGCGGCATCGGGGAGGCCACGGTTCGCCTGTTCGTCAGCGAGGGCGCCCGCGTCGTCGTCGTCGCCCGGCGCAGCGGACCTGGGGAGAAGCTGGTCGCAGAGATTGGTCCGGACCGCGTGAGCTTTCTCCCGGGCGACGTGGCGAGCGAGGAGACCGCAAGGGACACCATCGACCTCGCCGAGCGATGGGGTGGAGTGGACATCCTCGTGAACAACGCAGCCATGGACTGGACGAGTCCGATCATCGAAACGTCCTTGAGCGAAGTGCGACGAGTGCTGGAGACAAACTTTATCGGCGCGTTCCTCATGCAGCGTGAGGCTGCCACCAAGATGCTCGTTCGCCACCGCGGGTCGATCATCAACGTGACCTCCCGCAACGCCTCTGTCGGGGTGGCGACGATGGGGGCATACGCGGCGGCCAAGGGAGCGCTGCTCGCGCTGACGCGAGTGGCGGCCGTCGAGTGGGCGAGAGA
>DASPYE010000158.1:0-2212 GCA_035636935.1 Candidatus Dormiibacterota bacterium | reverse complement strand
CAGATCCGCTTTGCGATCGCCCTGCTTGTGATGGCGGTGGTCGTCCGCCGGCTCCCGACGCGGCGCGAATTGCAGGTCGGAGCGGTGATCGGTGCGGTCCTCGCGGCCGGTTACCTCACCCAGACGGTTGGTCTCACCATCACCAGCGTCGGCAATGCGGGCTTGATCACCGGGCTCTTTGTGGTCCTGACACCGCTGCTCAACCGGCTGTTCGGCGCCCCGATCCATCGCTGGACGTGGGTCGCGACGCTGGTCTCGCTCGGCGGCCTGGTGCTGCTGACCGGCGGTCCGTCGGGGATGAATCTTGGAGATCTGCTCGTGCTGGCCTGCGCCGTCCTCTTCTCGCTCCACATCGTGCTGCTCGGCCGCTGGTCGCCGGGTAGCTCGTCAGCGCCGCTGGCGATGGTGCAGATGGGGATGTGCACCCTGCTGTTCAGCGCCGGAGGCACCTGGTCGTTGCGCCTGCCCAATGCCGAGGTGTGGTTCGCGATCGTGGTCACCGGCCTCTTCGCTTCGGCGTTCGGCTACCTCGTCCAGACGTGGGCGCAGGCGCACATAAGCGCCAACCGCACCGCCTTGATCCTCGCCACGGAGCCCGCATGGGCGCTGGTCGCGGCGATCGTGCTCGCCGGCCAGCGATTCGGCGTCGTGCAGGCGGTGGGGGCGGGGTTGCTGCTGGCCGCGATCGTGGGTCACGAACTTGCATCCCTAAAATTTGATCCCCATGTCAAGCCGTCCTCGCCGTAGCGTCTACGTCCCTCAGGACATCGAGCCGAAGTGGCAGAAGGTGTGGGCCGACCGCGGCGTCATGAAGGCGGCGGACGACTCGCCGAAACCGAAGTACTACGACCTGGTCATGTATCCGTACCCCTCGGGTGACCTGCACATGGGGCACGCCCGCAACTACGTGATGGGCGACGCGCTCGCGCGAATGAAACGGATGCAGGGCTTCGAGGTGCTGCATCCATTCGGCTGGGACGCGTTCGGCCTGCCGGCGGAAAACGCGGCGATGCAGCATCCGGGCCTGCATCCTCAGAAATGGACCCTCGACAACATCGCCAGGAGCAAGCGCGACCTCAAGATGATGGGGATCCTCTACGACTGGGACCGCGAGGTCACCAGCTGCATGCCGGACTACTACAGGTGGACGCAATGGCTCTTCCTGTTGATGCTCGAGCGCGGCCTCGCGTACCGCGCGATGGCGCCGGTCAACTGGTGTCCGGTCGACAAGACCGTGCTCGCCAACGAGCAGGTCATCAACGGAAGATGCTGGCGGCACCCCGACGTCGAGGTCGAGAAGCGCGACCTCGAGCAGTGGTTTCTGAAGATCACCGACTACGCGGAGAGGCTGCTCGATGACCTGGCGCTGCTGGACAAGTGGCCGCACAAAGTGCGCCTGATGCAGACCAACTGGATCGGCCGCAGCATGGGTGCCGAGGCCGACTTCCCGGTCGACGGCTTCGCCGGCGAGTCGATCCGCATCTATACGACCCGCCCGGACACGCTGTTCGGGGCGACGTTCATGGTCATGGCGCCCGAGCATCCGCTGGTCGAGCGCGTGACCACGGAAAAGCATCGCGCCCGCGTGCGCGAGTATGTCGAGAAGGCGCGCAAGGAGACCGAGATCGAGCGCCAGTCGACCGATCGGGAGAAAACCGGCGTCGCCACGGGCGGCTTCGCGATCAATCCTGTCAACGGCGAAAAGATCCCCATCTGGGTCGCTGACTACGTGCTTGTGACCTATGGCACCGGCGCGATCATGGCGGTGCCCGCGCATGACGAGCGCGACTTCGAGTTCGCAGTTCGCTACGACCTGCCGATTCGCGAGGTCATCGCACCGCCCGTTGGGCCGCAGGGCGTGCTGCGCCAGGCCTATCTCGGGCCGGGGACGATGGTGAACAGCGCCCAGTTCGACGGTCTCGACTCAACAGTCGCCTTTGATCGGATCTGCGACTGGCTGGAGTCCAAGGGCATCGGCAAGCGCGCGGTCAAATACCGACTCCGCGATTGGTTGATCTCCCGCCAGCGCTACTGGGGAGCGCCCATCCCTGTCGTCTATTGCCCCCACGATGGCATGGTGCCGGTGCCGGTGGATCAGCTGCCGGTCAAGCTGCCTGACGAGTACCGGCCCCTTCCGGAGGTGGAGTCGTTCTGGCAGACGACGTGTCCGAAATGCGACGGCCCCGCGCGGCGGGAGACGGACACCATGGAC
>DASPYE010000157.1:0-3512 GCA_035636935.1 Candidatus Dormiibacterota bacterium | reverse complement strand
GCGACGACGTACTTTGACCGGCCGGACGTGATCGCAAAGGCGAGCGAATCGCTTGGGTTAGCGATGCGAGGGATCGAGATCGCGAGTCTCAACGAGGAGCAGCGGCTAGCGAGCCGAGGCTGGTGACCAACGGTGCAAGTCGTGGCTGGTGGTTCCTCATCTGGACTGGGGTGGATAGTTTTCGTTCGACACATCAGACCAGAGGGCGATGATTCGGGCGGCGCGACGTTCCCTCCGCAGGGCGCGGTGCTCTCGGAGTCGTTCTGAACCGCGCCGGTTCGTTATTCCTCGGCGTCGTTGCGGTTCCGCCTTCGACGGCCGCCGGATTGGACGAGTGCGGTCGGCAATGATCACGGCCGAAAGCTTCCTCTCGCGAGTCCGGTAGGTCAAATGGATCAGGCGAGGGCGGTGGTCGACCTGCTGTTCGAGGGGTATGCGGGGCGCCCGGACCACCGGGTTGCATCAACGGTGGGCCTGATCCGTGACGGACCGATCGTCGTTGTGGTGGACCCAGGTATGGTGCCAAGCCACGCCGCGATCCTCGAGCCTTTAGCAGCATTCGGGCTTGCTCCTGACGACGTGACTGACGTTGTCTTCTCGCATCACCACCCGGACCACACGCTTAGCGCCGCTCTCTTCGCGGAGGCAGCTTGCCATGACTATTGGGCCATATACCGCCACGACGTCTGGCAAGACCGCGACGCTGAGGGCTATAAGATTTCACCAAATATCGGGCTGATCCGAGTGCCGGGCCACTCGAAAGAGGACCTTGCGACGTTGGCGTCGACCGAAGAAGGACTTGTCGTTTTCACCCATGCTTGGTGGACGATCGCCGGCCCTAGCAATGATCCCTACGCTTCTGACATCGCCGCGCTGCACGCAAGCCGCGCCCGCATCCTTGGCCTAGCTCCGCAC
The DNA here is from genome assembly GCA_035636935.1 of Candidatus Dormiibacterota bacterium. Taxonomy (GTDB): domain Bacteria; phylum Chloroflexota; class Dormibacteria; order Dormibacterales; family Dormibacteraceae; genus 40CM-4-65-16. The sequence goes on along the minus strand of DASPYE010000157.1, from coordinate 2,597 downwards.
CTGATCGTTCCGGGTCACGGCCCTGCATTCAAGTCGACGCCAAACACGCCACTGTGAGCTCCCATCCAAGTTCCCTCCCGGCGGCGCGTCAAGTTCAAGCGGTACATCTAGTTTTCGCGATTCGGCTGCTCCTCAAGATTGGCGGCTGAGCACATGCGTTGGGACGAGGCGATCGGGCGGCGCCTCGCACGGCATCACCTGTTGACGCCTGCTCCATCAAGTCGTCTGGTCGAGGTGGCCTCTGACGTGTGCGGCGTGCACGCGCAGGTAGGCGCAAGCGCCGAGCTGATGCTCGGTCTTCGTGTCCGCGACATCACTCGGCAGCACGTCAGATCGAGCCTTGCGGAGAGCCGCACCCTCGTCAAAACGGTCGGCCTCCGCGGGACGCTGCACCTCTTTCCGGCCGCTGAGCTGCCGGACTGGATGGCTGCCGTGCGACTCCGCCTGCCCGCCGAGGAACGCCGGCTGTCCAGGCTCGGGATTGAACTCGATGGATTTCGTTCGGTGATCTCAGCGATCGAGGCGGTCGTCGGACCCACGCCCATTAGCCGGCCGGAGTTCGAGCGGAGACTCGCCGAACGCGCCGGGAGTTGGGCGATGCGGACGAACCAGGGTTGGGCAGGCCACTACCGGAATTGGCCCATGGCTCTCGGCTGGGCCGCGGTCAACGGAAAGGTCTGCTACGGACCGGCAAATGGCGGCCGGATCACGTTGGTCCGGCTTACTGACTGGTGCGGTTGGCGTGAGGTGGATCCGATCGACGGCGGCCGTTTCGCCTTGCATCGCTTCGTTCGCGCCTATGGTCCTTCCACACAGCGCGAGTTTTCGCGCTGGTTCGCGCTCGAGCCGGCGATCACAAAGCAGCTGTTCGAGGCACTGGCGGATGAGCTGGCCGAGGTCCTAGTCGAGGGCGAACGGCGCTGGATGCTCAAGGCCGACGTTGGGAGTGCCGACGCTTTCCCGCACGCCATTCACCTGCTGCCGCAATTTGACGTGTACACAGTTGGTTGTCATCCGAGGAATCAGCTAATTGCGAATGACTCGCCAGTGGCGAAGGCATCGCCGGGAACCGCGGCGCCGTTGGCGGTCTTGCTCATCGGCGGCCGCGTTGCCGGCGTGTGGGAAAGGCGGGTGAAAGGCAAGCGCCTGTTGGTTCGCATCGACGCACATCAGCAGCTGAGCCGGCTTCAGCGCTCAAACGCGGAGATGCAGGCGTATCGCGTCGCCGAGATTCTGGAGCGAGATGTCGAGGTCGAGTTCGGCGAAATCGAGATTCGGCCGCACCTATAGATCGGATGTGCACTCGGCGCCACCGGCGATTTCGGCACTGATCACAACTGGACCACGAAAGGGCCGTCAGGCATGCCGTCCGGACCATGCTTCGTAGTTGCTCGAGGGCCGCATCAGGGATCGAGAACTGCACGGTCGGCGTGCTGCGCCACTCTGCCGAGCGGCGGCGCCGACCCTCGTCGATACTGTGCAAAGACGCCGGCGAAACATGGCCGGCTCCAAGTCAGGGGGTAGCGAGATGATCAGCCCTTACACCGCGGTCGGACTCATACCTACCGTCAGGGGCATCAGGCGGCGGGAAGACATCAGGATCAACCTCGAGCACCTGGCGCACCTGTTCAAAGCCGCCTCATGGCTGTCGAGCCTGGACCTGCCGGTCCGCCTGATCGCGATCCCGGAAGGTGGCCTGCAAGCGTTCAACGACGAGGTCCTCGACCTCGACCACGTCGAGTTCGCGCGAAGCTGCGCGATTGACATCCCAGGCGACGAGACCGAGGCGCTGGGCATGCTGGCTCGGCAATATGACACCTTCGTGATCGCGCAAGCCAAGGCGCGTCATCCGGAAGTGAAGGACCGCTTCTTCAACGTCGGCTTCATCATCGACCCGGCCGGCGAAGTGATCCTTCAGCACTACAAGGTCTCACCGTTGTTTCCGGTCGAGCATTCCGTCTGCCCGCATGACATCTATGACTGGTGGATCGAGAAGTACGGACGCAGCCTTGATTCCTTCTGGCCGGTGGCGGAGACCGAAATCGGCCGGCTCGGGATCATGATGGCCAACGAGGGGTCCTATCCGGAAAACGCGCGCGCGCTGGCGTTGAACGGCGCCGAAGTGGTCTACCGCGCTTCCTATCCGCACCCTGCCACCGGCAATGAGATGTTCGAGATCCAAAGCCGGGCGCGGGCTCTCGATAACAACATGTACGTGGTGGCGCCCAACATGGGGACCTATTACCTATTTGCCGACGAGACGACGCCCATCGACACGTTCGGCGGCCGCTCGTACGTAATCGATTACAAGGGCAGGATCGTGGGCAAACAGGAGTACGGCGGGGGTTCCACTTATGTGTCGGGCGTAATCGATATCGAAGCGCTCCGCGACCACCGCGCTCGTGCCCAGTGGGACAACTGGCTGAAGGACCTGCGCACAGAGCTGTACCAGCTGCTTTACGAGCAGCCGATCTACCCCAAGAACCTGTACCTGGACCGAGAGCCGATGAAGCACGCCGAGTACAAGAAAAAGGTGATCGACGTTCAGATCAAGCTCCTTCAGGATCGCGGCGTCTGGGCCAAGCCGAGCCGCTGAA
>DASPYE010000156.1:0-8596 GCA_035636935.1 Candidatus Dormiibacterota bacterium | reverse complement strand
CTCCGCGGCCGGAGATGTTGTCCAGGACGGTCGCCATCCCCTCGTCCACCAGGTCGCCGGCGAATGCGAACGCGGACGTCTCGATGCCGGGGATGTTAGCTTGCTGATCGTGTTCGAGCTGCACCAGGACAGCTCCGCGCTGATCGTGGTGGACATGCAGAACGACTTCGTCAGGGTCGGGGCGCCACTCGAGGTGCCCGACGCCCGAGAGACCATCGACGTGCATCTGGAGCTGCTCGAATGGTTCCGGGCGCGGCGCCGGCCGATCGTGTTTACGCGGTTCTGCGCGGGACCACACCCAACGCTCATGTGGAAGTGGTCGCCGGTCATTGCGCCACCTACCCGCTGCTGCTGGCCAGGTATCAAACGTGCCTATGACGACATCGAAGGCGAGCGGGAGTGCATCGCCGTCATCGACGAGCTGGCACCACGTTCCAATGAGCATCAGGTGGACAAGTACGGGTACAACGGATTCCACCGGACCCGGCTGACCGACTTGCTCAACGCGCACCATGTGGACACCGTGCTGATCACGGGCACGGTGACCCAGATCTGCGTGGAGGACACCGCTCGAGGCGCGTTTCACGAAGGCTTCCAGGCCGTTCTGCTGTCGGATGCGGTCTCGTCGTACGCACCAGAGCTGCACCGGGCCAGCCTGCAGACCCTCGCTATGAAGTACGGTCGGGTGATGACCGCGGGCGAGGCGCTGGCCGAGATGGGGGCCTAGCGGTGGCCTTGACCTCGAAAGCACGGTCACTCGACCTCGAGAGCATCCTCGATGAGCGCATCGACTGGCGCTACAAGGCGTTCCCGGCGTCGTCGCCCACAACCATCCGTGAGGTTGCCAAGCGACGCTGGAACATTCTCGACGGCGACTTCATGTTCCCGGCGATGGTCCTGAAGGAGTCAGCGTTGCGCCACAACATCGACGCGATGGCCGCTCTGTGCAAACGCCACGGCATCTCCCTGGCGCCTCACGGTAAGACCGCGATGTCGCCCCAGCTCTTTCAGATGCAGCTCGACGCGGGGGCATGGGCAGTGACCGCGGCGACGATGTGGCAGGTCCGTGTCTGGCGAACGTTCGGAGCGCAAAGGGTGATTCTTGCGAACGAGCTCGTGGAGCCCGCCTCGATCCGTTGGATCGCGGACGAGCTGCGGCGCGATCCTGACTTCGACTTCTACTGCCTGGTCGATTCGGTGGCGGAAGTGCGCGTGCTCGAAAGGGTGCTCGAAGAGGCTACGCTCGAGCGTCGCTTGCCCGTGCTGCTCGAGCTGGGCCTCGCCGGCGGCCGCACAGGCAGCAGGACTCGAGAGCAGGCGCGCGAGGTGGCGGATGCAGTGGCGGCGTCGCCGCGCCTTTCGCTGGCCGGGGTGGAGGGGTTCGAGGGCATCGTCGGTGGCGCAGACATGGCCGCCGACCTCACGAGGGTCGACGGTTTCCTGAACGAGATGAAGGCCCTGGTCGTCGAGCTGGACGGGGCCGGGCTTTTCGATATGCCCGAGGTGACGGTCACGGCCGGCGGCAGCGCCTTTCTCGATCGGGCGATCGCGGACCTGGGCAAGCCCTGGCAGCTGAGCCGTCCCGTGCGCATGGTCCTCCGCAGCGGGTGCTACCTGACCCACGACGCCGTCCACTACAAAGAGGTATCGCCGTTCGGCAGCCGGCTCGCCGACACCGGTCCGCTGCAGGAAGCGCTCGAGGCCTGGGGCGTCGTGTTGTCGATCCCGGAGCCGGGCCTGGCGCTCCTGGGATTCGGCAAGCGGGACGTCCCCCACGATCTCGATCTCCCGGTGCCCCGCCTGGCCAAAAGAGCGGGGGAGCCGCCCCGCAAGCTCCGCGCTGGGGCCTCGATCAGCGCCTTGAACGACCAGCACGCGTACCTGAAGCTTGGGGCTGATGAGGACCTTCGCGTCGGCGATGTTGTCGGCTGCGGCGTCTCGCACCCCTGTACCGCCTTCGACAAGTGGCGCCTGCTCCCGGTGATCGACGACGACTACAACGTGATCGACGCCGTGCTGACCTACTTCTAGGCGCCCGCGCATTGCCCACTCGGCAGCTGGTCACGCTCGGGGAGGCGATGCTGCGATTTTCGGTTCGCCCTGGCGACCGGCTCGAGGATGCGCCGGCCTTTGACGTCCACGTCGCCGGGTCCGAGGCCAACGTCGCATACGCCGCCGCGCGCATCGGTCTTCGCGCTGCCTGGGCCTCGGTGCTTCCGGACAACGCGCTGGGCCACCGGGTCGTGCGCACCGTCGCCGCGGGCGGCGTCGACACATCGCTCGTGCGATGGGAGAAAGACGGACGGCTTGGCCTGTACTTCGTCGAGATGGGCGCCGGTCCCCGGCCGATCGATGTCCTCTATGACCGCGCCCGCTCGACGATGGCGCTCGCCGCGGCAGCTGCGTTCGACTGGGCTGGACTCGCCGACACGCAGTTCTTCCACCTGTCCGGAATCACGCTTGCGCTGTCCGATTCGAGTCGCGAAATTGCGCGGCGGGCAATGAAGGAGGCCAAGGGCCGCGGCGCCTCGGTGACCATGGACGTGAACTACAGGCAGCGGCTGTGGAGCCGCGAAGCCGCGGCAGACGCAGTTCGCGATGTTGCGCCTTTGGTGGACGTTCTGGTTTCCACGGCCGAGGACGCGCGCGATCTCTTCGGGGCAGACGGAGTCGAGCAGCTGCAGGCCGCACTTGGCGTCGAGACGGTGGTGTTGACCCTTGGTGCCGCGGGCGCCATGGCCTCGCGCGGCGGCACCATCGTCCGCGGCGAGGGGCACGCGGTCGAGATGGTCGACCGTGTGGGGGCCGGCGACGCATTTGTGGCCGGGCTCATCTGGGGCCTGGTCGACGGATCGCTCGAGCTGGGACTCGAGCGCGGGCTCGCGATGAGCGCCCTGAAGATGACGCTGCATGGGGACCTGTTCCGGCTTGACGCGGGCGATGTCGCCGCGCTGCTGGCAAAAGACCAACGGGAGGTTGGGCGCTGACCGATTCCAGGGTTGCTGTTGACCACCTGCTTGGCGCTCGGCTCATCGGCATCGTGCGCCTCGATGACGTGGAGCTCGCGGTGGCGGCCGCCGGCTGCGCGATCGAGGCGGGACTGGCTGCGGTCGAGGTGACGTTCACGCTCGATGGCGCGGCCGATGCGATCCGGCGGCTCCGACGCGACCACCCAAAAGCTCTCGTCGGCGCCGGGACTGTGCGGACCGACGCGGAGCTGGATGCGGCAGCCGAGGCAGGCGCGCAGTTCCTGGTCGCGCCGGGTCTCAACCCGGCCCTGCTCGAGGCTGCTCGGCGGCGGGCGATCGTCATGCTCCCAGGCGTTTTCACGGCGACCGAGATCGACCTCGCCCTCGTGCTGGGGGCGCGAGCGCTGAAGCTGTTTCCGGCGGAGCCGAGCGGACCCGACTATCTCGCGTCGATGCTGCAGCCCTTTCCGGACGCGCGGCTGGTCCCAACCGGCGGCATCTCCTCGTTCAACGCCGTCGCTTATCTCAAGGCGGGAGCGGCGGCGCTCGCCATGGGATCGTCGCTGTTCCCCGCCCGGCGCATCGTCGACGAAGGGCCTGAGGTGGTCGTGCCCCTCGTCAAGAAAGCGCTGGCGGCCATCCAGGACGCGGACTGAAAGGGGAGAGGGGCCATGGCTGCTCAGAAAGACGAGATTGCCTACATGCCGGCTACCGAGATCGCCGCCCGCATCGCGCGGCGCGACCTGTCACCGGTCGAGGTCGTGGACGCTTTCCTCGACCGCATCGATCGGCGCAACAAGACTGTCAACGCCTACGTCCTGATGCTGCACGAGGAAGCGAGGCGGCTGGCGCGCGAAGCCGAGAAGGCCGTGGTTTCCGGAGCGACGCTCGGACCGCTGCACGGCGTCCCGATCGCGATCAAGGATCTGTTCGACTTCAAGGCGGGAGTTCCCAACACGTTCGGTTGCAAGCCGTTCAAGGACTGGACGCCGGACGTCAGCGCCACCTACGTGATGCGGCTCGAGCAGGCCGGCGCGATCGTCCTCGGCAAGACGAACACTCCCGAGTTTGGGCATCGAGGGACGACAGACAACTACCTTTTCGGTCCGACCAGCACGCCGTTTCGGATCGGCAAGAACGCGGGCGGCTCGTCGGGCGGGAGCGCCGCGGCGGTGGCCGCAGGTTTGGCGCCGATCGCACAGGGGTCTGACGGCGGCGGCTCGCTCCGCATTCCCGCGGCGTGGTGCGGCGTATACGGGTTCAAGGCATCGTTCGGCCGCGTCGCGGCAGTCGCGCGACCGGACGCGTTCATGCTCGCGGTCCCGTTCGCGCACGCCGGCCCGATTGCCAGGTCTGTGGCCGACGCGGCCCTGATGCTCGGTGTGATGTCCGGGCCTGACGACCGTGACCCGTACAGCCTGCCCGGCGATGGAGCGGATTACGCGGCAGCGACGCGGCGTCCCGTGGCCGGCATGCGCGTCGCGTGGAGCCCTGACCTGGGCGTGTTCCCGATCGACCCCGAGGTGGCGAGGGTCACCAGAGAGGCGGTGGCGGCCTTCGAGGAGGCCGGCGCTCATGTGGAGGAGGTGCGCGTGGGATTCAATCGCAGCCAGGAAGAGCTCTGCGGCGCGTGGATGCGCCAGAGCGCCGTCCGTTCGGCGCAGGCCGCCGAAGGCTTCAAGACCGAGGGCATCGACCTCCTGGGTTCGCACCGCGATCAGATTTCACCGGAGTTCGCGGCCAGCCTCGAGATGGGCTGGTCGCAGTCGGCGCTGGACTATCGCCGGGACGATGTGATCCGGACCGAGGTCCTCGACGCCCTGCAGGACGTGTTCGACGACTACGACATCCTTGTCTGTCCGACGCTCGCCGGCCTTCCAGTCGACAACGCAACCGATGGCAACACCCTCGGTCCGGCCGAGATACAGGGGCACAAAGTCGACCGCCTGCTTGGCTGGTGCCTCACCTACCCCTTCAACTTCACGGGCCACCCGGCGGCGTCGATACCGGCGGGTCTGTCGGCTGACGGGTTGCCAGTCGGACTGCAGATCGCGGGTCGCCGCTTCGCGGACGAGACCGTGCTCGCCGCGAGCGCTGCGTTCGAGCAAGCGAGGCCGTGGTCCTCGACATACGCGTCCGCAGGGAGGGAATGAATTGGGTCAGGGCGCTGAATCCAGAGCCGGACGCATCGTGTGCCACGGTGTCGCCTGCTCATAGGCGTGGGCAACCGCCAGCAGGTCGGCGTCGCCGCTCAGACGCCCCACGAGCTGGAGTCCGATCGGAATACCACTGGCACTCATCCCGCCGGGAACTGAAATCGCGGGGTGGCCCGTCAGGTTGAACGGGGCGCTGAAGATCGCGGTGCCGCCGGCATGCGGTCGTGCCTTGTTCGCCCGGGCAGCTTCGGTGGTGACGACCGGCACCACCGGTGTGGCCAGCACATCGACCGCGGTGAGGACCGCATCCAGACGGTGCCGGACGACCTCGCCGACGCGGACCGCGGCCGTGTAGTCCGCGGCAGAAAGGAAGGCACCCTGCGTGTGATAGGCCCGCGCGCTGGGTCCGTAGTCGCGGATCCGCGTGCGGAGCCACCCCTGGTGAGCGGTGAACGCTTCCACGTTGAGGACCAAGAAGTCGGCCGCCGCGGCGTCCGCGAGGCCTTGGATGTCCACCTCCACGACCTCCATCCCTAGATGCGCGAGACCTCGAAGCGCCTCCGCAAACGCAGCCGCCACCTCAGGGTCGGGTCGCGCCTCGTCGATGTAACTGTGCGGGACGCCCACGCGCGTCCCGCGCACAGGCTTCTTCACGCGATCGAGATAGCCGGGGATTCCTGTCATGCCTTCCAGCAGCAGCGCGATGTCTTCTACGGTTCGCGCGATAGGCCCGACCTCGCAGATGCTTGGCGGCCCGAAAGCGCCGCTCGAGTCGATCAGGCCGTGAGTCGGTTTGAGACCTGCAACGCCGCAGTTCGACGCCGGCTGCCGGACCGAGCCGCCCGCGTCCGTCCCCAACGCCGCGGGGCAGATGCCGCTCGCAACGGCGACCGCGGACCCGCTGCTCGATCCCATCGCGAGCTGCGTCGGGCTCCACGGATTTCGAGGTGGGGGGCACAGGTCGTCCTCGCCGGGGATGCTCCAGGCGAACTCGTTGAGGTTCAGCTTTGCCAGCACAATGGCGCCTGCCCGTCGAGTCGCAGCCATCGAAGGGGCGTCGTTTTCGGGCACCCAGTCGGCGAGCACCCGCGAGTTGGCGGTGGTGCGGAGGCCGGCGGTCGCGATGCAGTCCTTGACGCCGACCGGGATGCCGTGGAGAGGACCGCGCCACTTGCCATGGAGGATCTCGTCCTCGGCCGCCCGTGCGTCTGCGATCGCGGCGTCGGTTGCGAGCGTGACGGTGCATCTCAACAATGGATCGAGCCGGCGCGCCCGCTCGACGAGCGCCTCCACGTACTCGGTCGGCTTCACCGAGCCCTCGCGGATCCCTCTGCCCGCCTCGGCCACGGAAAGGAGGTGGACCTGGTCCACGTCCGAATGGTTCACGACGATCGCGGTTTCGGTCGCTCTCTTTGACCCTTGAGGCGCAAGCGCCGCCCCACAGTGAGCAGGTCCGCAACCATGGGCCGCAGGCGTGCCAGGTCCTCCTCGTCCAGCTTCAGCTCAAGCTCGTCGGCCATCCGCTTCAGGCGCGTGGCTGAGAGCGCGTTCATCGCCTCGCCGTGTCCAACATGTCGGCGGCGGCGCGGCGCAGAAGGACCATATCGGAGGGTAGGGCGAGCATCGTGTAACCGGCCTGCTTCCATCGCGCCGCCAGCTCGCCGCTGCCGCAAGCGATGCCTGCGATGACGCCGTGGCGCCGGCACACGGCCGGGACCGCCTCGAGTCTTCGCCGGTGCTCAGGCTCGTCCGAGCGGGGCGGAAACCCCATCGAAACGGCAAAATCGCTCGGGCCGATGAACACCGCGTCCACGCCTTTGACGGCGACGATCTCGTCCAGCCGGTCGAGGGCCGGCACCGTCTCCACCATCACCGCGCAGATCACCGAGCGATTGGCGAGCTCCGGGGTGTAGTCCTGGACTCCGAGCGACACCCTGGTCGGTCCCCAGCTTCGGAACCCGTCAGGCGGATACCGACAGGCCCCGGCGGCCGCCGCAGCCTCCTCAGGTGTGTTGACCATCGGCACGATCACGCCCGCGGCGCCGGCATCGAGCGCCTTCATGATCCAGCCGGGGTCGTGCCACGGCACGCGAACCATCGACGGCACGCCGGCGGTCGCCACTCCCTGCAGCATGCCGAGCATGTCCTGCTCGCCCATCAGGCCGTGCTGGATGTCGATGCAGACCCAGTCGAAGCCGGCTCGGGCCATGACCTCAGCCGTGAAGGAACCGGGGACGACGCACCAACCGCCCAGCGCAGCCTTGCTGCCCTTGAGAACCTCTCGGAGCGTCACGGCGCCAGAGTAAACCGGAGACCGAAACTCTTCCCGATTCATGGGGAAGTACCCGGCGCAGCCGGGGGATGGGGCCGCAGTTGCCCCTCCGGCCCTGGGCTACCTCCCTGAATGGGGAGGAGGTTGAGCATCAGCGCGGCAGGGCCTGCGCGATGGGCGCGTGATTGAAGCACGCAACCGTATGCTCGCGCTCCGTCAGCTTCAGGCGGGGCACCTCTTTCCAGCACACGTCGATCGAGCGGAAGCATCGGGTGGCAAAGCGACAGCGGGCCGGGATGTCGATCGCGGTGGGAATCTCGCCGGTGAGCACGATTCGGGATGCCTTCTCGCGTTTGCTCGAGATCACGGGGACCGCCGACAGGAGCGCCTGTGTGTACGGGTGCCGAGGGTTCGAGAAGAGCATTTGCTTGGGGGCCACCTCGACCAGATGGCCCAGGTAAAGGACCGCCACCCGATCGGCAATGTGCCTGACCACGCCGAGGTCGTGCGAGATGAGCACGTAGGTGAGATGAAGCGTGTCCCTCAGGTCGGCCAGGAGGTTCAGGATCTTCGACTGCACGGAGACATCCAGCGCGCTGACCGGCTCATCGAGGATCAGGAATTCAGGCTTGACCGCAAGGGCTCGGGCGATGCAGATGCGCTGGCGCTGACCGCCGCTGAACTCGTGCGGGTAGCGGTCGACGATGTTCGGCGAGAGACCCACGAGCTCGAGCAGCTCCTTGATTCGCGCGCCGCGAGCCGGCGAGGCCAGGCCGTTGATGCCTTCGCCCACGATCTGGCGCACGGTATGACGCGGGTTGAGCGATGAGTACGGATCCTGAAAAACGATCTGTACCTTTCGCCGCAGCCGCCGAACCTGCGGTCGCGACAGCGCAAAGATGTTCTTTCCCTCGTACCGAATCTCGCCGCGCGTGGGCTCGATCAGCTTGATCAGCAGCCTCGCGAGAGTGGACTTGCCGCTTCCGCTCTCTCCGACCAGGGCGAGGATCTCCCCGCGCCGAACACTCAGATCGACGTCCTCGAGGGCGCTGAGCCAGGATCGCTTCTTGCCCAGCCAGCCGGAGTCCATCGGATAGAGCTTGGTCAGTCCTGAGATCTCGACCAGCGGCTCCGCCGCAGGCGACCGCTCGGCCGGTCTGCTCAGAGCCGACATCATCGAAATGACAGCTTAAAGCGCG
>DASPYE010000155.1:0-2613 GCA_035636935.1 Candidatus Dormiibacterota bacterium | reverse complement strand
GTTCACCTACGACTCTTCGGCCGGCGGTTGGAAGCGAAGTGAGCCGGATACAGGTGCTTTCATCGACGGTGACACGCGCTCGCCGGTCGTCGTCTCGACCTTGATCGTTCAGCAGGTGGTGATCACTCCGACGTCTCAGGTGGTCGACGTCAACGGCCAGACGGGCGTCGATCACGACGTGATGGGCAGCGGCAAGGCGCAGGTGTTCACCGCGGGCCGGGAGTTCGACTCGACGTGGACCCCAAATTCCAGCGGGCCGCCTTCGTTCACTGCGGACAGCGGTCCGGCGCCCATCGCTCCCGGCTTGGTCTGGATCTGTCTCGTCGCCACCGGCAGCATCGCGACGTGATCTCGGCGCGTCACTGAAGACCGATGTCTCCTCGCACAGCGCCACACCGAACAGCACGAGCCGGGCGGGCGCGACGTACGCGCTGTACGTGCGCAACCACATGCTCTCGATGAACGCGCGACCGCCGATCGTGCCGATACCGCCGAGGCCGACGCCGCCGTCCAGATAGTTAGTCTGGTCGTCGTGGATCGCTCCTTCGTGGCGGCGAACGCACGCGAGCTCGCTCGGATGCGGGCTGTCGTGTCGCGTTTGAGCGACCAGGAGCTCGGCGCCATGGTCAACGAGTACTGGAGCGTGGCCGGCGTGCTCGGCCATATCGCGTTCTGGGACGGCCGTGCGCTCTACCTGGCCGGCAAGCTGGGGCGCGGCAAGCCGTTCACGGCGTCCGAAAACGACCCCGAGGACGTGGACTGGATCAACGACTCCTCGCGTCCTCTGATCCACGCGATTCCGCCACGCGCTCTGGCCGAGCTGGTGGTGAGCATCGCGGAGGAAACCGACGAGCTCGTGGCGTCGCTGCCGGATGAAATGCTCGCGGGCCTGGATGAGACCAGCCCGCTCAACCCGGTGCGGGCCAACCACCGGGGCGAGCACCTGGACGAGATCGAGGCGGCTATTCGACCACGGACTTGATCCGGATAGTCCCCCTCGCGCGTGCCCGCAAGCGACGCGACCTCGGGTCGGCGCAGCTAAAACACGCCCAAGATCCGTCCACGCTTCATCGCAGACCCAAGCTCTCCCCTTCATAGCCACAGGAACTGATCGGCGCGCGATGACTCGTTTTGTCTAGCGGCAGCGACTGCTCGGTGATTGGGCTCGCCAGCCCGCGCGAACTCTCGCCAGGGCTTACCGGCCGCGCACCTTCGATACGTTCAGTCGCACAGCGTCGCGAATCAACGCAGCAAACGCGGCGACATCTAAAGTTTCGCCTTCGCGGACGTCGATGGCACGATTTGTCTTGCTGTCCAGTCTTGCATTGAAGAGCTTCTTCGGATCCGCAACGAGAGCGCCCTTAGGAAATGTCAATCTGACCGAGTTCTTGAGCGCTTCCCCGATGCAGACTATTCCGTCCTGGGACCAGACAGCTACTCCCGCCGGGTTGCTGGGTTTCTTCCACTTCACCTCTTCGACCACCGAAGGGGAGGCCCTCTTGATCGAGGCGCGTAGCCGCGCAAGCGTCTCGCCTCGCCAGTCACGCAGCGCCTTGACGATCGCGTCGATCTCCTGCGAGGCCTTGCTCACCTGCGAGATCATGCCATTTCGCTGGACTGCCAGCTCCTGGTTTGAATCGGACGGGCGCCGAGATGAAGCCTTCAAGCCGTACCAGGCCCTGCGACGACTACCGACACAATCAGGCCGTCTCGCCCGTCAGCAGTCGAAGACCGACCAGCAGATCTCGTTTCGCAACCGCTGATCGTCCAGGACGAGTTCACGAATCACATCCGGGAGCTGTTCGCGCTGCCAACGGCACTCGAGCCTGCCGGCTCTCTCACGCTGGCGTCCCGGGGCCGCCGCACGCACGGCCCTGATCGCATACGCCGCAGCACCAAGCTCGTGTGCGGCGACATGCGCCACCACAGCCGCCTGGCCGGCAGCATATGCGGCGTGACGCGCGGCTCCGCTCAAGTCTCTTGCCGCAGCCATTGCATGGCCGCCCGCCGCTCGGGACTGAGACATCCTGATCTCGCCGCTTGCCCATGCGCGAATCTGTTCGATCGCCTCGCGGGGCCGCGGGTCCGACGGCTGCACCGACTCGAAGAGGTGCAGAACGTGTTCTGCGCAGGCGGCAGCCCAGAAAGCCAGCAGCCGATGGTCGGAGTCGGTAAGCGTCCCCCCACGGCGAATGGTGATGAAGCGGATGTCGCGATCTTTCGGGAGGATCACTTCCTTTCCCTGCCACTTACAAACTCAGGATGGCTCATCGTCGGCCAAGCTCCACGATGTTGGCTGTCAAGAATGTTGACCGGCCTGGGACATGGGCGGTCGTCGGAGCGATCAGGCTTCTTACACCGGCGCGAAAGTGGTCTTGCGTCGCGAACGAGGCGCGAGCGAGTGCATCGGGGCTCGCCATTGAAGCAGGGATGACGCCGCCGCCGCGTGCCACTACCATTCGACGCCCATGGGAGGGCTCGTGCAAGTGATCGACACCGACTATCTGGTGGTGGGCGGCGGAGCGTCGGCCATGGCGTTCACGGACTCGTTGCTCGCCGCTTCGGACGCGCGGGTGGTGCTCGTGGACCGGCGGCACCGGCCGGGCGGACACT
>DASPYE010000154.1:0-3784 GCA_035636935.1 Candidatus Dormiibacterota bacterium | reverse complement strand
TCGGCGTCGCCGCCGTCGCGCAGCTGTTCGGCGATCGAAACGAACGTTCTGGCGGCGCCGGACTCAAACCAGACGCTGCCACTGAGGATTTGTCGGAACCAGGCAAGCCGCGCCAGGTCGCGGTCGCCGAGATCGAACGACACCGCCTGATCGACCAGGCGGCGAGCACTTTCGACGAGACCAAGGTCATAGGCAATCTCCGCCGCGGCGACAAGGCGCGCTCCCTTTTTTGGCGAGTCCGCCGTCAAGGCGGCTGCGCGCTCCAGGGCCGCACCCGCAACTGTGACGGCGCCACGGGCGGCGGCCAGGCGGGCGTGTTGTTCGAGCGCGGAGGCGATGTTCTCGTCGGGTCCCTTGGCTGACATGGCGCGATGCCAGACCTGACGCTCTGGATCGGCGACGACCTCGCCGAGAGCCCTGTACATCTCGAGAATCTGTTGGGCAGAGGCGGCTTGACGGACAGCCGATCGGATGAGAGGGTGCCGGAACCGAACCCCGTCGTCGGCGATCGCGACCAGGTCCGCGTCAACAGCGGGTTGAAGGGATTCGATGCCGGCTCCGCTGGACCGCGCGATCTCGTCCAGGGACGCTCGGCTATCGAGCGCTGCCACCAGGAGGGCTGCCCGCGTGTGCGGAGCAAGCTCGCCAAGCCGGTTGGCGAATGCCCGATCAAGCCGAGCCGTCAACGTCGTGGGCGGGGCCGAAAGCTGCACGCGCGATCGCCCCATGCTGCTCGCCAGCTCAACGAGCGCCAGGGGATTGCCCGACGCTTCTGCCAGAACTCTCGCGCGCACGACCGGGTGCAGCTCGGGCGCCTCGCGATCCAGCAAGTGGGCAGCCGCCGATACGCTCAAGCGCTCGAGATCGATGGTTGGTAGGCGAGCGTCGTCGAAAGGGGCCGCCTGCTCCTGCCTGATCGCGGCCACCAGTCCAACGTGCTCGACTTCCAGCCGGCGGGCAATGAAAGCAATGACGTTGAGGGTCGAACGGTCCAGCCACTGCGCGTCGTCCACGATCAATACAAGCGGTACCGAGTCAGCCACGTCGCAGATGAGCTGAAAGGCCGCGACCGCAACACGGAACGGATCCGGCGTGTGGTCGACGCCCAACCCGAGTGCGGCCTCGAGGACTTGCCGCTGAGACTCGGGTTGCTGCGCCAAAGCTCCGATGACCGGGCGCAGGAGTTGGTGCAGGCCCGCAAAAGCTACCTCGGCTTCTGATTCGACCCCGACGGTGACCAGCGGACGGGCACCCTGCGCCTCCGCCCGCCCACGCACTCGTTGAAGCAGCGCCGACTTTCCGATGCCGGCCTCGCCCCGGACCACAATTGTTCCGCCGCCGTCGCCAAGACGGTCTACCAGCGCGTCCAGGACTGCGCACTCCTGCTCGCGCTCGATCAGTACGGGGCCCGTGTCGACCAGGGGAGCCCCGCTCATCGGGCGAGTATGAGCGCTACAGGTTATTCAACTCAGTTGATGCCCCAGCTCACGATTCGCTCGGGCGTGATACGCGCCCAAGGCTCATCTGACGGCACAGGGCCTCCTCCTCCTACTCCTCCAGCCTGCAGCACCGCCGTCCCCCTGACCTCGATGCCGCGCGGCGTCCACGGCGTGACACTGGCGAGGTCGTCGATGACAATCGCGACCCGGGGATTGAAACGAATGTCGCGGTACTTCTTGGTGCTGCCGAAATGGCGGCCGCCAACTTCAATGGCGGCCGCGTCAGCCGAGACCCTGAACCCGACCGGCACCACGTGCGGCTGTCCGCCAGAGCCTGCCGTCGCCATCCGCGCCAGGCGCTGGCTGCGAAGGTACTCGAGCTCTTTTTCGGTGAAGGCGGCCACCTCGCTGGTCGTCCTCAGACAGTTGCGCGCTTGGAGGAGTTGACGAGTGTGTCCGCTTCATGCCTATCGATCGCGCGACCATTCAATCCTCCAAACGCATGCAGGTCGCCGCCGACCTCGATTCGCAGCGAATCGCGGACGCTGCCCGCTCGCACCGGCTCGAAGCCGGCAAGCCCTATGAGGCGCTCGACCTCGGACGCGGCCGCGGCGTCGTCCGTCGTGTAAAAGAGCACCGCTTTCTCTGGTGTTCGATGCGCGCTCGAACCAAGCAGGGGCGCCGGCAGCGTTCCAAACGCCTTGGCGTAACTGGCTCCCTCCGGAAGCCAGCCGCTGACGACCTCAGCGGCGGACTGCCCGTCTGGAAGCGTTCGCGAGATGTTTCCGTCCGCACCGACCGAGATCGGGTTCGAGGTATCGATGACCAGCTTGCCGGGCAAGAGGTCCGCGACCTCGTCGATTACGGTTTTCATCGGGCCAAGCCACAGGGCGAGGACGATCGTGTCTGCACGCTGTACCGCGTCGCGGTTGCTCGGCGCCGCCGTTGCCCGACTTCCGATCTCGGCGGCCAGCTTTGCGAGGTCGTCGGGGTTTACCGCCGAAATGACCACTGGCTCGCCGCCGGACGCAAGCTCGCGAGCCACTGTTCCGCCGATGTTTCCGATTCCGATGATTGCGGTTGTCATGTCAATCCTCCTTGAGCAGCCGTTCGGTGAGAACGATCTGGACGACTTCCTGCACTGTATCCGGGCGGGCCCAGTCGCGCTGGAGCTCAACCGCAAGCGCGACCCAACTGGTCGGCTTTGCACCCGCCTGAACGACACGCTCCAGGCCCGCGCGATGGGCGTCGACCGAAGTACCGCCGATCGCGTCGACGACCGGATAGACCTCGTAGCCCTCACGCATGGCGTCGAGTGCGGGGAACGCCATGCAGATCTCGGTCCAGAGGGCGCAGATGATGAGCTTTCGCCGGCCGGTCGCGCGAACCGCATTGAGAAAGTCGGGGTCTTCCCATGCATTGGTCGTGGTTCGGTCGATGGGCGGATTGTCAGCGAGCAGCTCAGCCAGCGGCGGCAACGTCGGCTTGCCGCGGCCCGTCCTGACGTTGATCGTGGAGTGCACGATCGGAAGGCCAAACAGTTTCGCGACCTTCACCGTCGAGACGGCGTTCTTGAGCAAGAGGTCGCGATCCATCGACCGGACGCCCGCGAGCTGGCTCGGCTGGTAGTCGATCACGGTCAGCGCCGAGTTATTCGGAGTGAGCAGGTGATCGCCTAATTGATCACGAATCGCGGCGGTAACAGGAGCTGTGGTTGCCATCGGTTTCTCTTCTCTAGGGATGGACGTACGAGGCAAAGCCCAGATCCAGGCGGAGCGACTCCATGACCCAGAACGTGGTGCTCGCGGTGAAGACGTCGACTGCCGCCAGCACGTCCCGATATTTGTCGATTACCGGCCCCGCCGCGGCGTCGGTGCAGGCGTCGAGGTAGCCCTTCACCCCGGCCCAGGCGTTTTCGCCGTATTTCTGGAAGAAAAGCGTCGGATCGACCTTGGGTAGCGTTGCCCTCACGCTGGCGTCGATGTCGGCCATGTACTGCTGGTGAAGAACCACGTCATCGCGAGTGCCAAGCCTCCCGAGGTGGCCTCCGATGTAGTGCTTCCACGGGTAGTTCAATGCGGTGGCGGGCGCCGCGACGTAGCCGGGCACGTCCTCGGTGAGATTGGAGATGTAGACCGGCGCCCATCCCGGGTTGACGATGTCGATGAGCATCAGGGTGTCGTGATCTGGGAAGTGAATGAAGATGTTGTCCGGCGAGTGGTTCGAGCCATGCCATGCCAGTTCGATGCGCTCGCCGCCGATCTTCAGCGTGCGGCGGTCGCCGAAGGTCTCGTCCGGCGCCGGCCGCGCCGGGTCGTTGTCCCTCAGCAGGAGCCGGCGGGTCT
>DASPYE010000153.1:0-3653 GCA_035636935.1 Candidatus Dormiibacterota bacterium | reverse complement strand
ACCATCACGCGGTCGCTGATGTGCCGCACCACCGAGAGGTCGTGCGCGATGAAGAGATAGGTGAGGTTGAACTCCCTCTGCAGGTCCTCGAGCAGGTTCACCACCTGGGCCTGGATCGAAACGTCGAGCGCCGAGATCGCCTCGTCGCAAACGATCAGCTTGGGATTCAAGGCGAGAGCGCGAGCGATGCCGATGCGCTGACGCTGACCGCCCGAGAACTCATGCGGATACCGATTGTTGAAGTTGGGGTTCAGCCCGACAACCCGTAGCAGCTCCTGCACGCGGTCCCTCAGCTTGCGCCCGCGCATGACGCCGAAGTTCACCAGCGGCTCGGCGATGATGTCGCCGACAGTCATCCTCGGATCGAGCGACGCAAACGGATCCTGGAAGATGATCTGCATCTGGCGCCGCTGCTGACGGAGCCTCTCCCCGTGCAGGCCGGTCAGCTCGACGTCATCGAGAAAAACCTTGCCCGACGTCACCGGGATCAGCTGCATGACGAGCCGGCCCAGGGTGGACTTGCCGCAGCCCGACTCGCCGACGAGGCCCAGCGTCTCGCCCTGGCGGATCTCGAAGCTCACGCCGTCGACAGCCTTGACGCTCACCCCGATGCCGGCCGGAAAATGCTTGACCACGTTCTCGACGCGAACCAGGACCTGGGCCTGGTCGCCCACCGGCTCGGGTACGTCCGCGCGAGCTGCCTGGGCCGTCACGGGATGATCTTGCCGGGTTGCAGGCCCGACGCGGCGCCCGGCCTGATGTCGAGCAGCTGGTCCGCCCCCATCTCCTTTTTGGCGCGGTCCATCGTCACCCAGCAGGAGGCGAGCTGGTCAGGCTTGACCTCGACGAGCGGAGGCAGATCGGTGAGGCATTTCTCGACGCGGAACGGGCATCGCGGATGGAAGCGGCACCCCTCGGGCGGCCGCAACAGGTCTGGCGCGAGCCCCTCGATCGATCGCAAACGTTCGTGGCGAAGGGCGTCGACCCGCGGAATCGACCTCAGCAGAGACCACGTGTACGGGTGCTGAGGATTTTCAAAAATCTGGTCGACGGGACCCTGTTCCACGATCTGTCCCGCATACATCACAAGCACCCGAGTGCAAAGGCCCGCCACCACACCCATGTTGTGGGTGATCATCACGATCGCCGTCCCGAGCTCGTGGTTGAGGTCCGCGAGGAGCTCGAGGATCTGCGCCTGCACGGTCACGTCCAGAGCGGTGGTCGGTTCGTCCGCGATCAGGATCGACGGCGCGTTGGCCAACCCCATGGCGATCATTGCGCGCTGGCGCATGCCTCCGCTCAGCTGGTGGGGGTAGTCCTTGACTCGGGTTTCGGCGGCCGGTATACGCACACGTTTCAGCAGCTCGACGGTGCGTTGACGCGCCTGCTGCTTGGTCGCCTTCTTATGCGCGAGCATCGCCTCGGCGATCTGGAAGCCGGTCTGCAGCACCGGGTTGAGCGAGCTCTGCGGATCCTGAAAGATCATCGCGATGTCACGTCCGCGAATGTCGCGAATCTCCTCATCGCTGATCTGCTGCAGATCCTGGTCGCGAAACAGGACCTGGCCGCCCACGATCTTGCCTGGATCCGGCACCAGGCGGAGGAGCGACAGCGCCGTCATCGACTTTCCGCTGCCTGACTCGCCGACGATGCCGAGGCTCTCGCCGGGGTAGAGGTCGAACGTCACACCGTCGACGGCCTTCACGATGCCGTCGTGCGTCAGGAACTGTGTCTGGAGGTCCTTGACTTGAAGGATCGGAGCCGGCAAGCGCTTAGCGGCGTCCGCGTGGGTCGAGCGCGTCACGTAGACCGTCGCCCAGGAAGTTGAAAGCCATCAGGGTCAGCGACAGGGCGATGGATGGCGCGATCACCATCGCAGGCGAGATCCGGATGGTCACGATTCCCTCCGCGGCCATCCCGCCCCAGGTCGGCGTCGGAGGTGGAACTCCCAACCCCAGGAAGCTCAGGAATGCCTCGAAGAGGATCGCCGCCGGAACGCCAAAAGTTGCCTGGACGATGATCGGGCCCAGCGCGTTGGGGAGGATGTGACCGAACAGGATTTTCGCCGGCTTCGCCCCGGCGGCGCGGGCGGCTTCGATGAACTCGCGCTCGCGAAGGCTTAGGGTCTGGCCGCGAACAAGTCGCGCCATGTCCATCCAGCGGGTGACGGCGATGGCGATGATGATGTTCGTCAAGCTCGGACCGAGCAAGAAGACGAGGATCAAGGCGACCAGCAGGTCGGGGATCCCGTAGAAGAGGTTGATCAGGAAGGTGACCACCTGGTCAAACGCGCCTCGGAAGTAACCCGCCGCAAGTCCGATCGGGACGCCGACGGCGAGCACGAGGATCTGGGTGCCGATGCCGACGATGAGGGAGATCTGCGCTCCCGCCATCAGGCGGCTCAGCGTGTCGCGTCCCAAACCATCGACGCCGAGCAAGTGCTGCACGCTGGGTGCGGCGTACGGGATGCCGACACCCACCCGGAAGGTCGAATACGGAGTCCAGACAGCGGAGACGAGGGCCACGATGACCACGAATATCAGATAGATGACGCCTGCCAGGGCGAGGCGGTTGCGCCGCAACCGGCGCCAGGCGTCGCTCCACAGGCTCGCCTGCTCCGGCGCGATCGGACGGGTGACGACCGCGGCTGCTGTCGCTGCCATCAGTACCTGATCCTCGGGTCGATAACGACGTACAGGAGATCGACGCCAAGGTTGGCGAGGCCGACCAGCGCCGCATACCCCGTGAACACGCCGATCACGATGTTGTAGTCGCGGTTCAGGATGCTCGTCGCGAACTCCTTGCCCAGACCGGGAATGCCGAAGATGTTCTCGATCACGACGCCTCCGGTGATGATGCCGATGACCAGGGGACCGAGGATCGTGATCACAGGGATCAGCGCGTTGCGCAAACCATGTCGCACCGTGATCACAAATTCAGTCAAACCCTTGGCCCGCGCGGTGCGTATGTAGTCCTGACGTATGACCTCGAGCATGCTCGCTCGGGTGAGGCGGGCGACGATGCTCGCGTAAGGGAACCCCAGCGCGAACGCCGGCAGCCAGATGGCGCCGATGCTGCCGTACCGGCCGGGCCAGCCGATCTGGAAGTAGAACGTGCCCTGCGTGAAGTTGTCGAGCCAGATCCCGAACACCAGGATCAGAAAAGTCGCGACGACAAAGTTCGGCATGCTGTAGCCGATCACCGACGTCGTGCTCAGCACGTAGTCCATCCACGTGTTCTGGCGGATCGCGGCGATGACGCCGAACGTCATCCCGATACCGACGGTGAAGATCAAGGCCACGAGCCCGATCTCGGCGCTGACCGACATCTCGCGCACCACGATCGGGGTGATCGGCACCCCGCGGTTGACGAGCGACTCGCCGAGGTCGCCATGGAGCATGCCCTGCAGGAAGCTGACGTACTGCACCCACAGCGGCCGGTCGAGGCCGTAGTGGTGCAGCGTCTGCTGGTACTGGTCGCCGTGCAGGTGCTCGCTGAACAGGGCGTCGCCGGGGAGGCGGTGGATGCCCAGGAAGACGAGCGAGGAGACACCCAGCACCGCGAGCACGATCAGCACGAGGCGCTGCGCGATGTAGATCAGCGTTCCGCGGGTGAACAACTTCCCAGGTCCCCCGTCATTGATTTTCGCTTAT
>DASPYE010000152.1:0-1585 GCA_035636935.1 Candidatus Dormiibacterota bacterium | reverse complement strand
AGCGTTTCGCGCAGGTGCTCGGGCTCGACAACGTCGTCGACGATCAGGTTCGAGGCCAGCTTGTATAGGTCGACGTCCTCGCGGTACTCGTCCTCCAGCTCTTTGCGCTTCGCCGCGCGCTGGTCCTCGGGCAGCTCGGCGAGCTTGTTGTAGAAGACCGCGTTGACGGCCGGCTCGGGACCCATGACCGCGATCTGCGCCGAAGGCAGCGCGATGACGGCGTCCGAATCGAAGGCCGGTCCCGCCATCGCGTAGAGGCCGGCGCCGTAAGCCTTGCGGACGATGACCGAGATCTTGGGCACGGTAGCTTCGGCGACGGCGCTGATCATCTTGGCGCCGTGACGGATGATGCCGCGCTTCTCGACGTCGGTTCCGATCATGAAACCGGGGACGTCGGCAAGAAAGAGGAGGGGGATCTCGAACGCATCGCACAACCAGATGAAGCGCGCAGCCTTGTCCGCGGAGTCGTTGAAGAGCACGCCGCCCTTCTGCATCGGCTGGTTGGCCAGGATGCCGACTGGCTGTCCGTCGAGGCGTGCGAATCCAGTGAGCAGCTCCTTGGCGAAGAGCTTCTTGATCTCGAGCCAGCTGCCGTCGTCGATGATCGCGTCGATCAGCTTGCGCATGTCGTAGCCGCGATTCGGTTCGTCGGGGATGAGGTCCGCAATCGGCTTTGAGGGGGCGTGCGCGGGAATCGCATCGCAGGATCCTGGTTTTTCACCAGCGCGTTGCGGCATGTACCGGAAATAGGCTTTCGCGAATTCGATCGCTTCCTTGTCGTCGGCCACGAGCGCATCGCCCAGACCGCTTTCGGTGGCGTGCATTCGTGCCCCGCCCAGCTCTTCGAGCGAGACCTTCTCTCCGACCACGACCTCGACCATGCGCGGGGAGCCGAGGTACATCGAGGCGTTGCCCTCGACCATGATCACGACGTCGCAGAAAGCCGGAATGTAGGCGCCGCCGGCGGCGGATGGACCAAACAACATGCAAATCTGGGGCACCGCGCCGGACAGCTGCACCTCGTTGAAAAAGATGCGCCCGGCGTGGCGCCGTCCCGGGAACATCTCGATCTGGTCGGTGATCCGGGCGCCTGCCGAATCGACCAGGTAGAAGAGCGGCACGCGGAGCCGGGCCGCGGTCTCCTGGATGCGGATGATCTTTTCGACTGTGCGCGCGCCCCAGCTTCCTGCCTTCACGGTCGGGTCATTGGCCATCACCGCGACCTGGCGGCGCTCGATCGTGCCCAGGCCGGTCACCACGCCGTCGGCCGGCAGCTCGTCCGCAATCACGTTCGCGAACAGTCCGTCCTCGACGAACGAGCCGTCATCGAGCAGGAGAGCCAGCCGTTCGCGTGCAGTGAGCTTGTTCTGCTCGCGCAGCTTCGGCAGGTAGCGCGTCCCACCTTTCAGCGCCTTCTCCCGCAACTGTCGAGATCGCGTGTCAGTCACCGTCCCTTGAAGTCGGGTTCGCGCTTCTCGAAGAAGGCCTTGATGCCCTCCCGGGAGTCCTCCGTCTGCGAGACCAGCAGGAACTGGCCGTGCAGGTAATGCAGCGCGGCGCGGAAGTCCATGTCCTGCTGCCGGTA
>DASPYE010000151.1:0-1774 GCA_035636935.1 Candidatus Dormiibacterota bacterium | reverse complement strand
CGAAGAACGGCTGCACCTCGAAAAACTCGCGGCCATCGAGCACGCGCGAGACGACGTTGCGCATGTCGTAGGGCTTGTTCGGCGATTCGGGAACTATCGTCTGGAGCTCCACGTCGGCGCGTTCGAGGTCATCGGTCGTAGCCACGAATGGAGGCCTCTCCGAGTTCGACGAGGGAAGGTAAGAAAGCAGTTTGCGGACTCCCGCCGCGCATTCCTGCTCAGTGCGCGGGAGGAAGTGCGCCACGCCCGAAGTCGCGTTGTGGACGTGGCCTCCGCCCAGCTCGTCGAACGACACGGCTTCCCCGGTCACGACCTTGATGACCTCCGGGCCCGTGATGAACATGTAGCCCTGGCCGGCGACGATGAAGATGAAGTCGGTGATGGCCGGTGAGTACACCGCGCCGCCGGTGCATGGGCCCGCGATGATGCTGAGCTGCGGGATGACGCCGGACGACCGCACGTTCCGATAGAAGATGTCCGCGTAGCCGGCAAGGGCGACCACCCCTTCCTGGATGCGCGCGCCGCCGGAATCGTTGATGCCGATGATCGGCACGCGGTTGCGAAGCGCCAGCTCCTGCACTTTCACGATCTTTTCCGCGGTCACCTCTCCCAGAGAGCCTCCGAAAACCGTCGCGTCGTACGCGTAAACCGCGACTGGGCGTCGATCGATCTCGCCAAAACCCGCGACCACGCCGTCGCCGGCGGTCTTGCGGTCTTCCATGCCGAAGCCATGAGCGCGATGAGTCGCGAAAACGTCTAGCTCGACAAATGATCCCTCGTCGAGAAGCATCTCGATGCGATCGCGCGCTGTCGCCTTGCCCGCGGCCCGACGTTTGTTGGCGGCCTCGGTCTCCGCGTGCAGGGCCTGGTAGCGGCGCTTGCGGTACTGGTTGATCTTCTGCTCGGACACCGTTGCCGCCTCTCTCTCCGGAGCTTCGACTCCTTCAAGGCTTGGCGTCGTGCGACGAACTGGTGAAAGTGATCGAGGTTTCCGCGCCGCCATCCGCATATCGTAGGCGCCGTGCCGCGGCCCGACCTTCAGCTGGACCTCGATCGCGCGGTGACGCTGCGCCAGCTGCGAACCTTCAAAACGGTCGCCGATTTGAAGAGCTTCAGCCTGGCCGCGCAGCGCCTCAAGCTCAGCCAACCGTCGATCTCCTACCAGGTCAAGGAGCTCGAAGAGGCGCTCGGTGTCCCGCTCCTCGACAGGCTCGGCAAAAGGGTTCAGCTGACCGAAGCCGGGACCGTGCTATACGGCTACGCACGCCGGATGCTCGACGTCCTCGACGAGGCCAAGGTCGCAGTGGAAGAGATACGGGGCATCAAGCGCGGCAGCCTGCGCGTCGGCGCGAGCACCACCGTGGGGATCTATCTGCTGCCGGCCGCGCTTGGGGCCTTCAAGAAGCTGCACCAAGGCCTGGTGATCTCGCTCGAGATTGGGACGCGGGAGCGAGTCCAGGAGCAGGTTCTGCGCAGCGAGCTGGACCTGGCGGTGGTCGGGCCGGCGCTGAAAGACCCCGAGCTCGCGATCATCCCGTTTCTCAGCGACGAGCTGGTGGTGGTCGCGCCGGCGGGTCACGCGCTCGCCGCAAGGAAGAACCTCGATCTGAAAGACGTCGCCGCTCAACCATTTGTCATGCGCGAGGCGGCGTCGGGCAGCAGGTGGTCACTGGAGAAGGCCGCCCGCAAGGCGGGGGCCAAGCTCCAGGTCGCGATGGAGCTCGGATCCAACGGCGCGATCAAGCACGCCGTGGAATCGGGACTCGGCCTGGCC
>DASPYE010000150.1:0-4659 GCA_035636935.1 Candidatus Dormiibacterota bacterium | reverse complement strand
GCGATGCTCGCGGCCGCTTCACGGAGATGACTGACGTGGGGCGGTCGCTCTCGCAAGACAGTCGACGCCACGCGGTACATAAGAAGCCCCGGCGTCAGGGCGACCGAGGGGACTGAGCCCCGGCAGCTGAGTCAGGCTTTCCCTTTCAGCTCTCGCATCGCTTTGTCCAGGTTGCGCGCGCGGGTTTCCGTCGTCTTGCCGTTTGCGATTGGAGCCGTGAGCCTGATCTTCCCGCTGTAGGAAAGGCTTTCGAAGTACTTCTTCACTTCCGGATCCTTGGCCAGGGCTTTGGCGAGCTCCGGTGGGACCTCCACGTCGCGCTTTTCGGTGTCGAGCTCGACGTTGACGTCGACTGTGTCGCCGGCGGCGACGTGCGCTGCCTTGCGGACCTCGTCGCTGATGCCGAGCATGAAGGTGCCGCTCATCGGGGCGATCGCGCTCCGGTATGTGTAGCCGTTGATCGTCACCCGGACGAGCGGCCGCTTGGTGGAGCCGAGACCGTCCACCACCTTGGCGGGGACCTCGACTCCGGTGGCGGTCTTGCCGGCGAGCAGGACCTTGGCTCTGAACTTCACGCGTTTCCCTCAGTGGCCAGGGCTCGGGCCGGCATCACCGATGCCCACACCCATCCCGCGACCAGCGCCAGGTACAGCGGCAGGAGATTCTGGTGCGTAAGTCCCGACATCACGATCGCGAAGCATGCGGCAACGAGGAGACCGGTCGCAATGCAGTACACGGCCCAGGCGCGCCGGCCCAGCTTCCAATCCCGGCGGGCGAACACAAACGCGCCCGCGATGAGCGAGATGAAACCGATTCCGAAACCGATCAGGTGAAGCCAGGAGTGCCAGCTCATGCTCGTCGGCTGGCCGGTGGGCGCTCCTGGTGGAAAACCCAGTCCCGGGTCGGCGGAGAACAAACCACCCACGATCAGTCCGAAACCCAGACCGGCGATGAGCAACGGTCCCCACGTGGCGGCGGGCCCACCGCGCAGCACCCGTCGCAGACCGACGGCGCCCGCGATGAAGAGCGCGCCGCACAGAATGAAATTGGCGACCTGGACCCAGCCGGCGTCACCGAGGCTCAGCATGCTGAGCGGATGACGCACCCAGTCAAATCCTGTGCGAAGCGGGATCTGGATGAAGACGACGACGATGAACAGAGGCCCGGCGATCGCGCCGCATGCGAGCAGCGCCCTGGTCGTGCCCCACGCCTGCGACCGCGTGCTGTCGGTGGAACGCGCAGCGATCTGACTCACTTCGCCCGGTCCGCCTTCTTCGGCCCTGCCTGCACCGCGTCGGGCGCGAGCTGCACGATCCGGATGTGATTGCCGAAGGGATCGCGGATCCCAAAATCCGTGCCGTAGGGCTGCTCGTTCGGCTCCTGGGTGATGTCGACACCCTTGGCCTTTAGAGACTCAAAGGTCTTCTTCGCATCGGAGGTCGTGAAACCTGCCGCGAAACCGGATGCGCCCTTGCTGATGAGCTCGCGGATCTGGCCGGCGCTTTTCTCGTCCATTCCCGGCGGACCGGGGATTTCGAGCAGGATCTCGTGAGAGATGTCACCTGGCGCGCGGACGGTCAGCCAGCGCATGAAGCCGAGCGGGACGTCCTGCGCGACCTCGAGCCCGAGCTTGCCGACGTAGAAGTCGAGTGCCTGTTGGTGGTCATTGACGAAAACGTGCGAAACGTTGATCGAGTTGAGCATCGATTGCCTCCTGTTGGATTTGTCGTTGAGATCGATGCTATTGGCCGTTCGTCTGGGGCGCTTCTCCGAAACTGCTGGGTCTCATCACGGCCATGGTGAAGCAGGTCGGGGCAAGCATCACGTCGCCGCGAGCGCGGTAGTGGGTGGGGTTGATCCCGACGATGTCGCGGAACGTGCGGCTGAAAGTGCCGAGGCTGTTGAACCCGACCTCAAGGCAGATCTCGGTGATGTTGCGGTCCGTGTCGCGGAGCATGAACATGGCTCGCTCGACGCGGCGGCGCTGGAGGTAGCGATGGGGGGTTTCGCCGAAGGTGGCACGGAAGGTGCGGATGAAGTGGGCTTCTGAGACGTGCGCCACGCCGGCGAGGCTCGGTATGTCGAGGGGCTCGGCGTAGGCGCGGTCGATGGCGTCGCGGGAGCGGAGCATCCGGCGGTTGAGCTGCTCTACGGCGAGGGTCACAGCATCAATATTCGCGCAAGCCCCATCCCCCGGCTATGCCGGGTACTTCCCCACAGAGTGGGGAAGAGTTGTGCCGGCGAGCCTTGACAACTGGCGCCGGGTTTGATTGAATGACCAATCAAATGTTGAACGAGCATTCAACCAGGGCGGCGGATACCCGGGCCAAGATCCTCCAGGCTGCCTTCACCGTGCTCTCCCGGCAGGGCTACGAGAACAGCTCCATCAAGGAGATCGCCGAGGCGGCCGGCGTCGCCCAGGGTCTCGTCCACTACTACTTCAAGTCCAAACAGCAGCTCGTGCTGGCCGTTCTCGCCGAGGTCTGCAGGGAGATGGAGTACGGCAGCGAGCAGGGTGCCGCGGGCGCCCAGGCCGCCTACGAGAAGTTCAAGAACATGCTCAAGGGCAGCTCGGGTACCCATGCGCTGTACATCCAGCTCATCGCGGTAGGCCTACACGACAAGGAACTTGGACGCGGCGTGCTCGACTTCATCCGCCAGGACCGCTCACATATCGAAGGCATCGCCCGCGAGGTGCTCGCCGAGCGCGAGGCCGATCCAACTCCGGCGCGGGGGATTGCGGCGGTGATCGAGGCGGCGGTGCTGGGCATCATGGTCCAGAACCTCATCGATCCCGACTTCAACGCGGACGAAGCGGTCGACACGCTCAACGCGATGTCGCTATCGGCAATCTTCCCGCCCGCCCAGGGCGCATAGCCACAAGAGGAGAAGGGCAAAGTGTTTGGACGCTGGGGTCGATTCGTCTATCGCCATCGCCTGGCAACCCTGATCGGATCGGGTGCTGTGCTGGTGGCCTCGGTCGTCTTTCTCGTCATGGGCGGCACGCTCACGAGCGGCGGCCCACTGACGAGCAACCTGGAGGCCGCGAGGGCGGGCAAGCTGGTCTCGACCGACCTGGGCCACGAAACCGCCACCGTCCCGAAAACCTCGAGCTTTGATCTCATCTTCAAGAGCGGAGCGCTGCCCGTCAGCGACCCCCAGTTCAAGGACGCCGTTACGACCGCGCTTGCGCCGATCCAGTCCGATTCTCGGATCGTGAGCCTGCTGACGCCCTACAACGTGCCCAGCCCCCAAGCCGCCCAAAGCCTGACCTCTAAGGACAGTCACGAGGCCCTCGTGATCGTCGAGATCAATGCGACTGGTCAGAAGGCCTGGAGCGTCTACAGCGACCTGCGCTCGAAGGTCCACTCGGGCACCCTGACCGTGACGGGAACCGGCTTTGTCCCTGTCAACCAGGCTTTCAACACGACCCTGGAGTCGGACCTTCAGCGAGCCGAGTACGTGACGCTGCCGGTGACGCTTCTGCTCCTCGTCCTGATTTTCGCGTCGGTCATCGCGGCGGGGCTTCCCCTCGGCATCGGCATCCTCACCATCGTCGGCGGCATCGGCGGCACGTTCTTGCTCAACCACTTCACGGACGTCTCGCAATACGCGATCAACATCGTCACGCTGATCGGCCTCGGCGTCTCGATCGACTACTCGCTGTTCATCGTCAACCGGTTCCGCGACGAGCTAGCCGCCGGCGCCAGCCGCGAGGACGCGATCGCGACCACGATGGCGACCGCCGGGCGCGCCATCACGTTCTCCGGCCTGACGGTCGCTGTCGGTTTGTCCGCCATGCTTTTCTTCCAGGGCACGTTCATGGCTTCGATGGGCGCCGCGGGTGCGATCGTCGTCGCCGTCGCCGTCTTCTACGGGCTGACCGTTCTTCCGGCGTCGCTCGCGTACATCGGGCCCGCCGTCAACCGGTTGCGCATCCCGTGGCCGCAGCGGCCGGCGCGCCGGGGTGGTTTCTGGCACTCGCTCGCGACCTGGGTGATGAAGCGCCCGATCGTCGTGCTGGTTCCCACCGTCGCTTTCCTCGTCATTGCCAGCACTCCCTTCTTCCAGATCCGGCTGGCCAACGGCAACGTCGACATGCTGCCCGAACGTCTCGAAGCGCGCCAGGGCTTCGACCGCCTCGTCGCGGACTTCCCGGGCCAGAACGAGACGACGTTCAACGTCGTGGTGGACTATCCCGGCGGCTCGCCGCTGACGGCCAACCGCATCTCTGACCAGTACGCGCTGACGCGCCGCATCGCAGCCATCCCCGGCGTCCTGGACACATCGTCGATCTACAACCTCGACCCGGCGCTGAGCCTCAAGGACTACGAGCAGATGTACACCGGCGACCCCAGCAGCGTGCCTGCGGCGGCGCGCCAGTTCCTGGCTGGCACCGTGGGCAGCCACATCGTGCTCATCCAGGCGCATGCCAGCGCCGACCCCAGCTCCGATCAAGCCCGGAACATCCTCAAGGCCATCCGCGCCGACCAGGGAATATCCGACGGTCAGGTGCTCGTGGGCGGCGAGACAGCGATCGACGTCGACGTGATCCAGTTCATCTACGACCAGGTGCCGCTCGCGGTCGGCGTGGTCGTGGCGGTCACCTACCTGCTTCTGTTCCTGCTCACGGGTTCGGTCGTGCTACCGCTGAAGGCC
>DASPYE010000149.1:0-5587 GCA_035636935.1 Candidatus Dormiibacterota bacterium | reverse complement strand
GGCAACCTTTCCCTCGAAGACGCGCTGAAAGCCGTCGATGAGGCGCGCACCTACCTGAAGATCTGCACCGAAAGGCTCGAAGCCGCCCGCAAGAAGATCGAGGTCCGCGGGGAGACAGAACCTACCGAGTAGAACTCTTCCCCATTTATGGGGAAGTACCGCCGAAGGCGGGGATGGGGCCGCCGGCGAGGCTGGGCGGGGCTGCTGACTCGAGCTTCTCGTCCATCGCCCTCAGGCGCTGGCTCAGGTTCTTGATGAACTCGAGCAACACCTCGGGGTGCTCATGCACGATCGCCTGCAGCCGGTCGCGCCGCAATACCCGCACGGTCGTGTCGGCCGTCGCCTGCGCGCTCGCCGAGCGCGGCTGGTCGTCGAACACCGACATCTCCCCCAGCGCCGTTCCAGCCCCGTGCCTGACCAGCGTGACCTCCTGTCCCGCATGGTCGAGGTGGACTCGTATCTCGCCTTCCACCACAACGTAGAGCTCGCCGCCAACATCGCCGCGGCGGAAAAGCGTCTCGCCCCTCGCGTAGTGCCTGGTAACCATGAGGCGGTCGACGCTTGCCAGCTGCTCGAGCGTGAGCGCAGTGAAAAGCGGTACCTGCTTCAGCGCGATCAGCTCTTTCATGTGTTCATCGAGTCCATGCGACGCCGCTTCCGCTGTTTCGCGGACCCACCTGTCGGGATGCTTCGCCAGGGCCTCGATCTCCGCCGGAGCCAACGGCCGGGCGAGCACCGGGTCGAAGGATCCCGGCTCGAGGAGGCGGGCCAGGGGTCCGGCGAGCCAACTGGGGCCGAAGTTTATCAACGTCTCCAGCGCCTCCACGCGTGTTTGCGCGTGCACCGACGACAGTCCGCGCTCCACAGTCGCAAAGCCTCGTTTGCCGTGCAGCGCGCGCATGGCGGCCAGCCCCGAGTCGGCGGCGCTCTGGACGTAGTCGTCAAGTCCGATCCGAAGCAACGCGTGACCCGCGGCCTCGTTTCCGTCGAGATGCCTCGTGGCGCCCGCCACCCGTGCCGACAGCCCCGCAAGATGGACGCCCTGGCCAAGCTGCGTCTCGAGGTGTTCACGGGCGCGCTGGAAGAGCTCCGGCCTGCCACTCCGGACGAGGGCCTCGATGGCGGCGACACAGGTCTCGTCCCTCGTGAGCAGCATCGGCAGGACAAGGTCAAGCGCCTCCGGAGCCTGTGTGGACATCGCTTCCGAAGCCAGCAACCGCACGTCGCGGTCCCCGCTGGCCAAACCGTCGGCGAGCGCTGCGGAGAACTGTCGTGTCCAGTCCGCGGGCGGCGTCCAGCGCACCGCCTGCCGGAACGCCTCGCGCCTCACCTCGACGTCGGCATCGCGAAGACAGGCGACAAGTGGCTCAGCGATCCCCCGGACCTCGCCTTTCATTCGCGCGAAGCTGCGAATCGCCTCGAGCCGGACCTTCGGATCTGGGTCTCGCATCCCGCGTGCGATCGCACCTTCGTCAGCGAGAAAGGCCGCTGCCCACACGGCCGCGGCGCGGTCCTGCGGATCGCTTGCCTCGCGAAGACCAGCGAGCACTCCGTCCGCGCGGTCACCTGGCACGGCGCCGGTCATGCCGGCGACAGCAGCCGCCGCGCGGACCCATCCGTTCTCGTCCTTGCGGGCCTTGGCAAGCTGCTCCTGCGTGATCCGGTCGGGCGGCCCAAGCTGAAGCGCAAGGCGGCGGATCACCGGGTCCGAGGACCCAAGAAGCTCGGGCACCATGGCGGCGAAGGTGTCTGGTGACATCCGCGCCAGCGCCGCCGCCGCGAACTCTCTCGTCCTGTTCTCCCCACCTCGCACGTGCGCCTGGAGCTCCGCGATCTCCTCAGGCGCGGGCCGCCCTACGGCCTGCTGGTAGTCGGCAAGGCTCAACGCGTGGGCCCTGAGGCGCGTGTAGATCGCGTCCAGGTACTGGCTGCGCAGCCACCAGGCGGCGGCGATGAAGGCGATGGCGACAACAATGCCGACGCCTGCCAGAACTTCCACGTTGCCGACGATCTCCGGCTGCAGCACGAGCAGGACGAGGCCGCTCAGGGCGGCGCCACCCGGCAGCACAGCGTTGTTGAGCATGAACTGCAGCTTCGGCACGACCTGGGCCGGGAGGGCCCCACCCAGCACGTTCTGGGCGGGATCGTCGAGCCCCGTCTGGATGCCGTTGCGGACGATGAACAGCAAGAGCGAGGTCGCCAAGATGGGGTTGATGGCGACCGCGATGAAGCCGATCAGGGTGAAGATCGGCAGCGCGAGGATCGCGTTC
This sequence comes from Candidatus Dormiibacterota bacterium, assembly GCA_035636935.1. GTDB lineage: Bacteria > Chloroflexota > Dormibacteria > Dormibacterales > Dormibacteraceae > 40CM-4-65-16. Next base: position 3,317 of record DASPYE010000149.1, on the reverse strand, counting down.
TTCACGCCGAGCCGGTCGAGCACCCAGGGAGCGACGAATAAGCTCACGACGAGCTGCACCGCGTAGCTGGCAAGCCAGGCGTTGCCGATCAGGATCGTCAGCTCCTGGAGGTTGTTGCGCGTGGCGGCGACGAAGATCACCGCGACGAGATAGTCGCCAACCCGGCTCGCGACCTGCAGCACGAACGCCAGCAGCAGCAGGGCAAGAACAAGGCGGCTTCCGGTCACATGCTCGAGCGCGCGTCCGAACATGGCAATCACGCCGTGGCGCTTGCGCTCGACCTCGTGCTGGACGAGGAATTGATCCTCGTCCTCCACGAACGCCGGGCGGTAGAGGGTGCGCTCGAGTCCGATCGACATGTAGGCGGCCACCAGCGCGCCGATCGCCCAGACAAAGATCAACGGCTCGGTCGCGATGAAAGCGACGATGGTCGTTGTGACGCCCGACAGGATGTAGCCGACGCTCGAGCCGGCGGCGATGACAGGAAAGATTCGCTTGCCCTCGAGCACATTGAAGTGCTGGGTGACAAAGCTCCAGAAGTGGAGCATGACCAGCTCGAAGGCGACCGAATAGACCACGTAAGCAGTGAAAGCAACCGTGGAGTCCTCACGCACCGTGTACGCGACGAAGATGCCGATCGCGGCGCCCGCATTCGCGACGAGGTTGATGCGAAACGCCCGCCCGACCCCGAAACGCCGCGTCAAAGCGCCCTGCAGCGCATCCATCGGCCAGACGGCGAGGGCCAGGACGATGAAGAAAACGGGATAGGCATGCGGGCCGGTCTTGTTGAGGAAGATGGACTGGGCCGCGCTGAAGGCCGTGTACATGGCCCAGCCGATGACCATCGCGAATCCCGCGACCTGCAGCGTGCGGCGGAGCTCGGTCCGGCGCACGTGCAGGATCTTGGCGAGCAGCGGCGAGACCGCCTCTCGCTCCAAGGATGACCTAGACCTGCTGGACGCTCGCAATCCTCTGCAGTGCGGCGATGCGTTCGGCAATCGGCGGGTGCGTGTCGAAGAGCCGGCTGAAGAAGCTGCCGTGGTGCTCGTCGGGGTTGTCGATCATCATCGCGGCGACCGCGTGGTTGAAACGCTCCGGGGGCCGGTCGTTCTGGGCGATCTTTTGCAGCGCGGAGATCAGGCCGGTCGGGTTCCGGGTCAGCTCCACCCCGCTGACGTCAGCGAGCGACTCGCGCTGGCGGGAGAGCGCGAACTGCATGATCGGCCCGACCACGAACGCGATCACTGTGAAGAGGACCCCGATGGCGAGAACGACAATCGCACCGTTGCCTCGCAAGCGCATCCGGCCGACGCTCTGCCAGAAAACGCTCGCGATGAGCGCCGCCAGACCGATCATCGTCACCACAACCAGCAGCAGCCTGACGTCGAAGTTCTTGATGTGGCTCATCTCGTGGGCGAGCACGCCCTCGAGCTCCTCCCGACTCATCATCTGGAGGAGGCCGGTCGTCACCGTCACAGACGCGTGGTTGGGATCACGCCCGGTGGCGAAAGCGTTGGGGCTCGGGTCGTTGATCACATACACCTTGGGCAGCGGAAGCCCATCCCCGATCGCCAGCGCTTGCACGATGTTGTGGAGCTGCTGGTACTGACGCGGATCGGCGGGCTGCGCGCCCATCGCCGACAGCACTGTCGCCGAGCCGAAGTAGTACGCGTACAGAGCGGCGCCTGCTCCCAGCAAGCCGAGGATGATCGCGCCGCCGATGGCCCCGACCTGGCCGTCGGCGAGCCATCCGATGATCAGCCCGACGGCAAGCCAAACGAAGAGAAAGCCGATGACCACGAGGATGCTGTTGCGCTTGTTGCGCGCGATCTGGTGGTACATGAGCTCAGGTGATCTCGCGCTTGTCGCGCATCACGGTGTCGCGGACACGCTCGGCTACATAACGACCCCAGATCTGCGCCCATACCAGCCCGTTGCCGAACGCCGACACGTCCTCCGAGTGGTGCTTGAAGTGGTACGTCCACATTGCGCGGTGCCGCTCGTATGAGAGCTGGCGCTGACGGTCGCGCGACGGCGGGCTCACCTGGTGGGTCGCGCTCGCCATCGGGACGTAGAAGGTCTTCCAGCCGCCGAGCTTCAGGCGGTAGCAGAGGTCCAGGTCCTCGCCGAACATGAAGTAGCGGGGGTCGAAAAAGCCGACCCGGTCTAGTGCTGACCGCCGCAGCATCAGGCAGGCCGCGGTGCCGGCATCCATCTCGTGGACGTCCGACTCTCGCAGGTGCCCCATGTTGTGGCGGCCGAATCGCGGGCTCCTTGGAAAGAGCTTGCTCAGGCCGACCGTCTGATAGAAGAGCGTGCTCGGGATGGGGAACGCACGCCTCGCGTTGGGATCCAGTCCACCGTCGGGCAGGAGCAGACGAGGCCCGGCCGCACCTGCGTCGGGACGCGTGAGCAAGAGGTCCGCCAGCCGCCCGACACACTGCGGGTCGAGCCGGACGTTGGGGCTCAGGAGCAGCACGAAGCGGCCCTGGCAGCGCTCGAGGCCGATGTTCGCGGCTCGGCCGTAGCCCAGGTTTTTCGACTGGACGAGAACGGTCGCCTGCGGGAACTCATCGGTGACGGCGGCCGGTGCGCCGTCGGAGGAATTGTTGTCGACGACGATGGCTTCGACCGGGACGTCAGCGCTGGCAAAGAACGACTTGAGGCACTCAAGAAGCTCGTCTTTCGCGTTGCGGCTGACGACGAGGGCCGAGACGACTGGCTTCGCAAGTTCGGGCATCGGCTTGGAATTATCCCCGGAGGGGCCTCTATACAATCGTCGGGAAGTGCAGACCGGCGCGAGACTGGGGATCGGCCAGCGCCTGGCCGTCCTCCAGAGGAACCGCCTGGTCCGCCAGAACCTGGTCCTTTTCAGCGGCGGATTGATCGCCGGCGTCGGCGGATTTGTCTACCACGCGATCGCTGGTCGGGTGCTCGGCCCCGCGACCTATGGGCAGGTTGCGTTTCTCATCGCCGTCTACGCGGTGGGCACCGGCCCGGCGCTGATCCTTGTCGTCGTCCTCGCTCGGTACACCGCGATGCTGAACGCTCGCGGCGATCCCGGCGTGCGCTCGCTGCTGGCGAGGACCGTCCGCCTCATCGCCATCCCTTGTCTTGTCCTGATCCTCGTCACGACCTTGTTCGCGCGTCACATCGCGCAGTTCGCAAACCTCGGTTCGACCATTCCGATCCTGATCCTCGGTTTCTCGATCGCGCTCATCTGGCAGGTCGCGATCCCGCGCGGCATCCTGCAGGGCCTCCAGCGATTTACTTCGCTGTCGCTCAACCTTTCACTCGAGCTGGTCGTCCGCACGATC
>DASPYE010000148.1:0-8377 GCA_035636935.1 Candidatus Dormiibacterota bacterium | reverse complement strand
GGCCATACCGTGGTCCCTGTCCCCGGGCCGAGCTCGGTCACCGCCGCGCTGTCCATCGCCGGCTACGGCGGCCCGGGATTCACGTTCCTCGGCTACCTCCCACGCAAGCCGGGCCAGATGCGTCGGCTCATGGATTCATTGCGCGAAGACCCGCGGCCCGCTGTCGCGTTCGAGTCGCCGTTTCGCGTCCACAAGTCGCTCGGGCTCATCGCAGAGGTCCTGCCCGAAAGGAGCCTCACCCTGACACGCGAGCTGACCAAGCTGCACGAGGAGATCTTGCGCGGCACCGCGGAGCACATCCTCGCCGCGCTGGGTGACCGCTCGCGCGGCGAGTTTACCCTTGTGATCTCCGGTGCCTAGAACAGTGCTCATTGCTCCCGCCTGGCCGTACGCGAACGGTCCTCGGCACATCGGCCACGTGGTCGGTTTCGCGGTGCCCGCCGACGTGCTCGCCCGCTTTGAGCGCCTCCGCGGCTCGCGTGTCCTGATGGCGAGCGGCACCGACGAGCATGGAACACCGATCACCTACGAGGCGGACAAGGAGGGAATTCCACCGCGCGAGTTCGTCGATCGCAACAACGCGTTGATCGTCGATGACCTGGTCCGGCTCGGTATGACCTACGACATCTTCACGCGCACCACGACGGCCAACCACTATCGCGTGACACAAGACCTGTTTCTCAAGCTTTACGAGAAGGGCTACCTCGTGGCTCATAAGCAGATGGGCGCCTTCGACCCGGCGAGCGGCCGCACTCTTCCCGACCGCTACATCGAAGGTAAATGCCCCATCTGCGGTTATCCGGAAGCGCGAGGAGACCAGTGCGACAACTGCGGCAACCAGCTCGACCCGACCGACCTGATCAACCCGCATCAGCGAGGCAGTGACGCCCCCGTCGAGTTTCGCGAGACGGAGCACTTTTTCTTCGACCTGCCCGCGTTTGGCGAGCGGCTGAAAACATGGATCGAGTCTCACGACAGCTGGCGGCCCAACGTCCGCAAGTACTCGCTCGAGTTCGTGCGCAACCTCAAGCCTCGCGCCATCACCCGCGACCTGGACTGGGGGGTACCTGTGCCGCTACCCGGCTGGGAGGACAACCCCGCCAAGAAGATCTACGTCTGGTTCGACGCCGTGATCGGCTACCTGTCGGCGTCGATCGAGTGGGCGATGCAGCGTGGCGAGCCCGACGCGTGGAAGGACTGGTGGGAGAGTCCCGACAGCCACCACTACTACGTGATGGGCAAGGACAACATCACGTTCCACACCGTGCTCTGGCCGGCGATCCTGATGGGAGCCGGCGACTTCCACCTACCCGATGACATCGTGGCGAGTGAGTTCCTCCACATGGAGGGAAAGAAGTTTTCGACGAGCCGGGGCCAGGTCATCTATGTCAAAGACGTCCTCGACCGCTACGACGCCGACGCCCTTCGCTACTACCTGATGATCGCCGGACCCGAAAACCAGGACACCGACTTCACATGGGACGAGTTCGTGCGGCGCAACAACGATGAGCTGGTCGCGACCTGGGGCAACCTCGTGCATCGCACGCTCGTCAACGCGCACCGCAACTTCGCGGCGGTGCCGGAGCCCGGGGCGATGACGGCGGCCGATGAGACGCTGCTCCTGGAGGTCGAGAAAGCCCTCGATTACGTCGGTCAGCAGCTGCAGGAGGCGCGATTTCAGAACGCGTTGAAGCACGCCATGGCCATGGCTTCGAAAGTCAACGTTTACCTCGGCACGGAGCAGCCGTGGCACACGATCAAGACCGATCGTGAGCGCGCCGGGACGGTGCTCTATGTCGCGCTGCGCTGCGTCGACAACCTCAAGACGATGTTTGCGCCATTCCTGCCGTTTTCGTCGCAGCGATTGCACACCATGCTGGGCTACGACGACGCCATCGCGCCACAGCCCGAAGTCCGGCAGTTCGCGGAAGACGCGACCGCGCACATGGTGATCACCGGCGACTACGAATCCCGTGATCGTTGGCATCCCTCAGAGCTACGTCCCGGCCGCAAGCTGCCCACCCCCGAACCGCTGTTCAAGAGGCTCGACGAGGTGGTGGAGGAACCGCCATCTTCGTAGACACGCATCTCCACATCGACGAGCTGGGCGACGCCACCGAAGTGGTGCAGCAGGCGGTCGCGGCCGGCGTGACGCGCCTCATCGCTGTCGGTGTCAACCTCGATCGCAGCAGCAACGCCGTTTCGCTCGGCCATGCTTATGAGGAGGTGTGGGCGGGCGTCGGTCACCACCCCCTCGAGCCGTCCGAACCCGACCTGGCCGCGATGCACGCGCTGGCCAAGGACGAGATGGTCGTGGTCATCGGCGAGATCGGTCTCGACTTCGAGCACGTCGGTGGGCCGCACAGCGACCTCCAGGTCCAGCGCCTGAACGAGCTCTTCGCGATCGCCACGGAGCTCGACCTGCCGGTCTCCGTCCACAACCGCGGCGCGGCCCAGGAGCTTCTTACGGCCATCTCGGCCCACCACGGCCTGCGCGGGGTGATGCACTACTTCGGGCTCGAGTGGGACTGGGCGCAGCGGTTTCTGGACGTCGGTTTCTATCTCTCCTTTGCGGGCCTGATCACCCGCCCCAGCCGCGAAGCCCTGCGTGAGGTCGTGAAGCGCTGCCCCGCCGATCGCCTGCTGCTGGAGACGGACTCGCCGTACGGCAACGCCCAGAAACGGATGGGCGTGCCCAATCGGCCCGCGTATCTCGTCGACACGGCGGAGCTCGTCGCCGAGCTGCGAGGGATCAGCCTCGAGCAGCTGGCCGATCAGGAGCGCGCCAACGCGATCACGCTTTTTCAAAGGATGAAATGAAGTCGCCCGCCGCCGGCGACTGATTGATTGACCGATCCTGCCGACCCACAGCAGCTCGCGAGCCTATTGCGCCGGCACAGGATCACGCTTCAGCACCGCCTCGGCCAGAACTTCCTGATCGATCCGGCGCTGCGCGACGCGGTCGCCGATTCGGCGGGAATCGACGCCCGCGATGACGTCCTCGAGGTCGGAGCCGGAGCAGGCACCCTCACCATCGCGCTGGCGGCGCGCTGCAGGCGACTGGTCGCGGTCGAGTTCGACCGCGCGCTGATCCCCGTCCTCCGTGAAGTTGTCGCCGGTCAAGACAACATCGAGGTAGTGCAAGCCGACATCCTCCGCTACGACGTGGCCGGCAGTTTTCCCCACGGCGGTGAGGTCGTCGCGGGCAACATCCCTTACAACCTGACCGGCGCTTTGATTCGCACGCTGCTCGATCGGCCGCCGCGGCCGCGCCGGCTGTCTCTGGTGGTGCAGAAGGAGGTGGCGGAACGATGGACCGCGACGACCTCCGCGAGTCTTGGCACGGTCGCCGTGCAGCTGTTCGCGGAGCCCAGAGTCGTCATGACCATCCCGGCGTCGTCATTCACGCCTGAGCCGAAGGTTGACTCGGCCCTCGTGATCCTCGAGGTGCGCGACAGGCCCGCTATCGATGTCGCCGACACCGATGGCTTCCTGCGTTTCGTCGAAGCGGTGTTTCAGTTCCGGCGCAAGCAGATCGGTGGCACGCTGGCGCGGATCGGCGGGACCACTGGTGTTGAGTCTTCCACCCGGCTGGCCGAGCTTGGAATCGACGGCGCGCGGCGCCCGCAAACGCTCACCCTGCCCGAGTGGGAAGCGGTTTATCGTGCATTCAATCCCAGACCCGGTCGTTAACCTCTAGCGACTGTGGATCCGATCAGGCTGCCCGTCGAGGCTCCTGGCGGCTTTCGGGGTGCGCTGTCGCACACCGCGTTCCGCAACATCTGGTTCGCGCAGCTGGCTGCCCAGCTCGCGGACAAGTTCCTGCTCTTCTCGCTGATCATCCTTGCCTACCACATCTCCGGTGGCAGCACGTCGGTGGCGGTCACATTGCTCGCGTACACGGTGCCGGCCGTACTTTTCGCGCCCCCCGCGGGCGTGATCGCGGATCGCTTCGACCGCAAACGGATCATGGTGTGGTGCAACGTCGGCCGGGCGGCCGTGGTTGCGCTGATTCCCATCGCGTCTCTGATCCCCGGCGTGAAGGACGACTTCATCCATCTACTCGTGATCACGCTGATCTTTTCGGCGGTGGGTCAGCTTTTCGGGCCGGCCGAGGCCGCCGTCATTCCCACCGTTCTCCCACGCGAAGCGCTGATCACAGCCAACTCGATGGCGCTGCTCACCATGGTCTTGACCCTGGTAGTCGGCGGCGTGCTCGCTCCTGTAGTCTCGCGAATCGATCTCTACGCGCCGTACTGGTGCGCGGTCGCGTTGCTGGCGATCGCGGGCGCATTGATCTTCGCGTCTGACATTCCGCGTCTCGAGCGTCACACCGAGTCTCCGGTCGAGGAGAGCCGCAACCGTTTTCACCAGATGCTCGTCGACCTCCAGGAAGGCGTCGACGCCCTGCGTGCGTCACGCGGCCTGCGTCTCGCGTTCGGCCAGGTGAGCATCGCGGTTCTTGTCCTTTTCAACCTCTACACGCTCGCACCCGCCTACGTGAGCAAGGTCATCGGCATCGCAGCGGAGGACACATACGTCATCCTCGGCCCGGCCACCGCCGGCGCGATCCTGAGCGCGATCCTGCTCGGACAGTTCCTCCGCAACGTCGACCGCTCGCGCGTTCTGGAGGGTTCCCTCATCGCGAACGGGGTGACGCTCCTGGCGCTCGCGGCGGTGCCTGAGGCGATGAAGCATTTTCCCGACCTCCAGGTGCACAACCGCATCACCGGCGCGACCTTCAGCCTCCTGCTGGGGGTCGAGTTTGGAGCCATCCTGATCCCGGCCGTCACCTACCTGATGGAATCGACCAGCGACGCGATCCGGGGTCGTGTCTTCGCTCTGCTCTACATGACCATCAATGGCGTGTCGGCGCTCCCCGTGCTGCTGGCTGCCGCGCTCGCCGACAACATCGGCACCGCCCAGGTGCTCGGCGGGCTCGGGGTGCTGCTCCTGGGGGGCGGGGTGGGCCTCATCGCCGGCGGGCTGCGCGTTCCTGAGCGAGCAGCAAAGCCAACACAATGACGACCAGGAAGACCAGCCCGCCGATGCCGATGGCGCGGATGATCGTCTCCAGCAGCGCGAGGTTGCTGCCCAACAGGTAGCCGGCGACCCCAATCGCGGCCGCCCAGGCCAACCCGCCGAGTGCGCTGAACAGCTGGAAACGCCAGAAGGGCATCCGCGCCATGCCGGCGAGCATGGACGCCCAGGTGCGCAGGCCGAGGACAAACCGCGCGACAAGGATCGCTCTGTCGCCGTGTCGCGCGAAGAAAAGCTCGGCGCGCGCCAGATGGGCGGGCCGGATGTGGAAGACGCCGCCGAAACGTTCGACAAATGGCCGGCCACCGCGGTGGCCGAGCACGTAACCAAGATCCGCTCCCGCCGTGGCCCCGAAAAAGCCGAAGAAGATGACCAGCGCGAGCGAGTGGTGGCGGGTCGCGGCCCATGCGGCCGCCGCAAGGAGCAGTGCCTCGCCGGGAAAAGGTACGCCCGCGCTTTCGACCAGGATGCCCAGCCCGGCCGACGGGTAACCGAGCGCGTCGACGATCCGAGCCCAATCCACCTCATTCATAGGGACGAGCCGCCATCAACGACTCGATACCCCTCCCCATTCATGGGGAGGGCAAGGGAGGGGCCCGGTTGTCCAAGCAAGGCGGTTCATATACTGGACGACCCGATGTCGGATTACGGGGATCACGAAGCAACAGACGATCCACTCCAGAAACTCAGACACTCGACCGCCCACCTGCTGGCGGCCGCGGTCACCGAGCTCTACCCAGATGCGAAGTACGGCATCGGGCCCGCGGTGCAGGACGGTTTCTATTACGACTTCGACTTCGGAAAGCCAATCTCGGAGTCCGATCTACCGGCCATCGAATCGCGGATGCGAAGGCTCGCTCAGGCCGATATCCCGTTCGAGCACGAAGTTCTTCCGCGGCAGCGGGCCGTTGAGGAGTTCCAAAAGCGGGGTCAGGACTACAAGCTGGAGCTGATCCGGGACAAGGTCGAGGGTGACGAGGTCAGCGTTTACCGGACGGGCCAGTTTCTCGACCTTTGCCGAGGTCCGCACGTCAGCTCGACCAAGGACCTCAAGGCGTTCAAATTACTTCGCGTCGCGGGTGCGTACTGGCGCGGCGATGAGAAGAAGCCGCAGCTGACGCGCATCTACGGCACCGCCTGGCAGACGCCCAGGGAGCTCGACGAATACCTGAAGTTCCTCGAAGAGGCCGAGAAGCGGGACCACAAGAAGCTCGGCAAGGATCTCAAGCTTTTCGCGGTCGACGATCGAGTCGGGCCAGGCCTGCCACTGTGGCTGCCCGACGGCGCCACGATCCGCCGTGAGCTCGAGCGGTTCATCGTCGACGAGGAGCTCGCGCGGGGCTACCTCCACGTTCGCACTCCCGACGTGGCGCGACTCGACCTCTATCGGCAGAGCGGCCACGCTCAGCTCTACGCCGAATACATGTACCCGCCGATGAAGTTCGAGGACGGCGAGGAGCTGGAGCTGAGGCCCGTCAACTGCCCGCACCACATCGTCATCTATCAAACGGAGCTGCACAGCTATCGCGACCTGCCGCTTCGCATCGCCGAGATCGGAAACAACTGGCGTTACGAACGCTCAGGCACGCTCGCGGGAATGAATCGCGTGCGGTCCTTCGCGCTCAACGACGCGCACATCTTCTGCACTCCCGAGCAGCTGATGGACGAGGTGAAGGGCGCGATCGACCTCGCGCTCTACTTCTCGAAAGTGCTCGGCATCGACGAGTTCTGGTATCAGCTGTCGACCCGCGACGACGTCAAGGACAAGTGGCTTGGAGACGAAGCGCAGTGGCAGGAGGCGCAAGCGGCGCTCGCGGAGGCGCTCGATTCGATGGGGCAGAAGTACAAGGTCGGCGCCGGAGAGGCGGCGTTCTATGGACCGAAGATCGACTTCCAAGTCTACGACGCGCATCGCCGGGAGTTCACGAACTCGACCGTGCAGGTCGATTTCCAGCTTCCCCAACGCTTCAACCTCGAATACGTTGCGGAGGATGGGACCCGGAAGCGCCCGGTGATGGTGCATCGCGGAGCGGCCGGCGCCATGGAGCGCCTTTTCAGCTACCTCATCGAGCGCTACGCCGGCGCTTTCCCGACGTGGTTGCACCCCACCCAGGTGGTCATCACGCCGATCGCCGACGCCCACCTGGACTTCGCGTCGGAGGTTGCGAAGCGCTTACGCGCCTCACGTGTTCGTGTCCATCTCGACGGCCGCTCCGAGCGACTCGACCGCAAGATCCGCGACGCCAAGGTGAAGAAGGTGCCTTACGTCGCCGTCATCGGAGGCAAAGAGGTCGAGTCCGGACACGTCAACGTCCAGAACCGGGCAGGCGAGAAATCCGATATGTCGCTCGAATCCTTCGTGAGCATGATCTCTGCCGAGATCGCGGAGCGACGGCGCTAGCTGTCCAGCTTGATGTTGATCACGGTGTGCGTGCCGCGTCCCAGCAGAGTCACCACACCAACGGTCTGAGGTCTCGAGACGCGGGCAAAGCCGATCGTGCCGTTGGCCCGGTCGTTGGATGTGATCTTCCAATCGCCTGAGCCCAGCCGGCTGATGTAGAAATCTGTGACCGCCGCCACATCGTCGTCCGAGTCCAGGCTTTCGGTGCACTCGCGCGAATCGCCCGGGGCGACGCCCGACCCGAAATAGGTTTTCTCGCCGGTAACTGTCGCCGCCGGATAGGAGGGGAAATCCGAAGGAAGGCAGGCGAAGTCGCCCTGCTGGAGGCGGTTGACGAGCGCCACGCCTCCGATGACGGCGCCGCCCACGCCCAAAATCAGCAGCAGCGCGCAGCCGCCGGCGACCCACCAGATCCAGGTTCGCCGCGGTCGCGGCCCTCCCTGACTTTGTCCAGGTGGTCGCGGGGTGGCCGGCACCCACTGGCGCCCGTCCCAGCGCCAGATGCCGTCGGGCGAGAGGCGGCCGATCTCCGGCGCCGGGTCGCTCATAAGCCTGCTGGGCCGGCGACGCCGGGATTGCCGCCGCCGCATGCGGCTGCGGACGCGACCGCCAGAATGTTCGTCACCTTCGTGGGTGCTGAGCCGCGGGGCAGCGTTCCAATTCGCAAGGGCGACACCATTGTGCGCACGCTGTCACGTTTCCGGTACCATCCACCCTCTGTAAAGCAGGGGCCGACCCTCACCCTCAGGGCAGGAGCTCGAAAGGGTACCTTCCGGAAGCGCGCCCCGCGCGGGCCCGGCGGCGGACGGCACTTGCTGTCCGTTTTGTTTTATCTGGATGGAGGAATAAAGCAGCACTGAATTTGGCCGAGGTTTTGACCCATACCGTTTAAAGAGCTGAGGATCAACGATCAGATCCGCAGCTCGGAAGTGCGAC
>DASPYE010000147.1:0-3589 GCA_035636935.1 Candidatus Dormiibacterota bacterium | reverse complement strand
GTCGCGCCCGCCAGCTCCTGGGCAACCGGGTCAAGCGACCGATGCCCGGCCAGGTACACCACCACCCAGAGTCCGATTGCGAGCGCCATGACCCCCATGAACGTGAATGGAAAACGCACGCGTCCAAATCCTAGCAACCTGTAGCCGGAGCCCCGGAGGGCATCCTTTGGGCGTCCCTATAATCAACGCGCGTTGAGGCTTCTCATCGTCGGGTGTGGGCGTGTGGGTTCGCAGATTGCCGCCAACATGGATCGCGCAGGCCATGACGTGGTCATCGTCGACCGAGACCCGAACGCCTTTTCGCGGGCGTCGACGCGAGGTGTCCTGACCCGCGAGTTCAAGGGCGACCAGGTCGTCGGTAACGGGACCGACGTGGACGTCCTACGTCGCGCCGGCATCGAGCGCGCTGACGGTTTCGTCGCCGTCACCGAGGGCGACAACCGCAACATCATGGCGTCGCAGATCGCGAAAGACCTCTACAAGGTGCCGCATGTCGTCGCCCGCATCTACGACCCCGAGCGCGCCGACGCCTACGAGAAGCTGGGTCTACACACCATCTGCCCGACGATCGACGGCGCCCGACACATTGAAAAGGTCTTGCTAGAGCGGGAGAGCCGCTAGCCGGTGTACGTCATCGTCGTCGGTGGGGGAACGGTTGGCTACTACTTGTCGCGCGACCTGGTGGAGCGCGGCCACGAGGTGACGCTGATCGAAAAGGATGCACGACGAGCGGACTGGCTCGAGACCCAACTGGGCAGCATCGTGATGCGCGGTGATGGCTGCGAGGTCAGGTTTCTTGCGCAGACGGGCATCGAACGCGCGGACGCGATCATCGCGGTGACCGCGGACGATGAGGATAACCTCATCGCGCTGCAGATGGCCAAGCGCCACTTCCGGGTCAAGAAGACAATCGCGCGCGTGAACAACCCGACGAATGTTGAGATTTTCAAAACACTCGGCGTCGACGAGGCCGTCTCGGCGACCGATGTTCTGCTGGGCGCGCTCGAGCCTCCGCTCGCTACCTGATCAAAAAGAAAGGACCGCTCTCACCAACAGAGCGGCCCTTGCGACTTCCTACGTTTTCGCTAGGTGGCCTTGCCGATCTTGTAGATCTTCGTCCCACAGTTGGGACATGTGCCGACTGTTGCAGGCTTGCCGTTCTTCATCGTGATCGGCTGAGGATCTTTCATCTCAACCTTTCTTTTGTCCTTCAAGCAGTAGCCTTCCACTAAGTCACCATCCTTATCGAGATTCTGTCGTGGGGGCGGACTCGCCCATTCTAGGGGTGGGTATTTGCCCAATACAACCCCAATTCAAACTGAATTCGGGCGTGGGGGCCCTCAACCCTGTGAAAAAGCAGGCCAGAAGGCGGCCTCAAAAGGCCTTTTTGCATCCTCTCCGAACAGGACAAAGCGCACCTCGGACGCTTGCCAGCCTTCGCTTAACGCGGACCTAAGGCATTCGCCCATCACCCGCGCGCACTCGTCGATAGGAAATCCCGCGATGCCCGTGCCGACCGCGGGGACGGCGATGGAGGCGATGTGATTTTGATGCGCCAGTCGAAACACGTGATCCATCGACGACTTGAGCGAAGCCCTGGTGGTGCGTCCGCCGAGCGACATGCTCGCCGCATGAATCACATAACGCACGTGCAAGTTTCCGGCACCTGTGATCGCCGCCTCGCCTACCTGTACCGGACCATGCATGTCGCATTCGTCCTGGACCGCGGGTCCGGCAGCCCGTCGGATTGCGCCGGCGACACCGCCGCCGAGCTGCAGGTCGTTGTTCGCTGCGTTGACGATCGCGTCCACCTCTTGCTCGACGAGGTCTCCGCTGATGATCACGACGCGCGTCTGAGTGCCCGCCATATCTCTTCCATCCGGTCTTCCAGCAATCGCGGTGTCGCCCTGGCGATACCGCGAACACCGATCGACTCGATGGTCAGCGAGGCACATGCGACCCCGCACACCATCGCATCCTGCAGCCCTGCACGCTGAGCGCCGGTGCTCAACCAGCGCGCGAGCATCCCGCCCGCGAGCGCGTCCCCGGCGCCGGTCGTATCGAATGCGGTGTACTTCGTCAGCGCCGGCACGTGAACTTTGCCATCCGCGGTGTAGGTCGTCACGCCGTCGTGCCCGGCCTTCAGCACCAGGCCGTCGAGCCACCACTGCCTCCGAAATTCCTCTGGATCGCGCCCCCCGAACGCTTGGAACTCCTCGTGGTTGCAGAAGAACCACGCCGAGCGCCGCAGGACATCCCTGGCCTCGCCCGTCTGCGCCTTGATGTAGGAGAGCATCGCGTCCGCCGCCAGGAGTCGCGCCGAATGATGGATCGCTTTCACGGCCTGCGCCTGCCGGTCGGGACGCATCGATCCAACAAAGGCCCAGCCCGTGAACCCCGGCGGGATCTCCGGCTCCCATCGGTCATAGATCTCGTCGGCGCTACCCAGGTCGACGTTGCGTCCATGTTCCTGGTGGGCGGACCAGCGGTACGTCGGAGCATCGAGCACGTTGACATGCGTGGTCTCGATCGGCCGTCCGTCAAATGCCTTGGTGACGCGTTCGATCGCGTCCCGGCCCACCGGCGCCGAGACCTTCACCGGCACAAGCAAGCTTGCCGCGAGCGCGAAATAAACAGCGGAGCCGCCGAGCTCCTGCTCGACTTTTCCGAACGGCCCATCGCGCTTGTCGAGGGCGATCGAGCCGATGACGAGTAGTTCGGGCTCGTCAGGCACGCCGTCCCGTGCCACTGCTCGCGGTCACGACGTGGCGCGCGTAACGCAGCTTCTCGAGGAAATCCTGTTCGCCCGAATACTCCTCTATCTCCATCCAGCTCCGCCCGAGCTCCTCTGCAGAGTGCGAGTCCGACCCGGTGGCGGCAACCTTGCCGAGATCTTCCGCCAGCCGCGCTGCGGCCTGATTGGCGCCCGGGTCGCACCAGGGGTTGTAAGTCTCGATGATGTCGATTCGCTCCGCGAGCTCCATCACACGCTCCGGACGGAAGTTCGCGCGATGCGGGTCCAGCGGATGCGGCAGGTATGTAAGGCCCCCCATGCCGTGAATGAGATCCATCGCCTCCTCCGGTGCGAGAAAAGGCGAGACGCGGCTCGTGATGAACAACCCGATTACCTCACCTTCGAGCGTCTTGACCTCCTCACCCGCGATGGCTAGCTCCGGTGCGATTCGCACGAACTTAAGGGCGCCCTCCACTGTGTTGTGATCCGTCAGCGCGATGCGGTCGAGCCTGCATTCGTGGGCGCGGTCGATCAGTTCCTGGAGCGAGCTCTTGCCGTCGTGCGAGAAATGGGAGTGGAGATGAAGGTCGACGCGCAGCATGGAAGCCGCTACAGCGCGGCTTCTTTCAGCATCCGCTCGCGGGAGCGCGCAAACAGTGGAATCACCTGCGCGGGACCGCGACTGTTGCACGCCTGCTCCATCAGAGCGGCCTGTGCGTCGTAGATGATCTCCATCACCTGCTCGGGACGCCGCTCGCGACCAAGCCGTGCGGGAAGCTGCGGATGGGCATGGCGGAGAACCGTCATGAGACGCGGCACCAGCCAGCCGGGCACGATGCGGACGTGCTGCACAAG
>DASPYE010000146.1:0-5567 GCA_035636935.1 Candidatus Dormiibacterota bacterium | reverse complement strand
CGAGAAGAACTTCTGGTACTGCTTGACGAGCGCGTTCTTCGGCTCGGTGAGGATGCGCACGATGTCCTGCTGGTCCAGGTGGTGCAGCGTCACGATGATCGGCAGGCGGCCGATGAACTCAGGGATGAAGCCGTACTTCAGCAGGTCTTGCGGCTGAAGATGCTTGAGGGTCTCTGACACAGCCTTCCGCTCGTTGCGTGTGTGCGGCGCGCCGAAACCGATCGCCCGGCGGCCGATGCGCTGCTCGACGACTTTCTCGAGCCCGTCGAACGCGCCGCCGCAGACGAACAGGATGTTGGTCGTGTTGATCTGGATGAAGTCCTGGTGCGGATGCTTGCGCCCGCCCTGCGGCGGCACGTTGGCGACCGTGCCTTCGAGGATCTTGAGCAGCGCCTGCTGCACGCCCTCACCGCTCACGTCGCGGGTGATGGAGGGGTTGTCTGACTTGCGTGCGATCTTGTCGATCTCGTCGATATAGATGATTCCCCGCTCGGCGCGGCTGATGTCGAAGTCCGCGGCCTGGATGAGGCGGAGCAGGATGTTCTCCACGTCCTCGCCCACATAACCGGCTTCGGTGAGGCTTGTCGCGTCCGCGATCGCGAATGGGACGTCGAGGATCTTGGCCAGCGTCTGTGCGAGATACGTCTTGCCGCACCCGGTCGGCCCCACAAGCAGCACGTTCGACTTTGTGAGCTCAACATCGCCCACCGACTTCGACGCGCTGATCCGCTTGTAGTGGTTGTAGACCTGTACGGAGAGCACCTTCTTGGCACGCTCTTGCCCGATCACGTACTGGTCAAGGGCGGCGCAGATCGTCTTGGGGTTGGGGATGAAACCTGTCTTCTGCTTTTTGGTGCCTGCGGACCGGTTGTCGTCCTCGAGGACCTCCTGGCAGAGGTCGATGCACTGGTCGCAGATGAACACGCCAGGGCCGGCGACCAGCTTGCGCACCTGGTCCTGACCCTTGCCGCAGAAGCTGCAGCGGGTATAGCGGCGGCGGTCTTCCCGTTCGTTCATGGGTTCCTAGTCATATGTTTTACGGCGAGGCCGGCGCCGGGGGATTATGGCCCCAGAGAATCTCGTTGGCAAGGCTTATGCACTCGCTGCAGATAAATACCCCCGGGCCCGCGATCAAACGAATACCGCGCTCGCCCTGGGTCTTCTCGCAGAACGAGCACTTGGGTCGATGCCGTTGGACCTCGTCGCGCTTGGTTCTGCGTCGGAAGATCATCCTGCGGCGACCTTCTCCTTGACCTTCTCCTCGTCCTGGCTTTCCTTCTTTGTCTTGTCGCCGGTCTTGGCCGGCGTGAGGATGATGTCGTCGATCAGGCCGTACTCCTTGGCCGCCTCGGCCGTCAGGAAGTAATCGCGCTCCGTGTCCAGCGTGACCTTCTCGATCTTCTGACCGGTGTGGCGCGCGAGGATCTGGTTCAGCTGCTCCCGCGTACGCAGGATCTCTTTGGCGTGGATCTGGATGTCGGTGGCCTGACCTTGCATCCCGCCCCACGGCTGGTGGATGAGGATGTTGGCGTGCGGCAGCGCGTAACGCTGACCATGCGCGCCGCCGGCAAGCAGCACCGCGGCCATCGAATAGGCCATGCCGATACAGATCGTCGAGACCGGCGGGCGGATGTACTGCATCGTGTCGTAGATCGCGAGTCCCGCCGTGACCTGCCCGCCCGGGCTGTTGATGTACAGCGCGATCTCTTTGTCGGGATCCTCGGACTGCAGGAAAAGGAGCTGCGCGACGACGAGGTTGGCGACCTGGTCGTCGATCGGCGTGCCGATGAAGACGATGCGCTCCTTGAGGAGTCGCGAATAGATGTCGAACGCCCGCTCACCCCGTCCGGTGTTCTCGACGACCATTGGGACGAGGTAGCTCGATGGATGCTGGATCTGGTTCATGGGGTCTCCTTGGGGCATCACGTCATTCTAGACACGGGTCGCCCCGGTTCAGTCAAGCACCTGCGATCTGTAGCAAACGGTCGAGGACCCTCCGGCGCCGGAGGCGCGAGGCGAAGTAGCGCCGGGCCGACGCGCTCTTCTTGAGCTCTTTGACCTGCGTTTTGAGCTCCTCGTCCTCCTCCGCCTGCTCCTCCAGGAACTTGACGACCTCGTCGTCCGAGGGCTCCAGACCTTCCCTTTTGGCGAACTCGGCGAGCACGAGGTCGACTTTGAGGCGGCCCTCGGCCTCGGGTCGCTGATCGGCCATCCACTGGTCCATCGACCGGTCGAGGTATTGCAGGTAACGCTCCAGCTTCAGCCCTTGCCGGCTGAGCGTGCGCTCGAGCGACTCGAGCTGGCTGGTCAGCTCGCGGTCGACCAGCGAGTCGGGCACGTCGACAGACGAGGCGTCGACCAGGGCCTTCACGACCGCCTCCTCCCGCTCCATCTTCGCCACCGCGTGCGCCGACTCTTCCAGCTCCTCGCGAACCGCCTGGCGGTAAGCCCCGGCTGTTTCTTGCTTGCCGTTGGTGAGGCTCTTCGCCAGCGCGTCATCCAGCGCGGGCAGGAGCTTTTCCTTGACGCCGCGGACGGCGACGCGAATGGTGGCGTCCTTGCCCGCGAGGGCAGGGTTGCTGTAGCTGTCCGGAAAGGTGACCTTCGCCTCGCGCGTCTCATCGAGAAACGTGCCCGGCAGGATGGCGACCAGCTCCGGCAGCAGGACACCTTCCTTCACCTCTGCCTCGGTTGACTTGCGGCTCTCCGACTCGATGACCTTGCCGTCGACCTCGACCTCGATGTCGATCACCGCGATGTCGCCCTGGCGCACCTCGCGTTCCACCGGCGTGATCTCCGCCAGGGGCTCGCGGAGATCGTCGAGGCGGCGCTCGAGCATCTCGTCGGTGACCTCGTGCGAGTGGTCGGGCGGCTCGACCTTGATCTTGCTCACGTCCGCCAGGTCGACCGCGGGCATCACGCTGATGGTCGCCTTCAGCTTCGCGGGTTTTCCGCGCTCGAGCTCCAGGACCTCGACGTCTGGGTTGTCGATCGGATCGATGGATTCTCTGTCGAGCGCCTGGCGGATCACGTCAGGCACCATCGTTTCGACGACTTCCTCGCGCAAGACCGCGGGACCGAGCCGAGCCTCGACCAGCGCCCGCGGCGCGTGTCCAGGCCGAAAGCCTTCGATCTTCGCGCGAGAGGCGAGTCGGTTCAGGACGCGGTCGAAGGTGGCGTCGACGACCTCGGCAGGCACCTCGATCTTCATCCCCACCTGGCTTTTGGGCAGGCGCTCGGTCACCACCGACAATTCAGCGGCCATCAGGCCGCAAGTCTACGGAGGCCTGGCTCTAGATCAGGCGCAGGGTGGGCCCGGCGACGGACACGGAGTCGGCGGTGGGCTCGCGACGATCGGTCCGCCGCCCGAGTCCGGGGGTACGACGTACGTCGGCGTGCTGGGCGTCGGGCTCGGCGGGTTGTCGCCCGGCAGCTTGGCGATGCTGCGCGCGTCGAGCAGGTACCAGCTGTTGTTCGGACCGGCCACCACTCCCGGTGGCGCGGTGTACCACCGATTGCCCGGGACGCCGGCCAGCGCGCTTGAGACGAAGGTGTGGACGCCGGGCGAGGCGACGAACACGCCGTCCGAGCCGTACTTCATGAAGTGGCGGTTGTCCAGGATGTCACCGACCCAGAGGCCAGTCGCGAGATCTGGTGTGAACGCGATGGTTGCCGCATCCTTGAAGTTGTCCGTCGTGCCCGTCTTCGCGGCGACTGTGCGGTCCTTCCAGTGCAGCTGGCTGTTGCAGCCGAAGATCATGCAGCGGTTCTGGTCGTCGGCCATGATCTGGGCCATGATGAAGGCCACGGCGGGATCGATCGCGAGCCGCGCACGCTGGTTGGGGTGGTCCTGGTAGAGCACGGCGCCGCGTGAGTCGGTGACTTTGAGGACTGCCTGGGGCGTGTGGTACACGCCCATATCCGCGTACGTCGCGATGCCCTCGACGTGCTCGAGCAGCGTGATGGGGTAGCCGCCGAGCGTCAACGACGGGCCGTACTGATCGCCCGGCGCAGTCGCGTTGTACGACCCGTCAGGGCTGATGTAGCGGGGGATGACGCCGAGGTTGCGCATCCACGACAGCACCGCCGGGACCCCGATCGAGAGCTCGACCTTGACCGCAGCGATGTTCAGCGAGTTGCCCATCGCCTTCTTAAGCGGCAGCACGCCGTGCGAGCGGCCGTCGTAGTTGTAGATCTTGGTCGTGCTGTAAGCGTCCTTGTAGACCAGTGGGCTCGGACCGTCGTAGACGGGCGTGTCCACGGTCGCGGCACGTGCGTTGATCACCGCGCCGTACGTGTATGGCTTCATCGACGAGCCCATGTTGCGCGGGATCGTCGTGTAGTTGATCTGACCGCCTTTCGAGTTGTAGCTCGGGGATCCGACCATCACGAGGATGTCGCCCGTGGTCGGCTGGACCGCCACCAGACCTGACGAGAGCACTCCCTTGGGATCGCGCCAAAGGTTTTTGTTCAGGTTGCTGCTGACGACCGATTGGCCGATCTGCTGCATCTTCCAGTTGAGGGTCGTCGTCACGTTCAGCTGCTGGATCCCGGGCTGGAAGCCGAGCTGCCGCAGCTCCGCCAGCACGTAGTCGACGAAGTGCGGCGCGAGGAAGCTGTTGACCGGTGCCTGGTAGACGAGCTTCTCGGCGAGCGCTTTGTCCATGTCCTCTTGCGAGATGAAGTTCGAGCGCACCATCGCCTGCAGGACCTCGGTCTGGCGCAGCTTGGCCGAATCGGGATGCAGGACCGGGTTCCACTCCGTCGGCGCCTGCGGGAGTCCCGCCAGCACCGAGGACTGCGCAAGGTCGAGCTTGGAGGCGGGGATGTGGAAATAGCTTTCGGCCGCGGCTTCGATTCCGTAGGACTGCGAGCCGTAGAAGCTTTTGTTGAGGTAGAGCTCCATGATCTGGTCTTTGCTGTAGGTCTGGCTCAGCTCGTAGGCAAGAGCCAGCTCTTTGATCTTGCGGCTGACCGACTGTTCGGGCGTCAGGAACTGCTGCTTGGCCAGCTGCTGTGTGATGGTGCTGCCACCACCGACGATCCTGCCGGCGCGGATGTTGTCGAACGCGGCGCGGACGATGCCGACGAGGTCGAAGCCGGGGTTCGTGTAGAAGCCCTTGTCCTCGATCGCAACAGTCGCCTGGATCGCGATCGGCGAGACGTCCTTGAGCTTGACCGCAAGGCGGTGGTCGCCATGGTTGCCGACGTCCGCCAGCACGACCTTGCCGGTGCTGTCGTAGATGATCGTGTCGCCCGCGAACGCGGCGGAGTCGAGGCCCTGGATCGAGGGCAGGCTGTCGAAGAAGGACTGGGCATACGCATCGGCCGCGACGCCGATCACGAGCATGACCGCGACTACGGCCCCCAGCGCGCGGAGCAACGTGGTCCGGCGCATCTTCTGCCCGATCGGAGACCACGCGGCGTGAATCCGCGCTCGAGGACTATGTCCCCCCTTCGTCTTGATCCGCTCAGGTACGTTTCGAGCCATGCTTGGGGAGCGCAGGGATTCTACGCTTTCCAATTCCCCCCAACGGAGGGCAAGGAAGGAGGGTTACGGGGCGCTC
>DASPYE010000145.1:0-15787 GCA_035636935.1 Candidatus Dormiibacterota bacterium | reverse complement strand
AGCCGGTCGCCGTGGACGTGCCCCATCTCCTTCTTGCCGAATCTGTATTCGATACCCCCGAAGCGGTGCGGCAAGGCTGTCACGCCCGGCCACGACGTCACCGCTTCCCGGATCAGCTCACCCGGTCTTTTCATGCAAGCTCGCCGGCGCGCCAACCGTCTCCGCCGCCAGCATCTCCACGACCGCACGCGTGTCGCCGCCCTTCTCCAGCACGCGAAGCTGCCGGTCGGCGCTCGTCCCTTCGGCAAGGATCGTGTGCACGTACTCGACCGCCTTCCGCGAGCCCAGCTGGTCGACCACGTCGTCGATGAACTCGAGCAGTTCGACCGCCAGCTCGCGCATCGGCACCTCTGACTGCTTGCCGAAGTCGATCAGCTTGCCGTCGATCCCATAGCGGATCGCCCGCCACTTGTTCTCGGCGATCAACGCCGGCATGTACTTGCGAAAGCCGAGGTTGCGTGCACGGAGGATCAGCAGCTTGGCGCAGATCGCCTGCATCAAACCTGCCAGGCACACCGTCTCCTCCAATCGGGTCGGCATATCGCAGACGCGAAACTCGAGCGTCGGAAAGCTCGGGTGCGCGCGAAGGTCCCACCAGATCTTCTTCCCGTTGTCGATCGAGCCCGTCCTGACCAGCAGCTCGACGTAGTTCTCGTACTCGTCGTAAGAGCTGATCTCCGGCGGGATGCCAGTGCGGGGGAAGTTCGACCAGATCACGCTCCGGTATGACTTCAGGCCCGTGTTGCGCCCCATCCAGAAAGGACTCGACGTGCTCAGCGCGAGCAGGTGCGGAAGGAAGTAGCGCGCCTCGTTGAGCACGCCGATCCGCAGCTCGGGATCGGGGATCGCCACGTGCACGTGGAGCCCGAAGATGACGAGCGAGCGCACAACGTCCTGGAGCTCGATCTCGAGCATCTTGTAACGCTCGTGCTCGGTGATCTGCTGGTCCTCCCAGCGCGAGAACGGATGGGTGCCGGCGCAAGCGATGCGCAGCCCTTCGGGTTTGAGCAGCTCGGCCAGGGTGTGTCTCATCTCGCCGAGCTGGTATTTCGCCTCGTCGACGTTCTGGCAGATGGTGGTGCCGACCTCGACCACCGACTGCATCATCTCCCGCTTGACCTTGTCGCCCAGCTTCGGCGCGGCCGCCGCCAGCAGTGTGTCGATGTGCGAATGGAGCTGCCCAGACGCATCGATGATCTGGTACTCCTCTTCGACACCGATCGTCAGAAAGCCGTCCCCACTCATGCAGGTCCCTCGACCACGAATGTTGGCACGACGCTGCCCGCCCCGGCCGTCACGTTGAGGAGCGCGGCGGCCGAAACCCGCGTCATGAAGCCTCCTGGCCGGCCGTCGAACAGGTAGGGATCCAGGTCGACGGCGAGGTCGATGTACTTCAGACCATCGAGGACCACTGGAAACGGCACCCTCGGGATCTCGACCGCCTCCTGGACGACGTAGCTCTGGGTGGTCGCGATCTCGATCGCCGACTCCCACTCCGCCTGGTCGACGGTCCAGCCGAGGACCACACCCTTGCCGCCGTACTCGTCGTTCGGCTTGAGAACGAGGGTCTCGCGCCGTTTCGCGATGTCCTCCGCCAGCTCGGGCCTGACCCGCCGCGTCCACGGGATGTGTCGCCCGATCGCAGCCCGCTGGGCGGGCGTGTAGAGGCGTTCGTAGCGGACGTCGGACAGAAGCGCAAGGCTCATCTTCTTGTGCAGGAGCTTCGCGCGGAAGCTGTTGACGACGCATGCGGCTCGGGCCATGTAGGCCTCGAGCAGCGCTTGCGTGCCTTCGCCTCGCTCGAGCAGCTCGCTCGTGAGCACGCGACGGTAGACGAGGTTGACCGCGGTGCCCTGCGCGAACAGCTTGCCCGACCGGAACTCGAGTGCCCGAGGGTCGCAGATGACTGTCTTGACACCAGCGTCCTCGAAGAAGACCTTGAACATCTCGAACTCTGGGGCCGTGGGCAGACCCTCCCAGTCGACAATCGCCATCACCGGCGTCGCCCCGCGGTCCCACTGCCGGAACGCCCGCAGCATGGCCGACAGCTGGCGGCGCCTGGTCGGCAGGAAGCTGCCTCGAAACAGCTTGCGGAACGCTTTCATCACGGGCAGGCGCACAAAGACCGCGGCCAGGTTGTCGCTGTACGCCATCCCCGCCGGAGACTCCGCGTTGTACTCGACAAAGCGGACCTCGTCGGCAAAGAAGCTGTCGAGACGCACGGACGAGGACGACGACCTGAACCCGGGATCCGCCATCGCCAGGCGCTCCTCTTCAGGCTCGAGAGCCAGCTCCCGGCGTAGCTCGTCGTCCTTGAGCACGGCTTTCTCGAGCGCCGTCAGCGCGCTGTAGACCCCCTGCGCGGCCGTCACCGCCTGCTCGTAGCGCGGCCGGGTCAGGATCTGGGGACGGATGGCGACGCACAGCGGCCGCTCGCCGAACATCAAGTGCCTCGCGCGCTGTCCCTCGGTCAGGGCCTCCGCGCTGTCCCCGGTCAGCCGCTCATCGTCAAGCAGGCCGTGGTACGCGGCGACCGGGTCGTTCACGCCTTCGCGGGACTTGCCGCTGGCGCCTTCGAGACGTGCTTCCACCAGCGGTGCTCGTCACGCCACGGCGGCGTGGCCTCGCCGCGCGCGTAGCCGAGGACGAGGTCGCTCATCTTGTCGAGCACCCACTGGAAGTTGTCCTCTTGGATCGAGAAGTTGTCGAAGTCGGGCGCGGGATTGAGAAAGTCGATGGCGTAGAGCACGCCGTCCTTGACGGCGAACTCGACCGTGTCCATGTCATAGCCCAGCGCCTCGACGAGCGTCCGCGCGTCGTTGATCGCCTGGTCGCGCAGCCTCCCCTCGGGCGGGTTGGAGATCTGATAGCGCTCCTCGAACGGAGCCTTCGGGTTGTAGCGGATCGGCAGGATGTGCTGGCGTCCGACGCAGATGCAGCGGATGTAGTCGTCCCAGTGGATGAACTCCTGCAGGATCATCGTCTTCAAGCCGGTCTGGTCGTAAGCAGTGATCAGCTCTTCGATCGAGTGGATGATGAAAACGTCCTTCCAGCCGCCTCCTGTATTCGGTTTGAGGACCGCCGGCAGGCCCGTGTAGTTGACGAGCGCCTCCCAGTCGAGCGGGAACTGGAGGTTGCGCAGCGAGCGCTGCTGGTCGATGTCGGGGATGTACTGCTTGTTGGGTAGGACGATCGTCTTCGGCACCGCGACGCCGAGCTTGCGAGCCAGGGTGCACTCGAAGAACTTCTCGTCGGCTTCCCACCAGAACGGGTCGTTGATTACGGTCGTGCCCATCAGGACGGCGCTCTTCAGGTGCGCCCGGTAGTACGGCACCTCGTGCGAGATCCGGTCGACGAGAACCGTGTGGTACTGCTCGGCGAGCTCCGATGTCCCGCCCAGGACCGCGAGCTCGGCCGTGATGCCGTCGGCGGCGCCCTTCTTGTTGACGATGTCTAGAAACGGGCCCGGGAACGTGTTCTCGCGTCCGATCAGCAGTCCAATGATCTTATTGCGGGCCATCTTTCCTTCCTCTTTTGTCGCCTAGCTGAGGTACCGCCGCATCATGTCCTTCCAGTAGGGCCAATCGTGCGCCCATCCGGGCCAAATATCGAGCCCGACGTCGATCCCCTTCTCGCGCAGCAGCCCGCCGAGGCGGCGTGAGTCGTCCACGTTCGGGTCCTGCTCGCCGGTCACGATCACCTTTGGGTGCTGCGCGCGCAGCGGGCCCAGGTAGGCATCGTCGTTCAGCCCCGGTAGAAAAGCGAAAAGGTTGGTGAAGTAGGCGTTGTCGTCGTGGTATCCGTCCAGCCATCGCGCGGTGTCAAAGGCCCCGCTCATCGCGATGAATCCGCCGATCCGGGTCGGGTGCCTGGCCGCCAGGAGAACCGCGTGCAGGGCGCCGAACGACGCGCCGCAGGCGATCGGCTGGCCGGAGATGCGCGGGAGAATCTCGTCGACGAGGTAGGCCTCGTACTGGAGGTGGCGCCAGACCCGCTCCGCGGGCGGCCGGTCCCTCGCGTACCACGATTCGCCGTCGACGCTGTCGACGCAGATCAACTGGATGACGCCTGACTCGATGAAGTCGCTGAGCGCCCCGACCAGGCCGAAGTCCTCCCATTGGTAGAAACGGCCCATCGAGGTCGGGAAAACCAGCAGCGGCCGGCCCGCATGACCGAAGTGGAGAACCTCCATCTCGCGGCCGAGGGCGTGGCTGAATTCCTTTATGTAGTCGCGCTGCATCTCAGTGGTGGTGGTGATCGGCATGGTGGTCATGGTGAGACATCTCGTGCCCGCTTGTCGGCGCGGTCTCCATCGCCTTCAGCATCTCGAGACCACCCGTGCGCAGGAACCGCCAGCCCAGGATGAGCGCGAGCCCGAGCGCGGCGAAGTCGAGGATGGTCGTGTAGTTCCAGCTCGGACGCGTCTGAAAGGCCTCGATGACGTGATGTGTGGGGACGAGGCCGAGCACCTGGAAAAGCGCCCCGATGACGAGGCCTGCCAGGACCATTGCTCCGTACGAGGTGACCAGCAGATAGAGGCTCGTCCGCCCTCCGTAGTACTTCCGGTAGATGTTCAGGATCGGGATGATGAGGAGGTCGGCGAAGATGAAGCTGATGACGCCGCCGAAGCTGATGCCGCCGTTCCACAGCACCACCGCCAGCGGAATGTTGCCGACAGAGCACACAAAGGTCAGCATCGCGATCACCGGGCCGATGATCGGTCCCCACACCGCCGCCACCGTCGGATCGCTGGACACGAAAAGCGTCTGCCAGAAGCTGTTCGGCACCCACGCGGCCAGCGCGCCCGCGATCAAGAAGCCGAGGACGAGGTCCTGGGCGATGCTCGCGATATCCGAATAGAAGACGTGGCTCACGGCGGTGAAGCCTCGCGCTGAGAAGAGCCTGTTCAGGAAAGATCCGCCGGTGACGGACATGTCCATCTCGCCGTGGCCCTCCATGCGGCCACGCACGCCCTTCTCCGCCTGGGCCCGTGCTTTTTCGACCATCCGGGAGCGGAGCGTGTACTTGAAGGTCACGGCCAGGATCCCGATCATCAGCAGCCCACCGGCGAGCTCCGCCGTCAGGAACTGCCAGCCCAGCAGGACGAGCAGGACGAGACCAAGCTCGAACACCAGGTTGGTGCTCGCGAACTCAAAGAGGATGGCGTTGGTGAAGGTCGATCCCTTCCGGAACAGCCCGCGGGCCACCGCGACGGCCGCGTACGAGCAGCTCGAGCTTGCGGCGCCGAGCACTGTCGCGAAGCTGACTCCGCGAAGATCGTCGGTGCCCAGGGCTCTGACCACCGCTTCTCGGGACACGAGCGATTGCACGACGGCGGAGATCAGGAAGCCGAGGGCGAGGGGCCACAGGACCTCCCAGAACATGAAAAAGGCCATCTGGAGCGCGTCCCAGATTGCGAGCAGCACCGCGGACATTGGAGGATTTATACCGCCTTGACGAAACCAGCCCCGGTAACAGCGGAGAAGCGCTGATGTACATCCGCGTGCTTGTCCTGTCCCTTTTGCTCTTCGTGGCGGCATTCGGCGCACACGAGGTGATGCATCTCCTACTTATCTATGCGGTGGGCGGGCAGGGCTCGATCGTCGCGCGGCCGTGGCACCTTGGGTATCTCGACCTCTCCATCTGGTCGCTGCACGCGCAGCCCACCCAGCCGCTCGACGTCGTCCGCCAGTCGATCGTCAACTTCTTCGGTCCGTTCCTGGCGGCCATCCCTTTTGCGGCCCTGCTCTGGTATGTGCGTGAGCCGATCCCACTCGCGGCGCTGATCGCCAATGTGGTGATCCTGGTCTTCTACGCGATCATCGAGCTTGGCGACCTCCTGCTCGAACAGGTCTGGCACGCCGACGTTTCGTTGCTGACAACCCCGGAGTTCAACTACGGCGTTCCACTTCTGCTCATCCTCTTCACCGGGCTGACGCTGGCGGCCGTCTCAGCCATTCGCGAGCGCGGGCAGTCCATCCCCGAGTGACGTGCAGGTCGCGACCGGATGCAAGCCCGGCGCAGTGCCACCACCGCACGCCCACGCGCGGCCTTCGAAGATCGCCAGCTGGAAGCCGTGCCGCGGTACGAGCATATTCTGGGTGCGAACCCACATCCCGCCGCGCTCGAACGCGAACTGATCAACGATTCGAGATTCACTTGCGTCCTCGCCGCCGGCCACGAGGACGTCTCCGTTGGTGAATGACGCGGCCCCGCCGCCGCTCGTGGGCAGCGGGATGACCGCGAAGCTTCGGGACCACAAGCCCGTCTTCACGATCAGGCAATCGACTCGAGCGGTGGTCGGCGAACGGCCTCCCGCGACGCAGACCGCATCACCAAGTACGAAACCCGCCACATGGTTGCGCGGGACCGGCATCGGCGAGGTGACATGCCAGGCATTGGTTTTCGGATCGAACGACTCGCCGATCGCGACATTGCCTCGGCTCGTGTTGCCTCCGATCGCGTAGAGCTTCCCTCCGAGGGCGATCAGCGCGTGGCCGCCGCGCGCGAAGTGCATCGGCGCCAGCTCGCTCCACCGATCCTCGTCGAGTCGGAACACGCGTGCACTGTCACGTCCGTTGCTGTGACCGCCCGCGATGTACACGCGATCATCGAGGGTCGCCGCCGATGGATGGTCCAGCGGCAGCGGGAGCCTGGGGCCGACGGACCAGCTCGTCCCGTCGAAGACGTACACGATATTGAGGCTCGCGCCCGCAGCATTGAAACCCCCCATCACGTAAAGCCTTCCGGCCGCCGCGACAGCGGCAGTCTCCTCGATGGGAGACGGCAGTGATCGCTCGATCCGCTGCAGAGGCTCAGCCGAGGGCGAGGAACTCGGCGAGGCAAGCGAGGGACTGGGCGACGGTCGCGCGGTCGCAACGGTGCCCGAGCTGCAAGCCCCGACGAGTAGCAGCGAAGCGACGGCACAGGCAACTCTTCCCCGTTTACGGGGAAGTACCCGACTCCTCCCCATCAAAGAAGAGGTGGCCCGAAGGGCCGGAGGGTCGCCGGGGATGGAGCTACACCAGACGGGGTCAGAAGCAACACATTAAATAGAAAGGGCGAGCCCCGAAGGCCCGCCCCAAACGCCGCGTTGAAGGGTCACCTCGTTAGACGCTGCCGCCCCTTCAGCCTTGCGCTTCGACCGGCCGTCGCATAATCCCCCACATGGCGACCGCGCTATCGCTCACGCACCTCGGGTCCCTCATGCGCGGCGTCCGGAGCGTGGACCAGGTCGGAGCCGACGAGCGAGCGGCCTCTCTCGCCAAACGCTCGATCAAGAAGTCCTCGAAGCTCTGGGCGCTCGACCTGGCGGTCCGCTGCATGGACCTGACCACCCTCGAAGGAGCGGACACTCCAGGCAAGGTCGCGGCCATGTGCGCCAAGGCGGTGCGGCCGAAGCCGGGCGACGCGACCGTGCCTTCGGTGGCGGCGGTGTGCGTCTATCCCTTGCGAATCGCAGACTGCGTGCAGGCGCTCCGCGGCAGCCAAGTGCGCATCGCGTCGGTGGCGACCGCGTTCCCCTCGGGCCAGAGCTTCACCTCGATCAAGGTCGCCGAGACCGAGCAGGCGGTACAGGCCGGTGCGCACGAGATCGATATGGTCATCGACCGGGGTGCGTTCCTGTCCGGCGACTACCAGCGGGTGTACGACGAGATCGTCGCGGTCAAAGAGGCGTGCGGCGCCGCGCATCTCAAGGTCATCCTCGAGACCGGCGAGCTTGGTAACTACGACGCCGTGCGGCGAGCGAGCATCCTGGCCATGGCCGCCGGCGCGGACTTCATCAAGACGTCGACGGGCAAGGTGCAACCTGCGGCCACGCTGCCGGTCGCGCTCGTGATGATGGAAGCCATCCGCGACTTCGTCCGCGAGACAGGCCGTCCTGTCGGCTTCAAGGCAGCGGGCGGAATTCGCACCTCCAAACAGGCGATTGCGTATCTCGTGATCACGTACGAGACGCTCGGTGTCGAGTGGCTGACTCCGGAGCGCTTGCGCCTCGGCGCTTCGACCCTCCTCAACGACGTGTTGATGCAGATCGACAAGGAGCGCAGCGGCGCG
This sequence comes from Candidatus Dormiibacterota bacterium, assembly GCA_035636935.1. Lineage (GTDB taxonomy): Bacteria > Chloroflexota > Dormibacteria > Dormibacterales > Dormibacteraceae > 40CM-4-65-16. Next base: position 7,729 of record DASPYE010000145.1, on the reverse strand, counting down.
TATCAGTCCGCTGATTACTTCACGGTCGACTGATGGCCATCACCAAGAAGCAATCCGCGGAGCTGGCCCGCCAGGCATTCGAATACGCCCCCGCCCCGGAGGCGATCGACCACGTCAAGATCCAACCGCGCTACGGGCTGTTCATCGGCGGCCGCATGGTCGAGGCACACAGCAAGAAACACTTTCCAACGATCAACCCGGCCACGGAGAAAACGCTGTCTCAGGTCGTGGACGCCGATGAGGTTGACGTCGACCGCGCCGTCAAGGCGGCGGGCAAGGCATTCGATTCATGGGCGCGCCTGTCGCCCTCTCGACGATCGCGCTATCTCTTCCGGATCTCGCGCCTGCTCCAGGAGCGCTCGCGCGAGCTGGCGGTGGTCGAGACGATGGACGGCGGCAAGCCGATCAAGGAGTCTCGAGATGTCGACATCCCGCTCAGCGCGGCGCACTTCTTCTATTACGCGGGCTGGGCCGACAAGCTCGAGTGGGCTTTTCCGAATCGCAAGCCAAGTCCGCTCGGGGTCGCCGGCCAGGTCATCCCGTGGAACTTCCCCCTGCTGATGCTGGCGTGGAAGATCGCGCCGGCGCTCGCCGCCGGCGACACCGTCGTGCTCAAGCCCGCAGAGACAACGCCACTGTCGGCGATGGTCTTCGCGGAGATCTGCATGCAGGCGGAGCTGCCACCCGGCGTGGTCAACATCGTCACCGGCGCGGGCAAGACCGGTTCGCTCCTCGTCTCACATCCTGGCGTAAAGAAAGTCGCGTTCACCGGCTCGACGGAGGTCGGCAAGCTGATTCAGCGCGCCATCGCCGGCAGTGGCAAGAGGGTGACGCTCGAATTGGGTGGCAAAGCCGCCAATATCGTTTTCGAAGACGCGCCCCTCGATCAGGCGGTCGAGGGCATCGTCAACGGCATCTACTTCAACCAGGGACACGTCTGCTGCGCCGGCAGCCGGCTGCTGGTCCAGGAGTCCATCGCGGAGCCGCTGCTCGAGAAGCTGAAGCGGAGACTTTCGACCCTGCGGCTGGGCGATCCGCTCGACAAGAACACAGACATCGGGGCGATCAACTCGCGGGCGCAGCTGGAGAAGATCCAGGGACTGGTCGACTCCGGCATCGAGGAAGGGGCAGAGCTCTATCAGCCCGACTGCGTGCTCCCGGAGCGCGGATTCTGGTTCCCGCCCTCGCTCTTCACGAACGTGTCGCAGTCCTACCGGATCGCCCGCGAAGAGATCTTCGGACCGGTCCTCTCGGTTCTCACGTTTCGAACGCCGAACGAGGCGGTGGAGAAGGCGAACAACACGCCGTACGGCCTTTCCGCGGGTGTGTGGACGGACAAGGGGTCGCGCATCCTGTGGATGGCGGAGCGCCTGCGGGCCGGGGTGGTTTGGGCCAACACGTTCAACCGTTTCGACCCGACGTCGCCGTTCGGCGGGTACAAGGAATCCGGCTTTGGCCGCGAGGGTGGCGTCCACGGCCTGCTTCCCTACGTGAATCTCAACTGATGGATGTTCGCAAGACGTACAAGCTGTTCGTCAACGGCGAGTTCGTCCGCTCCGAATCGGGCCGCGCCTACCGGCCCGACGGCCGGGTCAACGTGCCACGCGGCTCGCGTAAAGACCTGCGCGATGCCGTGCGGGCGGCGCGCACCGCGTTTACCGGATGGGCCGGGCGCACCGCGATGAATCGCGGCCAGATCCTCTACCGCGCCGCCGAGATGCTGGACGGTCGGGCGGCCCAGTTCGTCGAGCTCCTCGGCGGGGGCGTACGCGCGCGACGTGAGCTCGAGCGCTCGGTCGAGACGCTCGTCTGGTACGCCGGCTGGACCGACAAGCTGCCGCAGATCATGGGTACCGTGAACCCGGTCGCGGGACCGTATTTCAACTTCACCATCCCGGAGCCGACCGGCGTCGTCGCCATCGTCGCGCCGGAGCAGGATGCGCTCAGCGGGCTGGTACGCCGGCTCGCGCCGGTGCTTTGCGGAGGCAACGTCGTGGTCGCGCTCGCCGCGGAATCACAGCCGTTGGCTGCGCTGACACTGGCCGAGGTGCTGGCCACGAGCGACGTGCCCGCTGGCGTCGTAAACATCATCAGCGGCCAGCGCAAGGAGCTCTTGCCCTGGCTCTCGTCGCACATGGACATCAACGCGATCGACACGGCGGGCTGCACCGCCGACGAAATCAAAGCAATCGAGGAATCAGCGGCAGGCAACGTGAAGCGTGTGATCAAACTCACAAAGGACGAGATGAGTCCTTACCTCATCTCCGCTTTCATGGAAATGAAAACGGTGTGGCATCCAATTGGTGTTTGATCGTCCCTAAAATTGCTGTTGCATGACTGAGGTCCTCACCCAGCCGGCCCCGAGCGAAACGTCGGGACTTGCGCTGGACCGGGCCAGTCACCCCAAGCCGATGATCAGCTCGGCGCAGATCGCGCGGCGGGTTCACCGCCTGGGCCGCCGTATCTCGGAGGTCTACGTCGACATCGACACACCCTTGGTGATGGTCGTCATCCTCAAAGGCGCCACCGTTTTCGCCGCCGACCTGCTGCGCAGCCTGAGCATCCCCGCCGAGCTCGAGTTCGTTCGCGCTTCAAGCTATCCGACCGGAACGTCGAGCAACGGTCGGTTGAGGCTGGCGCACATGGTGGAAGGCACTCTTGTCGGCCGCCACGTGCTGCTGGTCGAGGACATCATCGACTCCGGCGTCACCGTAAACGCAGTCGCCCGACGGATTCGACGGCTCGGCGCCGCCTCGGTGCGGCTGGCGGCGCTGCTCGACCGACCGGCACGCCGCCAGGTCGAGGTCAGGATCGACTTCACCGGCTTTGTGATCCCCGACCGTTTCGTGATCGGCTATGGCCTCGACTACGCCGGGCTGTACCGCGAGCTGCCTCACATCTACGCCCTGACATAGAGCCGCGCTTCTTCGGCTGGAAGAAAGCCGAGCTGCACTCGCACCTTGATGGAGCGGTGCGCCCGTCCACGGCGGAGGGACTGGCCGGGAGGCAAGGCCTTCGCATGGTGGCGCCCGACGACTGCCCCAGCCAGGCCGAGTACATCAGGTACTTCGGCGATGCGATCGCCGTGATGCAGACCGAAGGCGCGCTCGAGCGCATCGCGCGTGAACTATGCGAGGACTCCGCGGCGGAGAACGTCGATTACCTGGAGGTGCGGTGGGCGCCGCGACTGCACCTGGGGAGCAGTCTGACCGTCGAGCAGGTGATCCAGGCTGTGCTCACGGGCCTCGCGGCCGGTCCGATCAACGCCGTGGCCATCGTGTGCGCGATGCGCCAGCACCCTCCCGATGACAACGTCGACCTCGCGAAGGTCGCGGGCCGCTTCGCAGGCAAGGGCGTGGTGGGTTTCGACCTCGCCGGCGACGAGGTCCGCTACCCGGCGGCGCCCCAAGCGCCCGCGTTCAAGGCGGCCCGCGCGGCCGGGCTTCATCTCACGTGCCACGCGGGCGAGGCGGGGGATCCCTCCAACGTCGAAGACGCCCTCAGGCTTGGCATCGAGCGCATCGCCCACGGCGTGATCGGTGCGCGCGAACCACGCATCGCAGGCCGCCTTCGCGACGAGGGCGTGGTCCTGGATATGTGCCCGACCGCGAATTGGAAATGCAAGGCGATCCCCAAGCTGTCCGACCATCCGCTCCCCGCCCTGGTCCGTGGAGGGGTGCGGTGCACGATCAGCACCGATTCCCGCACGGTCGCCGCCACCACGCTGAGCCACGAGTTCGAGCTGATGTCCGAAATCGGCATGACGGACGAAGAGCTCCGCCGCTGCAACGAAACCGCCTACGAGGCGAAGTTCGGCTAAGGAAGGGAGCGAACTCTTCGCCACCTGTGGGGAAGTACCCGGCGGAGCCGGGGGATGGGGCTGACCTAGTTTCCCGTCCCGAAAAGCCGGTCGCCGAAGTCGCCCAGCCCCGGAACGATGTACGCCTTGTCGTTGAGGCGTTCGTCGAGCGCCGCGGTGTAGACGTCAACCTCGGGGTGGCGCTCTTCGAGCACCTTCACGCCTTCCGGCGCGGCCACGATGCACACCATGCGCGTGTCCCGGCCGCCGGCCTCCTTGATCAGGTCCAGGGCCTGCGCGGCCGAACCGCCCGTGGCAAGCATTGGGTCGAGCAGCAGTGGGATCTTGCCCTTCAGCTTCGGCAGCTTGTTGTAGTAGATGCGTGCCACCGCGGTCTCCTCGTCGCGCTCGAGGCCGATGTAGCCGACGCTGACCCGCGGCAGCAGCTCGAGCACGGGCGCCAGGAGGCCAAGACCCGCCCGCAGCACCGGGATCGCCACCACCTCGGCCTCGATCTCGATCGCATCGGCCTCGGCGAGCGGCGTCCGGACCTTGCCGCGCCTTACCGGAAGGTCCGCCGTGGCTTCATAGAGCAGCATCGTGATCACGTTGCGAGCGAGAGTCCGAAACTCCTCGGGCTCGGTGGTGCTGTCGCGCAAGCCCCGCAGGCTGTCCGCGACGAGCGGGTGCTTACTGACGCTGAGCGGCACTTGCGTCGCGCTTGATCAGCCGCCGGATTGCGTCGACCGCCACCGCGAGCATGCGGTCCATGTATGAAGGGTCGAGGTGATGGATCTCGCCCGCGCCGACCTCGTCCACACACAGGCACACGGTGCCCGCCCGCATTTTGCGCAGCCGCGACACGATCAACAGCGTTGAGGTTTCCATATCGGCGCCGATGATCCCCGCCTTCGTCCACATTTCCAGCTCGCCTCGCAGATCAGGCCGCGGCATCTGGTCCGGCACCAGGTCCGAGTAGAGCGCGTCGACCGAGCGCATGAGTCCGACGTGGTACGGGACCCGCGACGCCTCGGCTGACTCGATCAGCGCGTTCACCACATCAAGCGACGCGATGGCGGGGTATTCCTTCGGCACGTAGCCGTCCGGCGTTCCCTCGCTGCGCACGGCCCCGATTGCGATCAGGAGATCGCCCATCTTGATCCCGGGCTGCAATGCTCCACATGTGCCGACGCGCAACAGCGTGTGCACCCCTAGCTCGTGCAGTTCCTCGACACCGATCGCGACCGACGGCCCACCCATTCCGGAGGACATCGCGGAGACGGGCACTCCCTCAACCCTGCCGGTGAACGTGCGGTACTCGCGGCTGAAGGCGACCTCATGCGCATCGTCCAGGTGCTTGGCGATGAGCGGAGTTCGGAAGGGATCGCCGGGGACGAGCACGTAGTCGCCGGCGTCGCCCGGGCCGAGGCCAACGTGGTACTTCTTCTCGGTCACGGCCATCGGGCGAATACTAGTCGCCCTTTGTTACACCGTCCTTGTCCACCCGGGCGAGCACGTGCGGCGGCCGCCGCACCAGGCTGTCGCTGAGCTTCCACGCACCCCGCAGGCGAGCCGACACACGATCGACAAGATTCTGCGAGCGCGCATGAACCGTGACAAGAGGATCTCCGGCCGCGACCCGGTCTCCGACGTGAGCCGCGATGACAAACCCCGCGGCCGGATCGACCTTGTCCTCCTTGCGCATCCGTCCGGCGCCGAGCTCGATCGCGGCCAGCCCCACCTCCAGCGCGTCGATCCCCTCGACGTGACCCTCGGATTCCGCTTTGACCTCAACCTGCACCGGAGCGACCGGCAATCCGCGCTCCAGGTGCCCGCCCTGCGCCGCGAGCATCCGCTCGAACGTCTGTCGCCCCGCGCCCGACCGCAACACCTTCTCCGGATCGGCCGACACCCCTGCGACCTGGCACATCTCGCGCGTGACACGCAGACAAACCTCGAGCAGCTCGTCGTCGCCGACCCCGGCGAGCGCGTCCAGGGCTTCCTGGACCTCCAGGGCATTGCCGACCGAGCGCCCGAGCGGGTTGTCCATCGCCGTCACCAGCGCCACAGTGCGGCGCCCGGCGCCCTCTCCGAGCTCGACCATCTCGCGCGCGAGCTGCTCAGCCGACGCGACGTCGGGCATGAATGCGCCACGCCCGAACTTCACATCGAGCACGATGGCATCTGCGCCCGCGGCAATCTTCTTCGACATCACGCTCGAGGCGATCAACGGGATCGAGGGCACGGTTGCGGTCACGTCGCGCAGCGCGTACAGCAGCTTGTCCGCCGGCACCATGCGCGGCGACTGCGATGCGACCGCGATCCCGATCTCTCGCACCTGCTTGATGAACCGATCCGGGTCGAGGTCGACCGTGAGGCCGGGCACCGACTCAAGCTTGTCCAGGGTGCCGCCCGTATGGGCGAGGGCGCGACCGCTCAGCTTCGGCACCTTGACCCCACACGCCGCCGCCAGCGGCGCCGCGATCAGCGTCACCTTGTCGCCGACGCCTCCGGTTGAATGCTTGTCGACCTTGATCCCCGGGATCGCGCTGAGGTCGAGCACCTCGCCGCTCGCCACCATGGTCTGGGTCAGCGCGAGTGTCTCCGCTGCGGTCATGCCCCTAATGCAGACCGCCATCAGCCAGGCCGCCATCTGGTAGTCGGCGATCTCGCCGCGGACATAGCCGGAGAGGAGAAACTCGATCTCTTCCGGCGGGTGCTCATGCCCGTCGCGCTTGCGTCCGATGACCTCCAAAGGGTTCATCGGAGGCAATCGTAAGCGGGTGTACAATCCGCCCGATCAAGGGAAACGCGCCTGGGATTCACCCGGGCTTTCAGTTCTGATAGGGAGCGAAGAGGATGGGCCATAAGCGTCTTAGGTTCGTCGGTTTGATTGCTGTCGCCATGGTCCTGGCCGTGGCCTGCGGCTCAAGCGGCGGCGGAACGCCGACGAAGACCTTCAAGATCGGATTGGTCACCGACACCGGTGGCCTCAATGACAAGAGTTTCAACCACCTTGCCGACGTCGGCCTCGAGAAGGCCAAGACGGACTTCAAGATCCAGGGTGACGTCAAAGAGTCGAAGACAGGTGACGACTACATCCCGAACCTCACCGACTTCGCGAGCAAGAACTACGACCTGGTGATCGGGGTCGGCTTCCTTATGCAGCAGGCGCTCGGCACCGTCTCCGGAACATTCCCAAACATCCACTTCGCGATCATCGACGGAGCGGGTACCGACGCCAAGGGGGTTGACCTCAAGCACCCGAACGTCCAGTCCCTGTTCTTCAAGGAGCAGGACGCGGGGGCCATGGTCGGAGTGATCGCCGGCTGGCTGGAGAAGAATGGCAAGGCCAAGAAGAACCAGCACGTCGTCGGCGCGGTGGGGGGAATCAGCATCCCGCCGGTGAACCACTACATCGCGGGCTACAAGTGGGCCGCCAAGATGGAGGATCCGTCGATCAAGGTCCTCGTCGGCTACTCGAACAACTTCAACGACCCTGCCAAATGCAAGTCGATCGCGCAGGCCCAGATCAACCAGAAGGCCGACGTCCTCTTCCAGGTGGCCGGCGGCTGCGGATTGGGCGTTCTCCAGGCCTCGGGCCAGGCAAGCGTCTACAGCGTCGGCGTCGACGCAGACCAGAAGGACGCCGACCCGTCGGTCATCGCGAGCGCGCTCAAGAAGGTCGACGTCGCGACGTACACCGCGATCCAGAACGTGGTGAAGGGCCAGTTCCAGGGTGGAGCGCTGACGTTCAGCATCGCCAACGAAGGCGCCGGCTACGCGGTGGACAACTTCGAGCTGCCCGCCGAACTCAAGACCGAGCTCGACAAGATCCAGGGTCAGATCAAGTCGGGCGCCCTCGTCCCGCCCGCGGACATTCCCGCATAGCAACAGCATCGGGGACGGGCGCACGCGCCGCCCGTCCCC
>DASPYE010000144.1:0-4735 GCA_035636935.1 Candidatus Dormiibacterota bacterium | reverse complement strand
GCTGCGTGGTGGCGGACCCGGCCCGCGATTTGGTCAAGATCGCGGTCGTAGAACGGCACCACGCGACTGGGCGCGTGGGCCTCGGGTTCGCGACCAATGTCGGCCTGAAGCGCGGGGCGTTCGCGTCGACGGTGGCGCACGACGCGCACAACATCGTCGTGCTGGGCGTGGATGACCGCGACATGGCCGCTTGCGCGACTCGGCTGGCCGAGATCGGCGGCGGTATCGTCGTCGCAGACGGCGGGCGGCTGGTCGAGGAGCTGCCGCTGCCCATCGCGGGCTTGATGAGCGACCGGCCGCTGGCCGAGGTCCACGAGCGGCTGCGCTCGATGGAGCGCCGCCTCAACGCGATGGGTGTGACGATGGCCTCGCCGTTCATGACGCTGAGCTTCCTTGCGCTGTCGGTGATCCCGGAGCTGAAGATCACCGACCGCGGGTTGGTCGACGTGAGCCATTTCAAGCTGGTGCCTCTGGGAATTGAGTGATCGCCTCCCGTGGTTCAACGAGCTGGCGCAGGCTGACGCGGAGAACGTCCTGTACGGGTGTCTTGCGAATCGCACCTGGGCAGCCCGCGTTGCCGCCGACAGGCCCTACGAGGACCTCGAGTCGCTTCTGGCCATGGCGGACATCGCTTCGGCGGAGCTCAGCGATCGCGAGTGGATGGATGCGTTCGCGGCGCACCCGAGGATCGGGGAGCGCGGCGGAGATGCGCCGGCGATCTCCGAAGCCGAGCAGCGCGGGGTCATGGACGCCTTGCCCGACACACTGAGCGTGCTCGCGGTGGAGAATCGGCGATATGAGGAGCGGTTCGGCCACGTTTTTCTCATCGCCGCCACCGGGCGCGACGCCGATGAGATCCTGTCGGAGCTCCGGCGGCGCATGAAGAACGACCCGGCGACCGAGCTCCTGGAGGCTGCCCGTGAGCAGCGCCGGATCGCCCGCCTGCGCCTGGAGAAGGCCCTTTTCGAGTGAGCATCTCGACGCATGTGCTCGACACGATGCGCGGCACCCCGGCGGCGGGCCTTGTCGTGGTCCTGCATCGTCGCGAACCCGACGGCGACTGGAGGGAGGTCGCGCAAACCGAGACCGACGCCGAGGGGAGGGTCCGCGAGCTGACCGAGCTGGCGCTCGATCCCGCCGAGTACCGCCTCGAATTCGACACCAAGCCGTACTTTGAGCGCTCCGGCCTGGACGCCTTCTATCCCTCCGTCTCGGTCGTCTTCACTTTCGAGGGCGGCCATCTCCACGTGCCGCTGCTTCTCAGCGCCTACGGGTATACGACCTACAAAGGGATATGACGATCGTCCTCGGCGACAACCAGTACGGGAAGTGGGAGACGCATGTCGTGCGCGTCACCAGGAAAGACCGGACGCATGAGATCAAAGACCTGAACGTCAGCATCGCGCTCGCCGGCGACTTCGCCGACACGCATCTAACAGGCGACAACAGCAAGGTGGTGCCGACGGATACGCAGAAGAACACCGTCTTCGCCTTCGCTCACGAACCGATGGGCGAGATCGAAGACTTCGCCATCAGGCTTGCGCGTCACTTTGTCGGCGAGTTCGCGTCGGTCTACCGCGCGCGGGTGTCGATCGAAGAGCAGTCATGGTCTCGGGTCCACGACCACGCCTTCGTCAGCGCGGGCTCCGAGAAGCGGCTCGCCGCGGTCACTTGCACCGACGACGGCACGTGGGTCGTCGCGGGCGTCGCTGACCTGGTCGTCCTCAAATCCACCGGTTCCGAGTTCCACGGCTACATCAAGGACCGCTTCACCACGTTGCCGGAGACCCACGACCGGATCATGGCAACCTCGATGACCGCCAGGTGGCGGTACCGCGATACCCAGATCGATTGGGCCGACTCATTTGCGGAAGTACGTCGTCTGCTCATCGAAACGTTCGCTTCGCAGCACAGCCTCTCCCTGCAGCAGACTCTCTACGCGATGGGCAAGGCTGCCCTCGAGGCGCGCCCGGAAGTCGCCGAGGCGCGGATCACGATGCCGAACAAACACCACTTCGTGGTCGACCTCTCGCCTTTCGGGATTGCAAATGAGAACGAGGTCTTCTATGCGTCCGACCGGCCCTACGGCCTGATCGAAGGCACGATCACGCGTGACGACGCGCGCGAAGCTCCCATGGCCTGGTGATGGAGTTCCTCCAGCCGGCGACATGGGAGGAGGCCCTGGCCATGAAGGCCGCCCATCCCGAGGCGGTGCCGATCGCGGGCGGCACCGACGTCATGGTCGAGATCAACCTCGACCACCGCCGTCCCGAGACGGTCATCGATCTGACCCCGATCCGCGAGCTCACCGAGTGGGGTATGGACGATGGCCGGTTGCGCATCGGCGCGGGGGTGAGCTACACGCGGCTCATCGACGAGCTGGGCGACCGGCTGCCAGGTCTCGCCATCGCATCCCGTACCGTCGGCTCGCCGCAGATCCGCAACCGCGGCACAGTCGGCGGAAACCTCGGCACCGCCTCGCCGGCCGGCGACGCTCATCCGCCGCTTCTCGCGGCAGACGCTGAGGTTGAGCTCGCCTCGGTGGCCGGCTCGCGCCGGGTCCCGGTGCGCGAGTTCTTCACGGGCCCCAAGCGCAACGCGATGCGCCAGGACGAGCTGATCGCGGCGTTTGTGGTCGAGCCGGCGCCGGGGCCGCAGCAGTTCTCCAAGGTCGGCACCCGCAACGCGATGGTCATCGCCGTCTGCTCGTTCGCTTTGGCCCTCGACCCGGGCCGGCGGCGGGTCGGCACGGGAATCGGCTCCGCAGGCCCGACACCGTTGCGGGCGGTCGAGGCGGAGAGCTTCCTCCAGAGCGAGCTCGACTGGGAAGGGCGCCGTCCGCCGAGTGATGCGACGCTGAATCGCTTCGGGGAGCTTGTCGCGGCGGCGGCCAAACCGATCGACGACGTGCGGGGCACCGCGGCTTACAGACGCCATGCTCTCGCGGTCATGGCGCGCCGGTGTCTTGTCTGGGCGTGGACAGCATGAATATCAGCTGCGTGGTCAACGGCGATACGCAGGTGGCCGAAGACGTCTGGCCGGGCGAAAGCCTCCTGTACGTTTTGCGCGAGCGATTCGGTCTCTTCGGATCGAAGAACGCCTGCGAGCAAGGCGAGTGCGGTTCGTGCTCGGTGTATCTCGACGGCACTCTCGTTTGTGCGTGCCTCGTCCTGGGTGGCCAGGCCAACGGTCGCAAGATCGTCACGGTCGAAGGGCTCGCCGCGCCGGACGCGCTGCATCCTATCCAGCGCGCCTTCGTCGACGCGGGCGCGGTGCAGTGCGGCTTCTGCACGCCCGGGCTGATCGTGGCCGCGCACGATCTGCTGCAGCGCATCCCGCAACCGTCCGACGGGCAGATCCGCGAGGCGCTGGCGGGCAACGTCTGCCGCTGCACCGGCTACGCGAAGATCATCGAGGCCGTCCAGATGGCGGCGCGATGAGGGTCGGCGAAAGCGTCCGCCGGGTCGACGGCCCGACCAAGGTCCGCGGCACCTTCGCGTACTCGTCCGACCTACATGCCGAGCGCATGCTGTGGGGCGCGACGCTGCGCAGCCCTCACCCCTACGCGCGCATCGCGTCAATCGACACATCGGTGGCGCGCGCGATGCCGGGCGTTCACGCCATCCTCACGCACGAGGACGTGCCAGGCAAGAAGCTGTACGGCCTGGAGATCGAGGACCAGCCGGTGCTCGCGTTTGACGTCGTCCGCTACTGGGGGGAGGCGGTAGCGCTGGTTGCGGCCGACCACCCGGAGCAGGCAAGGCGCGCGGCGCAGAAGGTGCGCGTCGAATACGAGGTTTTGCGCCCGGTGACAGAGGCCGAGGATGCCCTGTCGGCCGACGCGCCGCAGCTGCACCCGGGCGGCAACGTGACGCGTCACGTGAAGATCCGGCACGGCGACCAGGCGGCGCGGGCCGACGTCATCGTCCGCGGCGAGTACGAGATCGGAATGCAGGACCAGGCCCCGCTGGGACCGGAATCCGGGCTCGCCGTTCCGGATGGCGAAGGTGGAGTCGACCTCCACATTGCGACCCAGTGGCTGCACGTGGACCAGCAGCAGCTCGCCAACATCCTCCACCTGCCGCCCGAGAAGGTCCGGCTCACGATGGCCGGCATCGGCGGTGCCTTCGGAGCGCGCGAAGACCTGTCCATGCAGGCGCACGCGTGTCTGCTCGCGCTGAATACCGGCCGCCCGGTCAAGATCTCGTACTCGCGACCCGAATCCTTTGTGGGACATGTGCACCGACACCCTGGCCGCCTGACCTACGAGCACGGCGCCGACCGCGACGGCACGCTTGTCTATGTCAAGGCGCGCATCCTGCTCGACGGCGGGGCGTACGCATCGAGCTCCACCGCGGTGATCGCCAACGCGTCGTGTTTCGCGGTCGGGCCATACCGCTGTCCGAACGCGACGATCGACGGCATCGTCGTCTACTCGAACAATCCGCCGTGCGGCGCCATGCGCGGTTTCGGTTCGGTGCAGAACTGCTACGCGCACGAGGCGCAGATGGACAAGCTCGCCGCCGCGCTTGGCATGGACCCCGTCGAGCTGCGCATCCACAACGCCCTGGAGACAGGCGGCGAGATGATCACCGGCCAAAAAATCGAAGGCCCGGTCCCCGTCGCCGACCTCCTCCGCCGAGTCCGCTCCATGCCCCTCCCGGACGACGTCTCGAGTGCCCTCCCCATTCATGGGGAGGGCACGTCCCCTCTCCCCGCCAACGCCTCCAGTCCC